>NZ_JAHLQI010000003.1 GCF_018918345.1 Butyricicoccus intestinisimiae
CCACTAAGCACAAAAACCGAAGTCTCAGTGCTTCGTTCGACTTGCATGTGTTAGGCACGCCGCCAGCGTTCATCCTGAGCCAGGATCAAACTCTCTAAAAAATTGTATTATTACGAGCATAGCTCGTTATAATCAAAAATTTCAGCTATATGCTGGCTTGCTGTTATTTCTATACCGGTTTTACAGCGCCCGGTTCTCTTTCTGAGTATAAACTTCAAAAGAATTTCAGGTTTGTAATTCGTTCAAGTTACGTTGTTTAATTTACAAGGTGCAATGTTTTTCGCTACTCAGTTGAGCAGCTTATTCATTTTACATCATTTTCAGAGGTTTGTCAAGAACTTTTTTCATTTCTTTTTCAAACATATTTTGATGTGTTTCAACCGATTTCTCGGCTGCAACTCAATTAGTTTAGCACGTTTTCGCCATCCTGTCAAGCACTTTTTTCTTCCGATCATTGCTTTTCATTCATTTGACGTTCGCGCTCTCGTCGAGTGCCTGAATAGGATATCATTTTTCTCGACACTTGTCAACACTTTTTGGGAAGTTTTTCAAAAAAGTTCAGATGTTTATTCCGGATAGGTCAACTGTTCCGGCGTCCAGTCTTTCAGAACCGTTCTCATCTTCTCTGCAATACGCTTTGCGCCTTCCAAATCGTGAGAAAGATAATTGCCGCACTCTTCCTTTGCAGAACCCGGAATGATTCCTTCAAACTCGCAGACAAACTGCATGGTTTCTTTTACCAGCTGAATCGCTGTATCCTGACCCATGGTATCGCGAACAAGGAAATAGAATCCCGTGCGGCAGCCCATCGGGCCTACGTATACAACTTCATCGCTATACTTTGTGTTTCTTACATAGGTAGCAAACAAGTGTTCAAATGTATGCGCCGCCGGCGGATCCAAATATACACCGTGATTCGGTTTTACCATGCGAATATCATATGTCACAACGTCGCCGTCTACGCGCGAAGTGTACATACCCTCTGTCAACGTATCGTGATTGATACAAAAGCTTGCAATGCGCTTCATATTGTTCCGCTCCTTTTTATGTGCAATGTTTTCATGCTCCATTATACGAATTTGCATTGACGAATGCAAGTCCGCTTTTTATAATAGAGATACACGAATTTTTCAATCAGAAAGGAAATTATCACTATGAAATGGGGTATTCTCGGCGCATTGGACGCAGAAGTCGATCTAATTCGCAGCAAGATGACCATCACATCCGAAACGCCCTTGTTCGGAACCGTATTTTATGAGGGCACAGTCGGTCGGGAGCAAATTGTTCTTGTCTGCTGCGGCGTCGGCAAGGTGAACGCTGCTGTTTGCGCAGCGGCTGTCATGAACCAGTTTGAAGCAGACTGCATCATAAACATTGGTATTGCCGGCGCAATGGCGCACGGACTCAAAATTCTTGACATTGTCATCAGCGATGAGGTCGGTTTCCACGATCAGGACGAAGTGATGCTCAAGTATTATCCGAAGCGCGCGTTTTTCCCAGCAGATTCTTCGCTGATTTCTCTGTGTGAACGGGCTTGTCAGGCACTTCCGGAAATGGAACACCGCTGGCGCCGCGGCCGCATTGTCTCCGGCGATGTCTTTGTCAACGACGCCGCTGTCAAGCAGTCCATCAACGAACGGTACACACCGGCTTGTGTTGAAATGGAAGGTGCTGCCATCGGCCATGCAGCTTATATGTACCGCAAGCCGTATCTGGTCATCCGCACCATGTCGGACGCTGCCGATGATGCCGCCGATACATCGTATGACAATTTTATTGATGAAGCTGCACACACCTCCGCTTCCATTATCTTGAAGATGCTGGAGCTTTCGGAATAACAGGAGGGTTTCTGTTTTGACTATCGTACCCGCTCTCATCGGCAGTTTCATTGTTTTGGCTGTCATTGCGCTTGGTCTTTGGTATTTTGAACGCATGCTCGCCAAGCGTCCGTCCAAATATGCGGGCATTGGCATGCCTGCCGCTTTTCTCGTTCTCTCTCTCTTTTCCATCGTCAAGTCGATTCCCTCTGTTGTGGAAACGATGCAGGCACAGGGATACGGCGTGATCGCCATGACTGTCACAGTAATTCTTTCTTTTCTTGTGACTAACATTCCAACGCTGTGGGTATACTTTGTGTATCGCCGCACGCGCAAAAAACTCGGATTTGAGATTTGGCCGTTTAAAAAATAAGTGCAAATCCGTCCTGCGCTCCTGCAGGGCGGATTTTTTTCACGGAGGACAGCTGCCATGTTTTTCACGTATGCGTCACATCTGCCGCGCGGTGTCGGCTTTTCGTTGTTTTCTGCACCGCACCTGTGTATACTTGCCGCCATCCTGCTGTTTTGTCTGTTCGGCGCACGATGGTATAAAAAACTGCCGGATCGGAAGCGCCGACGATGCGCACGCACACTTGGTCTGCTCCTCTTTCTGGCAGATATGCTGCGGTATGCTGTGTACTGGCGCATGGGCGGATTATCCATCTATGAATTGCCGTTGCATTTGTGCGGGCTTGCCGTCTATCTTTGTGTTTTGCACAGCCTGTGGAAACCGGACTGGCTCAGCCAGACGCTCTATACACTATGTTTGCCGGGCGCCTGCTGTGCGTTGGTATTTCCGGACTGGACGATGTATCCGTTTTTCAGTTTTGTCTCGCTGCACAGTTTCTTGGCGCACGCGCTCCTTGTCTTATATATTGTGGCACAAACTGCCGCCGGTGAAATTGTGCCGCGGCTGTCTGCCATTTGGAAGCCGCTCTTGTTTCTGTGCTGCGTTATCCCGCCCATATACTGGTTTGATACACAGTTTCACGTCAATTACATGTTTTTGCAATTGCCATCCGCCGGTTCTCCGCTCATGATTCTGTCGCAATGGGCACGCGGCAGACATACTGTTTATCTCCTGCTGTTTGCCGGTATCGCTTTTCTCGTCATGCTCTGCATGGATCTCCCATTTATCAAGCGGTATCGCCGCTGAAAAAAACTCTCGCCGAAGCGAGAGTTTTTTTAAATGCAGATGGTTTAATAATAGTCCCCGACATTGTCCTCCGTAACCTTTTCAAATGGAACCCAAATGGTGTGATCTTCCAGCTGGTACGAAATACCGGTGTTGACCTTTTCTTTCGACGCCAAGTTGATTGCCGCCTGCAGCGATGCCGCCGCCTGTCCCGACGTACTCTGGAATACGGTCGCCGTCATATCGCCGTCCAAAATTGCCTGCAGGCCGATCTGAGTGCCGTCGATACCCACAATTTTCATCTTGGATGTATCCACACCCGCCTGTTTCAGTGCTTCAATCGCACCAAGCGCCATATCATCGTTGTTGGAAATAATGGTATCCACCTTGGAGAAATCCGCGCCGTTTGCAAGCAGCGCATTGACTTTTTCCATTGCTACGCTGCGCGAAAAATCACAGTCAATCGCCGGAATGGTTTCTTCGGCGGTAATGCCGTTTTTCTGCAGCGTCTCAATAACATCCTCCGAACGTGCCATTGTGTGCAGCAGTCCTTCCGTACCCTTCAGCATAAAGTAATGTGCCTCAGTTTGTCCATCTTTTTTCAGCGCATCTGCCAGCAATTCGCCCTGCATCACGCCGGAGGTGGACTCATCCGAACCGACATATACATGGGTGTCATTGAGCAAAGACGTATCCTTCGGGCAGCGATTAACAAATACAATCGGAATATCTCCCGCCGCATCTATGACATCTTGTGCGCGGCTGTCATCCGCCAGATTGACAATCAGCGCATCCACTCCATTTTCTGCCGCCGCACGCACCGCATCATTCTGTTTATCCTGATCTGCGCCGCAATCCACGGAATGCAGTTCTACATTATTGATTTCAGCGGCAGCTTTGACAGCATTATCCAATGTTCCCAAAAATTCATCTTTTGTTGCAATGACCAAGGTGATTTCGCCGTCATAATCGGATACTTTGACCGCACGGTCTGTTTTCGAATCGCTCTGTGTCGCCTGCGATGTGCCACAGCCCACCAGCATGCCGGCACACATTGTTCCCGCTAAGATAGCAGCAAACGCCTTTTTCATTTTCATTTTTCCGCCTCACTTTCTCCGCATTTCATGCCATAATACGACAAAATTTTCCATAATTTGCATTTTAAAATGCACGAATACCTTTTCGTATGCTTCCTTTTCTTGCTGGCATCAGTATAGCATCTTTCGCACTGTAAAGTCTTTCACTTTTCCGTCATAAGTTTGCACTTTATCGTCATTGTTAATAAAACAACGTGCTTTGTTCCGTTTTGTTTTGTTGTATTTGTCATCTTTCGATGTGCTATACTGAGTGCATCTCGCAAAAAGGAGCTGACGCATGTTTTATACCTATCTATTGCGCTGTGAAGATCACTCGCTCTATGCAGGCATCACAACCGATCCCGCCCGCCGCTTTGCCCAGCATTGCGGCAAGCTGTCCGGCGGCGCAAAATATACCGCCGTGCACCGTCCCGTACGCATGGAAGCCGCTTGGCGCAGCGCCGACCGCGCAGCGGCATCCCGACTGGAATACAAGCTCAAGCACCTGAGCAAAGCAAAGAAGGAATCTCTGCTACTTGCAGATTCCGCCGTTCCGCTGCCGGAAGAATACACGCGTGTTTTCATCGAATCGGACGGCACTGTTCCGCCCTTCGCTGATAAACAAGACAAATAGTATCGTTTTTTACAAGACAATTTATCTTGCAGTCTCTATACTAAGAGACAAGCTAAGACAAAGGCGTCGGTCAGGAACAAGCCCTGATCGACGCCTTTTTGATTTCAACAGATATACCGAGGAGGAACAGAGGATGGATCGAATTCAAAATCATCCGATTTTAGGAGAGAGTCCGGAGGGTCGGAAAGTCACGTTTTATTATGACGGAAATCCTCTGGAGGGTATCGAAGGAGAGCCGATTATGGCAGCGTTAAAAGTAAACGGCGTGATGGTTCACCGCTATACCGCAAAAAAACACGAACCGCGCGGCGTATTTTGTGCCATCGGCAGATGTACCGACTGTGTCATGATTGTAGACGGAAAGCCCAATGTTCGTACCTGCATTACCCCGCTTGCCGCAGGCATGCATGTACAGACGCAATACGGTGTTCAGGCGAAAAAAGAGGTGTGAACAATGGAAATCAAACGATATGATATGATTGTCGTGGGCGCTGGCCCTGCAGGTTTATCCGCCGCGATCGAAGCAGCCAAGCATGGCGTCAAGCCCATTGTATTCGATGAAAACGCAAAGCCGGGCGGTCAGCTGTTTAAGCAGATTCATAAGTTTTTTGGCTCAAAAGAGCACAAGGCAAAAATCCGCGGCTTTCAAATCGGCAAAGAGCTGCTCGCGGAAGCAGAGCAGTACGGCGTGGAAGTCGTTCTGAATGCCGCTGTTGTCGGCCTGTATCCGGATCGGGAAATCACGGTTCGCGTCGGCGAGCAGCTGCAGCACTACAAGGGCGACAGCATTTTGATTGCAACCGGCGCTTCAGAAAACATGGTCAACTTCAAGGGCTGGACACTGCCGGGCGTCATCGGCGCCGGTGCCGCACAGACCATGATGAATTTACATCATATTTTGCCGGGTAAGCGCGTGCTCATGCTGGGCTCCGGCAATGTAGGCTTGGTCGTCAGCTTCCAGCTCATGCAGGCAGGCTGTGACGTCGTTGCTCTGTGTGATGCCGCGCCGCGTATCGGCGGCTACGGCGTGCACGCCGCGAAGGTCGCCCGCTGCGGCGTTCCGTTCTATCTGTCCCACACGATTGTAGAGGCGGAAGGCAAAGACTGTGTGACCGGCGTGACAATCGGTCAGGTCGGACCGGATTGGAAGATTGTTCCCGGCACGGAAAAGCATTTCGATGTCGATATTATTTGTTTGGCCGTCGGTCTGTCTCCGATGTCTCAGCTGCTCAGTCAGGCAGGCTGCAGCATGTTGGACACCAAGGGCGGCTATGTACCGGCCTGCGATGCAGACGGACAGACCAGCCAGCCGGGCGTGTTTGCCGCAGGCGATGTCTCCGGCATCGAGGAAGCAAGCTCCGCAATGATTGAAGGTCGCATCAGCGGCATCGCTATGGCAGCCTATCTCGGCTTTGCCACACAGAAAGAAAAAGAGAGCCGAAAGGCAGAATTGGAAGCACAGCTGGACACCCTGCGACAGGGCATGTTCGCTCCGAAAAACCGCGGCAAGAACATCCAAAAGACCGAGGAAGGCATTGATATTTCTTCCAATCTGTTGGCACACGGTTTTGTCGCAGACGATGAAATCGAACGATTTCCCGGCGTCACCAAGCAGCGCCGCATCCATCCGGTCATTGAGTGCACGCAGAACATCCCGTGCAACCCGTGTCAGGACGCCTGCCGCAAAGGCTGTATCAAAATCGGCAGCAACATCACGTCTCTGCCAGTTGTCGATGAGGAACATCCATGTATCGGCTGCGGCATGTGCGTCGCATCGTGTTCCGGACAGGCAATTTTCTTAATCGAAGAGGAAGTAGAACCGGGCTATGGCGAGGTCACCATGCCGTATGAATTTTTCCCGCTGCCAAAAGTCGGCGATCACGGCATCGCATACGGCAGAAACGGCAAGGCGGTCTGTGCCTGCGAAGTCACAAACGTTCGCACCAGTCCCGCCTTTGACCACACCAATCTGCTCACCATCAAGGTTCCAAGCAATATGCTGATGAGCGCCCGTTTTTATCGCGCGGAGGAGGCATAACTCATGATTGATATTCAGGCAAAATTACAAGAGATTGGCCCATTTATCCCCGGCGCAGACGATAATTTTCTGGTGTGTCGGTGCGAAGAAGTGACCCGCGGCGAAATCCGCCGCGCCGTACACGAAGGCATTTTTACGATAGAAGAAATGCGGCGGTATCTGCGAAACGGCATGGGCTTATGTCAGGGACAAACCTGCGGAAAGCTCGTCAAAGCAATTATGGCAGCGGAGCTGCACGAAGCACCGGATTATGTAGAGCCCGCTTCCGCTCGTGCCCCGATGCGTCCGATGGAAATGCAGATTTTAGGAAAGGACGGTGGCAAACCGTGAGTCAAACAGCAGATATAATCATTATCGGCGGCGGCATCGTCGGATGCGCCGCAGCCTATTATCTGGCAAAGTCCGGAACCAAACGAGTCATCGTTTTGGAGGCTACCAAGAGCATCGGACACGGCGGCAGCTGCAGAAACGGCGGCGGTGTCCGCCAGTCCGGCCGCGATGTGCGCGAATTGCCCTACGCCATGTACGGCATTCAGCATTTCTGGCCGACACTGTCCGAAGAATTGGGCGTTGATGTTGAATACACGCAGAAGGGCAATCTGCGCCTCGGCAAAACCGAAACCCACCTCAAAAAGCTGCAAACCCTGACAGACAATGCGCAATCCGTCGGTCTGGGCGTAGAAATGGTCGATGCAGCAGAGGTGCAGGAGCTTTGTCCCTATCTGTCCAAGGATATTATCGGCGCGAGCTGGTGTCCGACAGACGGTCATGCAAACCCGCTGACCACAACGCTCGGATACTACAAGCGCGCGCTGGAGCTTGGCGTACAGTTCTTTACCGATGCGCCAGTTGCGATGCTGCGCAAGATACGCGGCAAGGTTCGGCAGGTCGTTTTGCAGGACGGCACCGTGCTGGAGGCCGAACAGATTTTGCTCGCAGCCGGATACGAAAGCCGCGCCATCGCCCGTTCTGTCGGTGTGGATTTACCAATGACCCGCCTGATTGACGAAATGTTCGTCACAGAGATGGAGCCGCACATGTTTGACATCATGCTCGGCACGGCGGATGCCGATTTTTACGGGCATCAGGCGCACCACGGCTCGTTTGTCTTTGGCTCCGAATGCGGCTATGAAGAAGTCACTGACATGGATGACCCATCCAAGCTGTACACCAATTCAATGACACTATCCGCGAGCTGCCGCGCCGTGATGGGCTATATCCCGCAGCTGGCAGAGGCAAAAGTCGTGCGCAGCTGGTGCGGCTGGCTGGACAACGCATTTGACGGCGTGCCGTTCATCGGCAACTGTCCGGATGCCGAAGGTCTTACTGTCGCCTGCGGCTTCACCGGTCACGGCTTCGGCACAGCACCGGTTGTCGGCTACATGCTGTCGCAGATTCTGCATGGAGAACCGACAGTGGTAGACATCAGCGCGCTGGCTCCAAATCGGTTTATGCCAAACAAATAATCGCTGTATCGTTTTTTACAAGACAAGCTGCGCGAAACCTTGTACAATGTAGACAATAAAAGAAAGCATAAAGCACTTGCATCCGCGTGAGAATTGTGCTAGATTAATAGAAGACAAAGGCGTCAAATGATTCTTCATTTGGCGCCTTTTCTTCTTTGCAAGTATGTGAAGGAGGATCACTATGGATACCAAGGATACCAAAATAGATTTTCTGTACCTGTCCGAACCGGACATGATCAAAGCCGGCGTCAAGGACATGGCGAAATGTGTTGATTGCATGGAAGATCTGCTGGTCACCTTAAACAAGGGCGATTTTATGATGGGCGGCGAGAATCATAACTCGCACGGCTGCATGATTATGTTTCCGGATCATCCGCAGTTTCCGGGCATGCCGAAGAACGGTCCGGACCGCCGCTTTATGGCAATGCCGGCATATCTCGGCGGCAGCCATCAGCTCGCCGGCATGAAGTGGTACGGTTCCAACATTGAGAACAAACAGAAGGGACTTCCGCGTTCCATTCTGATGATGATGCTCAACGACAAGGACACCGGCGCACCGCTCGCCCTGATGTCCGCAAACCTGCTCAGCTCTTACCGTACCGGCGGCATTCCGGGTGTCGGCGCCAAATACTTGGCGCGCAAGGATTCCCGCATTGTTTCCATCATCGGCCCGGGCGTCATGGGCAAGACCTCTCTTGCCGCATTCATGGCAGTCTGCCCGCATCTGGACACGCTGAAGGTCAAGGGACGCGGTCAGAAATCCCTCGACAACTTTATTTCTTGGGCAAAAGCCGAGTATCCGCAGCTGACCAACATCATCATTTGCAAAGACGAAGAACAAGCCGTTCGAGACAGCGATATTATCAGCTTTACCACGACCGTCCTCAATGACGCCTCGACGTTCCCACTCATCAAGGAGGAGTGGATTAAAAAGGGTGCATTGATTTCCATGCCGTCCGCCGCACAATTTGACAGCAACGAGTTTGTTGCCAAGCGCGCCAAGATGGTGGTTGACCACTACGGACTGTACGAGGCATGGGAAGAAGAATATCCATATCCAACGTATGACACCGTTTGTATTGTCGGTTCTCTGTTTACGGATCTGGTGCACGAAGGTCTTGCCAAGAAAGAAGATATTATCGACCTCTCCGACGTCATTACAGGAAAACGTTCAGGCCGCGAAAGCGATGATGACATCATCATTTATTCCGTCGGAGGCATGCCGGTCGAAGACATCGCTTGGGGCGATGAAGTGTACAGAAATGCACGAAAAAATGGAATCGGCGTAAAGCTGCCTCTGTGGGATAAGCCTGACATGGCTTAAGAGGTGTATATGTATGAATCTGCGGCAGCCGTATGTGCAGAAAAACGCGACAGGCTATCACAGTATCCCGTCCCATGACAAAAATATTTTTTCGTATTATATCTTTCAAGAAGAACCCACCACCCTGCCGATTCACGCAGTGCCGGATGGCTGTGTCGATCTCACATATGCGATTGGGGCAAACGGCGTCCGCTGCTTTCTCGGCGGGACGGTGCTCCGCATGAAGTACTGGCCATTTGAAGCGAGCTGCCGCTATTTCGGCGTCCGGTTCCGTCCCGGTCAGTGTATTCTGCCGGATGGTATCTGTATTGATGACATCGTCAACACGGATATCGAGCTGCCCACAGACTGCTATGGCACAGATATTGCCGAACAGCTGTGCGAAGCGAAAACCTTGAAAGAGCAGGCGGCACAGATTCATACGATGCTGTCAAAGGTCAGCCGCTCCGCGACGTGCCAAGACAGCAAAGCATCCATCGAACACTATATCCGCAAGCGCATTTATGAAACAAACGGTCAGGTTTCCATCCGCGAAATTTCGCAGGAAACCGGTTATTCCGAATGCTATGTGCGCCGTGCCTTCCGAACAATCCACGGTATCAGCCCCAAAGCGTTCGAACAAATCGTCCGCTTTCAAAACGCGCTGGACGAAATGGCGCATCACAAGGAGTTGGGCATCTTTGAACTGGCACAAAAGAGCGGCTATTTTGACCAATCTCACATGGTGAAAGAATTCCACAAATTTGCAGGTCTGACCCCCGAACAATATTTACAGGAAATGGCAGATTTATAACCGTCAGGAGGAACCGATATGGCTACAGGATTATCGAAAATTGAAATCATCACGAGCTTTGCCAAATATTCAGAATTACAGTCTGAGCTCAACCATCTGGGCGTGCGCGGCATGACCGTTATGCAGGTCATGGGCTGCGGCATTCAGAAAGGTACCAAGGAATTTGCAATCAAGGAAAATGCCGAGATTGCGCTGCTCCCCAAGCAGCAGATCAATCTGGTTGTAGAGACCAAAGACGTCGACAACATTGTAGAAAAAGTCAAGCAGGTGCTGTATACCGGCCACATCGGTGACGGAAAGATTTTCGTCTACTCCATCGACAACGTCATCAAGGTGCGCACCGGCGACGAAGGCATTGATGCACTGTAACAATCGGGTGATGTACAAATGGAAGAAAAAAAATTAGGACTCCGCAGTGTCGTTTCCACTTCTGTCGGCTTAGTCATTGCGACCAGCTGTCTGGTATCACTGGGACAGGGTGCCGGCGAAATCGGCATTGTCTTTATCGGCGCGATGATTGCCGCGTGTCTGCTCAATCTGACAACCATCGCTTCTCTCTCTGAGCTAAACGCCCTGATGCCGAATATCACCGGCGGTCTGGCGCAATATACGCTTGCCTGCATGGGACCTCTCCCCACCATTATCTCGATGGTGGGCGGATACCTGCTTTGCAACATTTTGTCATCCGGTGTTGAGGCTTCTATTTTTGCCTATGCGATGTCATCGGTCATTCCGCTTCCGATTCCAAGCATTGTGTACACGGCAGTTATGATGGTATTCATCATGGTTGCGAATTTATACGGCGTGGATATGTTCGCCAAGGTACAGGATTTGGTAGCCGTTTTGCTCGTCGGCTCCATGGTCGTCATGGGTCTGATCGGCGCGTTCAAGCTGGGTACCGGCACGGTTGTCGAACAGCCTGCCGTCATGGCATCCAGCCCCGGAGAGGTCATCTCGATGACCGCCACGGCATTCTGGCTGTTCATCGGCGCAGAATTTGCGATTCCGATTTCCAAGGACGTAAAGAACGCCAAGCAAAATGTTCCGCTCGGCATGTCGCTCGGTCTGCTTATCATTTTGGTCATGCAGATTATCATGGTTCTCGGATTTTATCACTACACCCCGTGGGCTGACCTCATGAATTCCGCTGCACCGCATATGCTGTACGGCGAAGCACTGCTCGGCAACACCGGAAAAATCTGGATGACCTTTGTTGCAGCGCTTGCCGTTGTCAGCACACAGAACTCCGGCGTCAACGGTCTGGCGCACATCGGCGAAGGCATGGCAAAGATGAACATGCTGCCGCAGATTTTCGCTAAGACCAACAAGCGCGGCTGTCCGTATATCGGTGTCATTCTGATTTCGGTCTCCATGTTCCTGTTCGCGTATATCTCGGACGGTTCTTCCGAAATGATTGAATTTTTGATTTTGGTCGGCTCGGTTTTCTGGATGATTACGTACATTTTCGCGCACATCGACGTGTTGATTCTGCGCAGGAAGATGCCAAAGGCGCCGCGCAGCTTCAAAATTCCGCTCGGCCCAATCATTCCGCTGATTGGCATTCTCGGTACCTCGTACATGATTTTCTACATCTCCAACGACATGCACGAGCGTCTGATAATTTGGGCAGTCGCCGGTGTTTCCATTCTCGCACTCGGCATTTACGCATACTTCTGGACAAAGTTCAAGATGAAGATGCCGGTATGGAAATCGGTTCCGATTGAAAAGGTCATGGCAATGGATGACAGCCGCTATTATGCCCTTCGCAGAAAAACCGGCATCTGGTAAACAAAAATCCCATCTGCAAAATGCAGATGGGATTTTATTTTATCCGACTCTATTTACTTCTCCTCTGCCGGAGCCTTTTCTCTCGGCAGAACAATGTTCAGGATAATTGCAACCAGTGCTGCCGGAACAATGCCGGAGCCGCCGAAAATCAGCGAGATGTAGCTCGGCAGACCTGCCAGCACATCGCTGTTTGCGCCCAAGCCATAGCCCAGACCCAGAGCAACCGACACAATGCTCATGTTGCGTGCGCTCATCGGATCCTTGGTAATCAGCTGAATGCCGCTGAGCACGATGGACGAGAACATGATGATAGCTGCGCCGCCGAGTACGCTCTGCGGCATGATGGATACCAATGCAGCCAACTTCGGGCACAGACCGCAGACAATCAGGAAAATGGCACCAAAGCCCAGTGCTGTTCTGTTGACAATCTTCGTCATCGTCACAAGACCTACGTTCTGGCTGAACGATGTATTCGGCAGAACACCGAACAGAGCCGCAAAGCTGGAGCCAACGCCGTCACACATAACGCCGCCGGACAGTTCCTTGTCAGTTGCCTCTCTGCCCATACCGCCTTCGATACAGCCGGAAATATCACCGACCGTCTCAACTGCCGTTACAATAAACATGATGCCAACCGGAATGATTGCGCGGGCATCAAAAACTGGCTTGACCGGCATAAACTTCGGAACGGCGAACCAAGATGCTTCCGCAACCTTGCTCCAATTGAGCACCCAAGCCTTGGTGTATTCCACGCCGTCTGCGCCGACTGCTGTGGTGTCGAGACACGCACCCATGATTGCACAGATAATGTATCCGCAGATAATGCCAATCAAAATACAAGACGAGCTTGCCAGTCCCTTTGCGCAGTGCTTGAATGCCAGAATGATAATCATAACGACCAAGCCCAGCAGCAGGTTTTCCAGAGAGCCGTAATCCTTTGCGCTGGAACCGCCGCCAAACGAGCTGACGCCGACACTGATCAGCGACAGGCCGATGGACAATACGACCGTGCCGGTCACGATTGCCGGAAAGAATCGGCGCAGCGGCTTGAGAAATGCGCCCAAAACCGTCTCAAACAAACCGCCGACAATCGATGCACCCATCATCGCGCCGTACGCGATAATGCCGCCGCCCATGACATTGGCAACGCTGCTGAATACACCGATAAATCCGGAGCTGGTACCCATGATAATCGGCACCTGTCCGCCGATCGGTCCAATCGAGAACAGCTGAACCAGCGTTACAATACCGGCAACCAGCATCGCGTTCTGCAGCAGAGAAACCTGAATCGCCATGAACGACTGCGCATCTCCGATTGCAGCGCACGCACTCATGATGACGAGCAGCGGCGTCAGATTGCCGACAAACATCGCCAGCACGTGCTGGAGACCGAGCGGAATCGCCTGCTTCAGCGGGAGCTTGCCCTTAAAGTCATAAGGGGTCACATACTGTTTTTGATTTTCCATATTTCCTCCTGTAATTATTAAAAATTTGTAAACGTTGACTGTATTATAGCACAGATTTTTCTGCTATCCCATATTTTTCTGCATTTCAGACAGAATTCGACGAAATATAAAAAACTGCGCAGATGAAAGCGCAGTTTTTTCATATTTTATCTATGGTACAGCAGCAAAATGTCCTGCGGACTCACTCCTAATTGCGTAGGATATTTTTCCATCGCAATGCGTTTGGAAAACCGCCGCCAAACCGGCGCCGCCGTCTGTTGCTGGTTGGCAAACCGAAATTGTGTAATCCATTCAAACGGTTCTTCCATCTCTCCGACCCACGAAACCGAAAATCGGTTGCTTGAAACGGCAGGATCAAACGCATGTGCGCGGATACCGATTGCCCGCAGGCCATCACGCACCGGTGCCGCCGTCTCAAACTGAACACCCCATTCCGGCACCCATACGGCATACTCCCCGCTTTTCTGTGCAGAGACAATGTTTTTGCAGCCGGTTAAAACAGCAGCCTGCACCGACTGCGGGTCCGCAAATACATCCCGCGTCTCCTGCTGTGTCAGCACTGTTCCCTGATGCAAAACCGCCACTTGTCCGCACATATGATAGGCCTCATCTCGGCTGTGCGTCACAAGCAGGACGTCCCGCCCGTAGCGCTTGAGCAGCTCGCGCAGCTCCATCTGTAGTTTCTCGCGCAAATGACTGTCCAGCGCGGAAAACGGTTCATCCAGCAGCAGCAAATGCGGTTCGTTGACCAGCATGCGGGCAAGTGCCGTTCGCTGTGCCTGTCCGCCGGACAGTTGATGCGGCCGATGCTTTTGCAGCTCTTCCAGCTGCAAAAGCTTGAGTATGTCCCGATATTTTTGCTCGCGGATTTCGCGCCGCTTTTCCCATTTTAATCCGCACAGGATGTTCTGCCGCACGGTCATATGCGGAAACAGCGCATAGCTCTGAAACAAATATCCGACTTTTCTCTGCTGCGGTGCAAGATTGATACCGCGCTTGCTGTCAAATAGCACGGTTCCGTCCAGCGCAATATATCCGCTGTCCGGCTTTTCAATGCCGGCTATGCATTTGAGTGTCATGCTTTTGCCGCTGCCGGATGCGCCGAGCAGGCCGAGCACGCCGCCCTGTGTCTCTAATGAGATGTCCAGTGAAAATGCTCCCAATTTTTTATGAATCTCCGCACGCAGGCTCATGCTTTCACCGCCTTTTTCTGTTTGCTTTCCAACAGATTCACAGCCAGCAGCACAACGGTACTGATGGCAAGATTGACCAGTACCCATCTCCACGCGCCGGCGGAATCATTGGTGCGCCACAGCTGATACACCGTGGTGGAAATCGTCGCAGTTTTTCGCGGCGTGTATCCAATCAGCATACTGGTCGCGCCGTATTCACCCAGTGCGCGTGCAAAGGTCAGCACGGTTCCCGCCAGAATCCCCTGTCTGCACGCAGGCATCCGAATGCGCCAGAAAATATAGGTATTAGACAGTCCCAGCGTTTTGCCCGCATAGGCAAGATTCGGATCAAAGGCTTCAAACGCACCGCGCGCCGTTCGATACATGAGCGGAAATGAGACAAATGCCGCTGCCAAAATGCCGCCGTACCAAGTCATGACAAACTGGATACCATATTGCGTCAAAAACTGTCCCAATGGGCGTTTGACGCCAAAAATCAGCAGCAAAAAATACCCGCACACCGTCGGCGGCAGCACCATCGGCAAGGTCAAAACAACATCCAAGATTCCTTTGAGCACACGCGGCAGCCGCGCCGCATAGTACGCGCAAAAGATGCCGCCAAAGAACACCAGCACACAACTGATTCCCGCAATGCGCAGGGAATTATATAACGGGTACCAATCCATACTCACTGTACGGCTACAAAGCCGACCTTCTCAAAAACCTGCGTTGCGGCATCGCCGTGCAGATAATCCAAGAATTCCTGTGCTTCCTTCGGATGCTGGCTGTTCTTCATGACAGCTGCCGGATAGATGGTCTTGCCGCACATCTCCTCGGTTGCCTCGCCGACAACCTTCAGACCTGCGCTGTATGCATCGGTATAGTAGACAATGCCGCAATCTGCGCTGCCCTCGGAAACCTGTGTGGTCACTTCCTTGACATTGGAACCATAGGTGATTTCACCGGCATCTGCCAGTGCCTTCTCATCCAGTCCGAAGTACTGCAAAATCTTCTGGGTGTACTGACCAACCGGTACATCGCTGTTGCCCATCGCCAGCAGCACATCGCCGCTCTCCAGCTTGCTCTTGAGGTCATCAAAGCTGTTGATGTTTTTCGAGTTGTTTTCCGGCACGACCAGCACAACCTTATTTTCCAGCAAATCCATGCGGCTGTCGCTGTTGATGAAATCCAATTGCTCCGGATTGGCTGTGTTGTCCTTGGAAGCGTCCAGCTGATCCATCTGCTTCTGCGCAGCAGAAATGAACACATCACAGGTCGCGCCCTCCTGAATCTGGGTCTTGAGCGTACCGGAGGAATCAAAGTTATACGTCAGCGTGATGTCTTTATGCTGTGCTTCGTAATCGGTCTTAATTTGATTGAGCGTTTCGGTCATAGACGCCGCCGCAAAAACAACCAGTTCGGCCTTTTCACTGGCATCCGCGTTGGTGTTTGTATTTGTTCTGCCACAGCCGGTCAGGCACGCTGTCATGCTCACTGCCAGCGCCAGCAACGCTGCTATCGCTTTGCTTTTCTTTTTCATTTGATGGTACTCCTTCTGAAAAAAAATATTTTACGCTCGTGCGCAGTCGTGTACCATCCCGCGCAAAAGTCCCAATCCATGTGGAATGGTATCCATAAACACATCCATCGTCTCCATGCACGCCTTCGGGCTGCCCGGCAGATTGATAATCAGCGTTCGTCCTCGAATGACGGAAACCGCCCGCGACAGCATCGCCCGTTTGGTAATCTGCATGGACGCCGCCCGCATGGCTTCGGCAATGCCGGGCACCTGTCTATCTGCCACGGCAAGCGTTGCCTCCGGCGTGACATCTCGCTGTGAAAAACCGGTGCCGCCTGTCGTCAAAATCAAATCCGGCTGTCTCTGGTCACACAAGCGAATGAGTTCGTGTTCCAATCTCTCGCGTCCGTCCGGCAGCAGCAGCTGTTCGATTACCGCATATCCGCTTTCGCGCAGGCGCTGTACAATCATCGGTCCGCTTTTGTCCTCTCGTGCACCTGCGGCTCCCGCATCGCTCAATGTAATCACGGCCGCCTGAAACGCAAACGGCTGTGTCCGCGCAATGCATTGCATGTCATCGCCGACATGGATGGTGCCGCCGCACAGGACGCGGGCAAACACGCCTTCCCGCGGCATGATGCAGTCTCCAACACGCTGATAGATGGCGCAATGCGTGTGACATTCTTTGCCAATCTGCGTGATTTCCAGCAAAACTTCGCCGCACTGTAATTGCGTGCCCACCGGCAGGGCGCGAAAATCAATTCCCGTCACCGCAAGATTTTCTCCAAACGCACCCGCAGCAACTGCCACGCCGCGTTCCCGAAAGGCGTCAATCTTTTCCTGCTGCAGCAGGCTGACCTGCCGATGCCAATTTCCCGCATGTGCATCACCCTGTATGCCGTAATCCGGCACAAATTGTGCACTGGAAACCGGCTGTTTGGGTGTACCGCGCTGTTTGCTGATACAAATAGCCGTCACTGTTCCCATCTTATCCTCCAATCCGATTCATCGTCTGCCGTTCAGCATCATCTGTCTGCATGCCGAAACAATGGTTTGCCGGCTTTTGATAGATGCTCTGGCGCAGCAGCTCTTGTATTTCCTCATCCGATGCGCCGCCGCGCAACCGCGCGCGCACGTCAACATGCGTGGCATAGCTCAGGCACGGCTTGAGCTGTCCGGTGCTCGTCAGCCGTACACGGTCGCACGACCTGCAAAACCGATGGGTCATCGGCGCAATGACGCCAACGGCTCCCATGAGTTTGCCGCTGGTATAGTATCGCGCCGGTGCGCTGCAATCTTGTGTTTTGGCAGGCCGCAGGTCGCTCCATCGGCCGCGAAGCTGTTCCAAAACCGCCTGCGCCGTGTGTTGCTCGTCCATGATTCCCTGTCCCAGCGGCATCTGTTCAATAAATCGGACACAAATGGGGAATTCCTGTGCCAACGCGGCAATTTCTGCCCATTCCTCCCGATTTTCCGCCAGCAAAACCGTGTTTGTTTTTGTGGTTATCCCCGCCTGCACGCAGCAGCGCAGCAGTGCTTTCCAATCCGGCATCCCATCACAGCCGGTAATCGCTCGGAATCGCTGCCGCTGCAGTGTATCCAAGCTGATGTTCACTGCGTTCAGACCAGCCTGCACCAGCTCTGACAAATATTCCGGCAGCAGGATACCATTTGTCGTCATGGCTATCGTGTCAATTTCCGGAATCTCTCGTATCATTTTGATCAGCTGCACACAATCCTTGCGCACCAGCGGCTCTCCGCCGGTGATGCGCACCTTTGTGATGCCGAGAGAGGCGGCAATGCGCACGATTCGCGCAATTTCTTCATAGCGCAGAATGTCCCGATGCTGTACCGCCGGTGCACCATGCGGCATACAGTAAAAGCATTTGAGATTGCATCGGTCTGTAATCGAAACGCGCAGATACTTGATATTTCTTCCAAATTGGTCGGTCACGGCGTCACCTGCTGATACGAGAAATCGCCGCTGCGGCCGCCATGCTTTTCCACAAGATGAATATCCGTCATGGTCATGTGTTTGTCCGCCGCCTTGAGCATATCATAGATTGTCAGCAGTGCGATATGGCAGCCTGTCAGCGCTTCCATCTCCACACCAGTCTTGCCGTCGCAGGCAGCCAAACAACAAACTTCGATTGCTTTCCGGTCTGGGTGCATCATGAACGTCACTTTGCAATTGGTCAAATTTAAGCGGTGACACAGCGGAATCAAGTCCGCGGTTTTCTTTGCAGCCATAATGCCGGCAATTTGTGCAACGCCGAGTACATCGCCTTTTTTCGCCGTGCCGTCACGCACCGCTGCAAACGCCGCTTCGTTCATATGAATCTCGCCGCGGGCAAGCGCCGTTCGATGGGTGATTTGCTTTTCTCCAACATCCACCATCACAGCATTTCCCGCTTCGTCTATGTGCGTGAGCTTGTGTTCCATGTTTATACACCCTTTCCAAATCCGCAGTTCGGAAAATGGCAGTCGTCACAATTCAAACACAGACCGCCGTTTCCAAGTCCTGCAAGCCATTCCGCCGTGACCGGCACATCTGCCAGCAAGCGCGGCAAAACCAGATCGAAAATCGTCCGTTTCGCGTACATCACACAGCCGGGCAATCCGCACACCGGACGGCCATCCGGCATATACGCCGCAAGAAACATCGCCCCCGGCAGCACTGGCGCACCATACGAAACAATCTGCGCACCGGTATTGCGAATCGCAAGCGGCGTCCTGTCATCCGGATCCACGCTCATGCCGCCCGTGCAAAATACCATGTCGCAGCCGTTTGCCAGCATGTTTTGAATGGTCTGCGTAATCACCGCCGCATCGTCGCCCGGACAAACGTGCGCCGTCATGGTACAGCCATATTCTCCGAGCTTTTCCACAATGACATCGGTAAATGTGTCCTGAATAAGACCCTTTGCGACCTCACTGCCCGTCGTCACAACGCCAAAGGTCTTTTTCTTGAGCGGATACAGCTGAATGAGCGGCTTCTCGCCCGCCGCTTCTTTTGCCCGCTGCATTTTTTCTTTTTCAATGACCAGCGGGATGATGCGCGTGCCGCACAGCTTCTCGCCTTTTTTGACGACAAAGCCGGAAGGACGCGTGGCAATCATCATTTCACCGAGA
This sequence comes from Butyricicoccus intestinisimiae, assembly GCF_018918345.1. Classification (NCBI taxonomy): domain Bacteria; kingdom Bacillati; phylum Bacillota; class Clostridia; order Eubacteriales; family Butyricicoccaceae; genus Butyricicoccus; species Butyricicoccus intestinisimiae. The sequence goes on from NZ_JAHLQI010000003.1 coordinate 19,361, forward strand.
CTGTTGACGCGGCGCAAGCCGTCCAAGTCAACCATAAGCAGGCCATCTATGTCCGCAATCAGCTCAATTTTGCCTTCTTTGGCTTCTGAGGCGTGCATATGCTCGCCCTGACAAATGGCGCGCAGAACATCTGCCGCATCGTTCTCATGCAGCATATTTTCGTTATTTTCCCAGATGTAAATATGCTCTTTTCCCACACGGAGCAAAACAGGAATATCCTGTTCTCGAATGATATGTCCCTTGCGGAACACGGCATCCTTCGTCACGCCCTTGATAATCTGTGTGATGTCATGACACAGCACCTGTCCGACTGCGTCTTCGGTTCGTATCAGCTTCATGTCTGCTCTCCCTCCTGTTCCTCTATCGGAAAAAACTGCTGTAACTGCTGCTGCGCATAGCGTTTGATCGCCTGCTCATATGCGGCAAACTGATCGAGCAGATACTCTCCCGCCGGCGTCAGCGCCGCACTGCCGCCGCCTGCACCACCGCGCGTGCGCTCGACAAGTGTTGTCTCCAGCGCCGCCTCCATATGCCGAATCATATGCCGGCCTTTGGAGTACGACAAGTCCATCTGCGCACACGCCTGCTGTACAGAGCCAGTTTTTCGAATGCCCGCCAGCAAATCTTTGGTTCCCGGTCCAAAAAAGCGGTCATCCTCCGCATACAGCCGCACCCGCGGATTGGAACGCAGCTTCTTATTAAATGGATAAATCATAATACGTGCCTCTTATTCCGAATGTTTTTTTCAAGACATTCGCTTTTCCAAAAAGAACCCGCATTCTTCCAAAGAATACGAGTTCTTACGTGGTCACTTCTTTATAGCCTTAGTTTACTGAATCAGTCGTTGTTTGTCAATATGGGAACATCCCAATCGCGGCGTTCAGATTCCGGAATCTCAAACCAAAAGATTTCATCCGGATGTCGCTTCATGATTTTTCTCCCGCCGGTATCTCCGGACAGCTTTAACAGCTCCTCACGCCAAGCGCCGGAAAACAGCGTTGGATTGCCCGGCTGGCCGTTTGACGCAGCCGAGGCCAGTGTTTTGCCGCTGTGTATTGCCCGCGTCAGAAACTCCCGCACGGTTTCCGCCCGCAGCTCCGGCTGATCGGCGGTAAAAAACGCCAGCCAGTCCGCCTGCCGCGCCGCCTGTACGCCGTGCCGCACGGATGCCGCGATTCCCTCCGCGGCATCCGCATTGTGCACAGCGCGCATGCCCAGCTCTTGTGCGTGCTGTTCTATGCATGCATACTGACTGACAACGATGATTTGTATGCGCTGCCCGTCTATCGTCTGCTGAGACAGCGCCTGCAGCATATGAAGCGCATGCTGATACATGGGAATTCCATGCACTTCATACAGCAGCTTGTTCGACCCAAAGCGGCGTCCAAAGCCGGACGCGAGCAAAATACAGACAATCATCCCTGCTGTTTCTTTTCCTGTATGCCGCGCCACACATGCTCCGGCATAATTGGCAGTTCATGATGCATCACGCCGGTCGCATTGAAAATGGCATGGGCAATCGCCGGAGACGGCGTATTGATGACAATTTCACCAATGCTCTTTGCGCCAAACGGGCCTGTCGGCTCATAGCTCTGGCGGAAATCCACTTCAATTTCCGGAATATCCATACGCGTCGGGATTTTATACTGCATCAGGTTGCGCATGCGGTTGAATCCCGTTCCGTTGTAGTTTTGACCCTCATACAGTGCCATGCCAAGACCCTGCATCAAGCCGCCCTCGGTCTGTACGCGCGCCAAATTCGGGTTGACCACCGTGCCGCAGTCCACGCAGGCAGTATATTTAATCGGAACAACCTTGCCGGTCTCCGGATCCACATCAATTTCTGCCATACCGACCATGTACGGCGGAGGAGATACCGGACTGTTGCCGCCCGCGGTGACGCTCTGCCAGCCCTCCGTACCGCCCTGCAGCTGATTGGCCAGCTCTTTCAGCGTGATGCTGCTGCCCGTGCTCACACAAGTCAGAATTTTGCCGTCAAACGCCACTTCATCCTTCGGGCATTCCAGACGCTTTGCCGCCTGCTCCGTGATGTTCTGGCGCAGCTGCTCCGCCGCTTTGACGACGGCATTGCCGGTCAGATACGTGGTAGACGATGCATAGGAGCCGGAATCATACGGAGAGGTATCGGTATCTACACCGTATGTCACAACGTCATCCAAATCGCACTCGAGAACGTCCGCCGCCATCTGCGCCAGAATGGTATCACTGCCGGTACCCATGTCTGTACTGCCCACAAGCAGACTGTAAAAACCGTCATCGTTCATCTTGATGGTGACGTTTGCCTCATCGACAAAGCTGATGCAGCTGCCCTGCATCGCCATCGCCACGCCGACACTGCGAATATGGCCGTTCGGCAAGGTCTTTGCCGGAAATTTGCTGTCCCAGTCCATCATTTCTTTGCACCGCGCCATACACTGATCCAGCGCGCAGGCATTGGCGGTCTCATTGTTGTACGCCGTCATAATGTCTCCCTCGTGCAGCATATTGTGCTCACGAATTTTTACCGGATCAATGCCCAGCTTATGCGCCATCAAATTGACCGTGTTCTCCATCGCAAAGACGCCCTGCGTTGCGCCGTAGCCGCGATATGCGCCCGCACTCGGATGATTGCTGTACACGGTATTCGCAACAAAGCGAAATGCTTCATATTTGCCGCTGTACAGCGGAATGGACTTGTGTCCTACCAGACCGATGGTCGTCGGTCCGTGCTCGCCGTATGCGCCGGTGTTTGACAGCGCATGGACTTCAATCGCACGAATTGTACCGTCCTTCATCGCGCCCAGCTTGACGGTTACTTCCATCTCATGCCGCGCGCTGCCCGCGATCATGGTTTCTTCACGCGTATAGTAAATCTTACTCGGCTTGCCGGTCAGCCAAGTGACAACTGCCGGAAAGCGCTCGACAACCGCAGTCTGTTTGGCGCCAAAACCGCCGCCAATGCGCGGCTTGATGACGCGAATTTTGCTCTTCGGAATACCCAGTGCATTGGCCATATTGCGGCGAACATGGAACGGAATCTGCGTCGCACTCTGAATAACCAGTCTGCCATAGGTATCCATCCAGCAGTTCGCCGTAAACGGCTCCATCATCGTCTGCTGATCCTCAATGGTGTGATAAGTCTCCTCTATGACCTCATCGCAGGACGCGAACACCGCATCGACATCGCCATGGCTCACATCCTCGTGATAGACGGAATTGCGCTTGTTGTCGCCGTGGCTCCAATCGCTCTCCGTCCAGTCATCCTCCGGATGAATCAAGGTCTCATTGTCCAGTGACTCACGGAAGTCAAGAATTGCCGGCAAAACATCATAGGTAACTTTAATCAGTTTGAGTGCTTTGTTGGCAGCTTTTTCGGTTTCTGCCGCGACAATTGCCACTTCATCTCCGACAAAGCGTACATGCTGGTCGAGAATATAGCGGTCATACGGCGATGCTTCGAGGAAGGTCTGTCCCGCCTGCGTAAAACGATGCTGCGGCACATTCTTGTATGTCAGCACACATTCCACGCCCGGTACCAGCTCTGCCTTCGAGGTATCAATCTCCCGAATCATGGCATGGGCGTGCGGGGAACGCAGGATTTTGATAATCAGGCAGTTTTCCGGTGCCAGATCGTCTGCATACACCGGCTTGCCGGTGACAAGTGCCTCTGCATCCTTCTTGACAATCGGCGTGCCGACATACTTTCCCGGTTCTCTGGAATCTGGTAATCTCATGCTTTCGCCTCCTTTCGCAGTTTCAGCCACTTGTGAATCGCGCGCATATGGCTGGCATAGCCGGTACAGCGGCACAGATTGCCGGACAGATATTCCTTTATTTCTTCATCCGTCGGGTCTGTCAGCTCCCGCTCCATCGCCAGCACATTCATAATAAAGCCCGGATTACAGAAGCCGCACTGCTCGCCGCCTTCGCGTGCAAGGAACATGCCAAATTCGCGCGCTTCTTCCTGTAAGCCTTCCAGTGTGGTCACTTCGTGTCCAGCAGCACGCGCTGCCAGCACATTGCAGCTGAGCACCGGCGTGCCGTCCAGCCACACCGTACATAGACCGCAGTTGGACGTTTCACAGCCGCGCTTGACACTCTTGCAGTGATGCTTCCGGCAAAAATCCAGCAGCAGCATATCCGGCTCAATCAGATCGACGATCTGCTTGCCGTTTAATTTCAGTTTAATTTCCATTTGTTCTAATCCTTTCCAACTCATCTGCTGCGCGCTGAATCAGCACGCCAGACAGCATCCGGCGATACTCTGCCGATGCGCGGATATTGTTCTGGTACGGCAGTTCCTTGGCCTGTTCTATCAGTTCCGGAATGTTGTCCGCGTACACTTCGCGCGCACGCATCGGACGCGCGCCGACAGCCGCGCAATATTTGCCGTCCTTGACGCTGACCGCTGCGGTCAGCACCGGAAAATCGGTTTCCGTGTTGCGGAACGACTGATAAACAATCTTGCGGCCGGTCTTTTGAATATGTACCGCCGTCAAAATGCTGTTGTCCGGCTTTTGCCGGCAGAATTCTGCGATTGGTATTTGCACCAATTTGCCGTCGCCCTGATACAGTTCCACCGTGCAGTCCAGTGCCAGCAGCAGTGTCAACGGATCGGAAAATCCGGCGCGAAGCCAAACCGAGCCGCCCATAGTCGCGCAATTTCGAAACTGCACGCCGACAATATGCCGCACACTTTCCTGCGCCGCATGGTCAAAATACGCATTGAGTCCTTCGTGGGTCTCAAACTGCCGCAGCGTTGCCATCGCACCAATGACAAATTCATCCTGCGTCTCCTGAATTTGATCCAGACTCAAGCCGCTCAAATCAATGGCAGCGGAAACGTTGCCGCTGCTCATTTTCATCCAGCCCATACCGCCCAATACGCGGTTCGGGCGCTTCTGATTTGCCTTCCACGCTTCTTCCAAAGAGCTTGCCTTCAAAAATTCTCGAATAGTAATCATATTCCCGTCACCTCATCTCTTGTGTTCTCTCGTTGCTTTGCCAAAAAATTCAGGTGCAGCAGTGCTTCGAGCACGCCGCCGCCTACCGCTCTTGCTTTATCGCTGACCGAATAGCAATGCGTCCGCTCACAGCGCGGATCGACATCACCGGACTTCATGCCCTTGGTGACGACAACACCGCTTTGCAGCAATCCGCGCACCACGCCGGTAATTTCACTGCGCATCGGCATCCCGTTGACGGTTGCGCAAATATCTCCGCGCGCAACCGTATCTCCAATTGCGGCCACCGGTTCAAACACGCCGTCACACGGCGCACGCAAAATGCGTTCGGTGGTATAGCCACCAATATTGCCCGGCACACCGGTGTTCGCAATCGCGCTGCCGGTATAGATGCATTTGCCCAAATAGTGTCCGCGCTTGGTTTCTACCACACAATGGCAGTCTTTTCCCGCTGTAAATCCCGGACCCACGCCAATCACGATCGGCGCATCGTCTATGCATGTTCCCAAATTGTGCTTTGCCAAAATGGCATCTACCACGGCATCCGGTTTCCACTGCGCGCGAATCTTCGCCTCCGGATCTATCATCACCGCGATTTCTCCGCGCCGCAATACGTTCTGCATCTCGTCGATGTTGCTGCACAGCTGCGCGGTTGTCCCTTCAATTTCTGCGCTGCGCTCATACACAGCTCTGGAAAATGCCACTGTGCGGCGCACCGCAGTCGGGACGGCGAGATCCGTCATCACAACGGAACAGCCGCACTGATGCAGTCGGCAAGCAATGCCGCTCGCCAGATCTCCTGCTCCCTTTATCAATACTCGCATATATTATATCCCTCGATATGTCGTCAAAACACAGGCAATGTCCTGCGGCAACTGCGCCGCAATGCGACCCCCTGCATCTTGCTCCCGTCTGCCGTCCGCCTGATTGAGAATCACAGCGAACCGCCGATTTCCTACACCCTTGCGCAGTCCATGTTCGTGCAAGAGCAGCGCCGCCGCCATCTCCGGCGTGATGCACTGCTCCGGAGATACCGCCAGTACCGCACACACGCGCTCCGGCCGATGGCACACCTGTGCAATCGGTCTGCCGATGCCGGTTAAGCCCATGACCGCAATCACCAAGCCAGTCTGCGCCGTCAGCACTGGCTCATGTGCCGCCGGTGCTTTGAGCGGCAGGCCGCGGCTTCCGTCCGCTTCGATGAGCACAAAATCGTACTGCTGTCTGAGCGCGTCCGGATGCTCCACCGCTTGAAGCTTTCCATGTTCTGCCGGCCGTCCAACGCAAGTTAGATTTTTCGGCAAATCCTCGCAAAACGGCATGATTCGCGTTGTGGTCGTCATCACAGTCCGCTTGCCGCGCTGCGCCAATTCTATTCCCATTGTCAGCATGCTGCTCGTCTTTCCGCCGCCGCCCACAAATGCCGTAATCGGCGCAGGCACAATGGCATCCGTCAAACAGGAAATTTCTCGCAAATCCGGTAAATAGATATGTGTTCGTTTCATACTTCGTTCAAATCCGTCAGAAAAATTTTCATCTGACCGCCGCACACCATACCTTGCTCTGCCGCGACATCGTTGTTCATATCGACGGTCACGCATTTGCTCTCTCCCGTGCCAATCAAGTGGAACGCATCGCGCAGCACCGCACTTTCACTGCATCCGCCGCCGATGGTTCCTTTTGCCTGAAACATTTCGTTTACCGTCATAAACGAGCCGGACTTCACCGGCGTTGAGCCGCTGGTCTCATACACCAGCAGCAGCGCTTTTTTGAGCGGATTGCTGACAATGTCCTCCACGACATCCGCACGAAATGTCTCCTCCGTCAGGATATGTGATTTGGAGCGGCGATTCAGTCCGCGCCTGCGCGTCTGCACCAATTGCGCCGCAATGGACACCGCGATTTCCTGCACGGACAGCGCGCCAATATCCAAGCCAATCGGCGTATAGATGCTGTCCAGCTTGTCCTGTGCAAAGCCTTCCTGCGCCAGCATGTGCAGCAGTGCAATCGTGCGCCGCTTGGACCCGAGCATGCCCAGATACAGCGGCATGGTTCCCGCGAGCAAAGACCGCAGACAGTCGGCGTCATACCGGTGCCCGCGCGTAATCACAGCGACATAATCTCCCGTATGGATATGCAGGTGTTCAATCGCATGGGGAAATGCATCGCAGACAATATGCTCTGCCTGCGGAAACCGGGGATGATTGGCAAATGACGGTCTGTCATCGACAACGGTAACCGAAAAGCCGAGCATCGCTGCGATCTCGCACAGCGGCTGCGCGATGTGTCCGGCGCCCAATAAAATCAGCCGTTCCTTTGGTCGAAACATGCGCGTATACCTCTCGTTGTCAATCACAAGATCCATCTGCGCAATCTGGTTGTTTTGTGTCTGTTTTAAGATTTCTGCAAATTGCTCCCGCATCGCATATCTCCTATATTCTCAGCGATACAATCTGTTCAAACGGAATGTGCAGCGCCGCGATTGCATCTCTGTTTTGTTCATATTGTTCCGGCGCAATGCGCCACGCCAACCCGCACCCCGCAGTAATCTCCCGCGGAATCGGAATCAGCCTGCCGGGAATGTTTTGTTCCGCACATTGCGCTTCCATCGCCATGGCATCAGTCGTCGTGCGAAAGGTCAAAATCACATAGTCTCGTTTGTTACGCATTTGCTTCCTCGTATTCCGCGGCGATGTTCCGCACGGCTTGTATCGCGCGGTCAATATCAGCTTCGGTGTTCCAATAGGAAAAGCTAAACCGCACAGCCCCTTGTTCCACTGTTCCCAAGTGCTGATGCATGAGCGGCGCACAATGCGCGCCCGCGCGCACGCAGATCTCATCATCCTCCCATAGCACATCACTGACCATCGCCGCATCGGCAGTGCCAAGATTCAATGTGACAATCGGCGCGCGCAGTGGTGCATCCATATCGCCATACAGCTTGACGAGCGGAATCTCTCGTACACCGGCAATAAATCGCCGCATGAGCGCATCTTCCCGCGCATGAATGGTTTCCACGCCGGTCTCCAGCAAAAAATCAACAGCCGCTTCCAAACCGGCGATGCCGTGTCCGTTTGCCGTTCCCGCTTCCAATGCCGTTGGCATATCCGTCGGCTGATGCTTGTCAAAGCTGTGCACACCGCTGCCGCCAACCAACAGAGACGGAATCGACAGACCTTCGCGGACATAGATACCGCCCGTCCCCTGCGGACCGAGCAAACTCTTGTGTCCGGTAAAGCACAAGACATCAATACCCATTGCCTGCACATCAATCGGAATGCCGCCAGCAGTCTGTGCCGCATCGACAAGAAGCAGCGCGCCAGCCCGATGTGCGATGGCTGCGATTTTTTCTATCGGCACGACATTTCCCGTCACATTGGACGCATGATGGATGACAATGGCGCGGGTATTTTCGCGCATGGCGTCTTGGATGTCTTGCGGGTCAATCGTCCCATTTTCATCTGCAGATACAATCGTCAAAAAAACACCGTTTTCTTGCTTTTTGTACAAGGGACGCAGCACGGAGTTATGTTCGCACACCGTCGTCACCACGTGATCTCCCGCTTGAATCAGACCATCTATCGCAAGGTTTAATGCCTGCGTGACATTGGCTGTAAAGGCAATGCGTGATGCGTGTTCTGCATGAAACAGCTGTGCCAGCTTTGCCCGTGTGCGATACAGCACGCGGGACGCTTCCAGCGTCGGCGCGTGAGCACCGCGTCCGGCGTTTCCAATCGTGTGAAACGCGCGGCACACTGCCTGTTCTACCTGTTCCGGCTTATAAAAAGATGTCGCCGCACTGTCTAAATAAATCACGGCTTAATAATCAGAGAGGCCTGTGTCATCTTCTCTGCAATCACATACATATTGGTCACGGTGCCAACCTGTAATTTATCCGTCAGACCGTAATGGTTCAAGCAGGTGCCGCAGGTCATAATTTCTACGCCCTGTGCTTCCAGCTCCTTGAGGTCTTCCAATGTCACCGCGCCTTCGCAGGTCAGCTTTGCGCCGCCGTTATAGAACAGCATGGTTTTCGGCAGCTCGTCCTGCTGAGACAGCGCATAGATAAAGCCCTTCATGAGCACAGCACCCAAGGCATCATCGCCATTTCCCATACAGGAGGAAGAAATCACAACCACGGTGTTCTGTTCCTTCTGCACCGGTGCGCAGACAACCGGCTCCTCTGCGATTTCCTGCACCTGCTGTTCGGTCTGCTCGCCTACAGTCATGACAACGCGGTATTTGTTGGTTTCCAGCTGTTCCGACTGTACGCTGTAGCCTTTCTGATCTGCCATTTTGGTTAAATTCTGTACGGCAATTTCATTGTCTACCAAGGTCTCTACGGTACCGCCTGCGGTACCCATCTCCTTGATAGCATTCTTTGTTTTCACGACTGGGATCGGGCAAGCATCGCCCATAGCATTTACTGTCTGATTCATTTGATATTTCTCCTTGTTTCTTCTCAAAGAACCAAAATCTCCGTTTCTGTCTTATTGGTAATTTCTCCGACAATGCGCGCCGGAAGTCCCGCCTGCTGCAATTCCTGTTCCAGCTGTGCCGCCTGCACCGGTTCTACGGCGAGCAGCAGTCCGCCGGAAGTCTGCGGATCCAGCAGCACTTCTTCCATCGCAAACGGAATATTCTTGAACTGTACAAAGTCCTTGACGTAGTTTCGATTGCGCTGTCCCGCCGCAGTCAGCAAAAATTCATCGGCATGGTGCAGTGCTTCGGTTATCACCGGCACATGGCGCGAATCAATGCGTGCGGACAGTTTTCCATCCAGCATTTCATGTAAATGACCGAGAAAACTAAAACCTGTGACATCTGTGCACGCATGTACGGCGTATTTTTTGCAAATTTCCGCCGCATATTTATTGAGCGTTGTCATCGATGCAATGGCTTCCTGCATCGCCTGCTCTGACGCCTCGCCCACACGATTGGCTGTGCACAAAATACCGACACCGAGTTTTTTTGTCAGAATCAGCGCATCGCCTGCCTGTCCATGATTGTTGGCATAGACTTTCTTGGGATCAATGGTTCCCATGACCGACAAGCCATACTTCACGCTGTCATCGGCAATCGAATGGCCGCCGACCAGAGAAGCACCTGCTTCCAGCACTTTTTCCGAACCGCCGCGCATGATTTCTCCCAAGATATTTAAATCCATTTTTTCCGGGAAACACACGATGTTGAGTGCCGTTTTGACCTCTCCGCCCATCGCATAAATATCACTCAGCGCATTGGCTGCGGCAATCTGTCCAAAGGTATATGGATCATCCACCATTGGCGGAAAGAAATCCAGCGTCTGAACAATCGCCAAATCATCCGACACCTGATAGACAGCGGCATCATCCCGGCTGTCATATCCAACGAGCAGATTAGGATCCGGCTCGCCCTTCGGCAGTGCTGAGAGCACCCGGCTCAAGATGCCTGCGCCCAGCTTTGCTGTACAGCCGCCGCCTTTACAAAATACGATTTCTTCTGCCATCGCGTTCTCTCCTTTGTCCTTCTTTTACCACCTTAATCATATCATTTTCGCCATGTTTCATCAATAGCATAACCAAAAAAGACGCAGAGCCTATCCTCTCTGCGTCTTTTGTCATGATATGTATTTATTGTGCTTTAGACACTTCATCTATGTTGAGAGAATACCCCAATACCTCTCCAACATCTGTAATCTTTCCTTTGACTACCAGTGTATCCCCAACGGCTGCATCTTTGACAGCGGCTCTCTGCTCATCTGACTGGAAGTAGCAGTTCACACCAATGATGGCAAATTGGTCGTTCTCCGGCAGGAGTGAAATGTAATTTCCATCACTGTCGATCACGCTCAGTCTTCCGGTCAGTTCTACATACTGCCCCTTGTACTTATCGCTTGCATTCATCGCGTTGGTATTGAGATCATCCATCAATTCCGAAACGCTGTATGCCGTGTATGAAACCTGCTGCTGAGTTGTGCTTGTATCGTTCGCTGCTGTGCTGGCACTCGTATCATTTGTTGCTGTGCCGGTGCTTGTCGTATCCCCGCCCGACATAGCAGAACCGGCAATTGCAATCACAACGAGCACAACGACAACAAGAATCGCAACCAAGCATCCGCTTGGCTTTTGCTTTTTGCGGCAATGCGGGCAGATCTTCGCGCTTGCGTCAATCTCCTGCTTACAGTATTTGCACTGTTTTGTTTTTCCGTTTTCCTTTTCTTGGCTCATTTTCTGCCTCCTGTTCGCCCATCTTTCTATCGCGTTTTTCTATGTCAGAAGAATAGCAAATTTCCATTTTTTCGTCAATGCAATCGCGCAGGATTCCCCCTCAATTGGGTGTAAAAAAAGCCCCGCACACACAGCGTGCAGGACTTTTTCTCTATTAAGGATTATGCACCGAAGTGCTCTTCGTTGTATTTGTGTACAGCACTAAATGCCGCCCAGATATTCTCCGGCTTGGTATCGCCGACAATATTGTGAATCGTATTGAATACATAACCGCCGCCCTTGGACAGGATGTCCAGACGCTCGATAACCTGCGCTGCCACTTCTTCCGGATTGCCGCGTGGAAGAGTTGTCTGGGTGTCGACGCCGCCGCCCCAGAATACCAGCTTATCGCCATACTTTTCCTTGAGCATCTTGGCATCCATGCCAGCCGCTGACAGCTGAACCGGATTGATAATATCCAGACCCATATCGACAATGTCATCCAGCAGACGAACCAAGCAGCCGCAAGTATGTGCATAGGTCTTCCAGCTGGTATTTTTATGAATCCAGTCGCAGACGCGCTTGTAATACGGCTTGTACAGCTCACGGAACATATCCGCGGACATAATTTCCGAGTTCTGCGTGCCGAAGTCGGTGCCGCTGATCCAGCAGATCTGAATGCGGTCTCCGCACGCCTGCTTGTAAATTTCCAAGTTCTTGAGCATGAACTCGGTCTGCATTTCAAACACTTCCTGCACGTATTCCGGATACATGATCTGCGCCATAATCCACTCGTCAAACTTCCGAATGCCCTTCGGATGCTTTTCAAACGGTGCTGGCAGTGCACCCGGATCACCATAACCCGCACCTGCCAAATTGCCGATAATCGCATAATCGGTCTCTTCATACAGACGCTTGGATTCGCGTTCGTAATACTTTGCTGTCTCTTCAGACATCACAGAGAAAAAGTCCTTAAAATCTTCTCGCGGCGTCAAATCGTCTTCATCATACTCTTCTGCGCGGTCAATGATGTCGAAGAAATAGCCGCCTTCCGGCATATATGCAGACGGCGGTGCCGTTCTGTCTCCCTGCGGATACAGCTGTCGTGCGCCGCTCGGCAGAATATCAAATTCATTACCTTCGTTAATGAGCGTCGGTGTTCCGTCCGGCATGATAAACTTCTTTTTCTTCCCGTTCGGATACACGCCCATGCTGTCTTCTGGATGGTTCATACCGATGACATCCGACTTCATCATGCGGCGCAAATCCTCATCCACTACGCCAATCATCTGAATGATTTCAAAGACATCCAAATCATGCTGCGGCAGTCCCAAATACTCTCTCAAGCGATATTCCGCACATACACTGATGCCGGTCTGACCTGTCGCACCGAAGTCAATCGGCACACGATCCGGCTGCTGATGATTAATTGCAGCAATGACTCTTTCTCTGGAATTCATATCTGTTCCTCCTATTCTCCTATGTTTCAAAATATGCCTTGTTGTTACTTTGATTGTAACTTGCAAAATGCAAATTGAGAATGAGAATTCGTGCGCAATAGTTGAGAAAACATGCTTTTGAACAAAATTTGACAGCGGCCATACCGCGTGTTATACTTGAGCAAAATCGGTACAAACCCATACCGTTGTATCATGAGGTGATTCTATGCTGGCACACGAACGCGGCACTTGTTCCGGCTCTGATTTATATTTCCATACGCCATCTATTCAAACCCGCGAGATGCTGTTTTATATGACATCGTGCGGGTATTATTATACCGACTACAACTATCATATTACACGCGATTATGTGGAAGAATTTCTGCTTTTTTATATTTGTGATGGCAGGCTTTCCATTCGCATGGGGGATAAAACCATTGTTGCCACAGAAGGTCAGGTTTGTTTTTTAAACTGTCATCTGACGCATGAATATTATACAATCGGGCACACAGAATTTGTCTGGATACACATCAATGGTTCAAATATCCAGCAGCTATATGATCATGTTCTGGATTTGTACGGCGCACATGTGTTTCATTCCACCGTCGCTCCGCAGATCAAGAAAGACATTTTTGACTTTGTATATGTGTGTAGAAATGACCAGATGATGCCGGATTTAGAGGCTTCTCACCGCATTTACCGCATGATTTTGACGCTCTTGAGCGGCATTCCGCAGCGAAAGAGTATTTTGGCTTCTTCTTCCAAAAAGTCACATCGCATTACAGACTCGGTTGTTTCCTCTGCCATGCAGTTCATTGGAAATAATTACCGTCACAGCATCAGTGTCGCAGACATCGCCCAAAACGTCGGCATGAGCAAAGCACATTTTTCACGCATTTTCAAAAAGCAGTCCGGTTATGCACCGCACGAGTATTTGATTCAAATCCGCTTAAACCGCGCCAAGCATTTATTAAAGACGACAAAGATGCCAATCAAGAATATTTCACAGGAAGTCGGATACCAAGATGTCACCACCTTCACCAGCGCGTTTACCAATCGCGTTGGCTTATCTCCGGCACAGTTCCGCAATTCTTCTTTGGGCTCCACGTAACCAACGCGCAAACAGGCACGCCGCTTTCCGCTCGTTTTTTTCAAAATTCTGAAAAGCACGAAAAAAGCCTTGATTCGATTGAATCAAGGCTTTTATAATGGTTGCGGGGGCAGGATTTGAACCTACGACCTTCGGGTTATGAGCCCGACGAGCTACCGAACTGCTCCACCCCGCGATATTTTCTTTTTTGTTTTGCCCTCTCGCTGAGTGCTTATATAGAATACCATACAGCGTCCTATCTGTCAAGCGTTTTTTCAAAAAAAATTTATGTACAGGCGATTTTTTTATCAACCGCCTGTATTTTCATCAATTGACCATCTGCTGTCCCAAAAAATTTGCCGCGGTTTGCAGTAATTTGCTCTCGATTTCTCCGGCATCCGGATGAGCTTCATCGCGCAGCAGTGCAACACAGCCAGAAACATCGCCGCCTGCAATCACCGGCGCGGCAATGGACACCGCATATCGCGGGTCTCCGGTCAGAGACACTACACGACCTTCCGGTCGAAAGATGCGGCGCTGCTCCATGATGTGTTCTAAATCCTCACTGATACTGCGATCACAGACATCTCTCTTTGCACTGCCGGATACGGCAATGACAGAATCCCGATCACAAATCACACAGCTTGCGCCGGTTGTCTTGGTGACGGAATCACACAGTTGAGACACAAACGTATTGAGTTCTCCCATCGGCGAGTATTTCTTGAAGATAACCTCTCCATTTCGATCTGTATAAATCTCAAGCGGGTCGCCTTCCCGAATCCGCATGGTTCTCCGAATTTCTTTTGGTATGACAACACGCCCGAGATCATCAATCCGGCGGACGATTCCTGTTGCTTTCATAACATCTATTCCTCCTGCAAGGCTCTTTTTCTAGTGTGTGGAAAAACAGAAAAACTATGCATGCAAGCCCTCTAAAATCGTCCAGAACTTCGTATCTTTGGGTTTTACTTTGTCATCTCATCAAGCAGTTCAATGGCTTCATAAATCATATTGTCGCAGTGCGTCTTTTTATTTCCGCCCTGCTGCGCATTGGCCTTGAGCAGCTCTGCACAGTCAGTCATGCCGTTGTGCTTCTGCGCCATGCGTCTGCGAAACTCGCCGACTGCTGCCGGTGAAATAACGCCCTTGGTGCCGAGAACCATCAACGCGCCGGTAATGGCACCGCAGGTTCCGCCGCATTTCATACCGCCTCCGAAATTACATCCGATGGCAGCTGCCTGTTCTTCGGTCAGACCCATTTCTTCTGCATAGGCGCGCATAATGGTCTGCGCGCAGTTGTTGCTCTGCGATGCGGTATCCCGCAGCTGTTTTGCTCGTTCTACATGCTTGTTCATTTTGTACTCCTCCTATTTCGAGCTCTCTATATCTTTTGTACCTCCTATTGTACGCATAAATTTGTACATTTGCAATAGGCATAAAATTTGTAACACAATCTTGCCATAGCCAAATAGTATACATTTTTAGCCGTTTGTGTTATGATATAAATATAAAAATTAACATAAATGAAGAAAGGGCGTCAAAAACATGACATACACATGGATCAAACGATGGCTTGCCGGTGCGCTTGCGACAGTGATGCTCTTCGCTATCTGTCCGCAGAAGCCCGCATCCGCATCCAATTTCACAGATATCTCCGGCCATTGGGCGGAGTCGTACATCAACAAAGCAGTCAATTTGGGGCTGTTCTCCGGCACAACACCGACAACATTTTCTCCGGATGCTAATATGACCCGCGCGATGTTTGTCACGGTTCTCGCCAAATACAGCAAAGAAGATATCCAGCAATATACCACATCACAATTTCGCGATGTTCCCGCCGATGCTTGGTACGCACATGCAGTCGCTTGGGCATACAGCGGCGGCATCATCTCCGGCACTTCCAAAAACCAATTTTCGCCGGACAGCGCGATTACCCGAGAGCAAATGGCGACTCTCATTGTTCGATTTGCAAATTATCAGCGTTTTGCTCTCCCGCGTGTTCGCAGCGGCAAAACCTTTTCGGATAAAAGTCGGACGGCAGATTATTCTCTCGATGCCACATATACCCTGTATCGTTCCGGCATTATCAACGGTACTTCTTCCAAGACGTTTTCGCCGACCGGAAAAGCGACGCGCGCGCAGTGTGCCGTGATATTCTGTCAGTATGATTCCGCCCGCAAGGACACATCTTCCGAAGATACACAGGTTCGTCTGGTCAATCACCGCGGATACAATTTAGAAGCCCCTGAAAATACCATGCCGGCGTATGCGCTGTCGGTTCGAAAGGGCTATGATTATGTAGAAACCGATGTGCAGTTTACCAAAGACAATGTACCGGTCTTAATTCACGACACAACCATCGACCGAACCAGCAATGGCTCAGGCAAGGTGGCCGACCTCACATACGGGCAGCTGCAAAACTTTGATTTCAGCTACAAGAGCAATTCCTCCGACCGATGGGCGGGGTACGAAGGCACCAAGATTGCAACATTCGAGGAATTTATCTCTTTCTGCTCGCGCAATCATCTGCACCCGTATATAGAAATGAAAATTTCCATGACAAAAAGTCAGGTTAAAACACTGTACAATCTAGTCAAGCAGTACAACATGCAGTATGATGTCACATGGATCAGCTTTTATCAGAGCGACCTGCTGTATATGAAAGAAAATGACGCAGTCGCTCCGCTGTGCCTGCTGACAAACAACGTAAATTCCTCCGCCATCAACCATGCGCAGGATCTAAAGAACGGAAAAAATTCTGTCACCATCGGCGCAAATACCAATTCGCTGACGGTCTCTCAGCGCGCAACCCTGCTGCGCAAAAACATCGCACTGTGTGTTTGGACGGTAGACACGCTCTCTCCCGTGGTGCAATACGCAAATACCTCTGCCGAGGCAGTCACGACGGACAACATCACCCCGTCCGATGTGTACGATGACAATTGATGGTCTAATCTCACGCTGCGTCTCATATGCTTCTCTCAGAACGGAGGGACGCAATGGACAATCTGGAACAAGAATGGAACCGCTGCATGCTGACCGGTTTGGTTCACGCCTTATACCGCTCCGGCATGCTGACGCAGGAACAACACTTGCATTTGCTTTGCGAGCTCAAACAAACGCCGCCTGTACGCTGAGTACAGGCGGCGTTCTTGTCTGTATATTCATAAAGAAGCAGTGCTTTGTCCTCATTCTCCCTACTTTCCAATTAGCTATTTGTCTGCTATAATAAAGAGCAGTGGATACCAATACACAGGAGGAACACGATTATGAATCTCAAGGGAAAAAACTTTCTTAAGATGCTTGACTTCACGCCGGAAGAAATCGAAGGCATGATTGACCTTGCCGCAGATCTCAAGGCAAAGAAAAAGGCAGGCATCGCTCATGATACGCTGCGCGGCAAAAACATCGCGCTGATTTTCGAAAAGACCAGCACCCGCACCCGCTGCAGCTTCGAGGTTGCCGCGCATGACCTTGGCATGCAGGTCACCTATCTTGACCCGTCCGGCTCTCAGATCGGCAAGAAGGAAAGCATTGCTGACACCGCCCGCGTGCTCGGCCGCATGTTTGACGGCATCGAATACCGCGGCTACGGTCAGGAAATTGTTGAGGAGCTGGCAAAATACGCAGGCGTTCCGGTTTGGAATGGTCTGACCAACGAGTCTCACCCGACACAGATTTTGGCGGATTTTCTCACCATCCGCGAGCACTTTGGCAAGCTCAAGGGCATCAACTTTGTCTATCTCGGCGACGCGCGCTACAACATGGGCAATTCCCTGATGGTCGGCTGTGCAAAGATGGGCATGAACTTCACGGCAGCTGCTCCGAAGGCATATTTTCCGGATCAGGCTCTGATTGAGACCTGCGAAAAAATCGCTGCAGAGACCGGCGCAACCCTGCGCTTCTGCGAGGACCCGATGGAAGCTACCAAGAACGCCGATGTACTGTACACCGATGTTTGGGTGTCCATGGGCGAGCCAGTCGAGGTATGGCAGGAGCGCATTGACGCACTGTCTCCGTATCAGGTCAATCAGAAGCTGATGGACAACGCCGCAGAAAACGCAGTATTTATGCACTGCCTGCCGGCATTCCACGACCACAAAACCACCATCGGCAAGGAGATGGGCGAAAAGTTCAACCGTGACGCGATGGAAGTCACCGATGAAGTGTTTGAAGGCCCGCAGTCCATCGTCTTTGATGAGGCGGAGAACCGCATGCACACCATCAAGGCCGTCATGGCAGCTACGCTGTAACGCACGTTCTCTTTACGCAAGCAAGACCCTGTTCCGAACGAACAGGGTCTTATTGTTTCTTCAGCAAAAAATCGGCTGTATTTGTTTTCCCGCCAGCGCCAACGCCGCCGCTTCCGGTATCTTGTTCATATCCGCGACGAGAGAGCGCGGTTTGATTTGCGGTGCATCCTGCCGCATCGGCGTGAAATAATACTGCTTGCGATTGAGCAGCGCCGCAATATTGGGTGCTGAGCCTGCGAGCGCGTCGTTGCTCGCCACAGCCAGCACGACAGGTTTTTCTACGCGCAGCTGTGATTTTGCCGCGAGAGATACCGGCGTGTCGCTGATGCCATGCGCGAGCCGCGCCAGTGTGCTTCCGGTACACGGCGCGATAATCAGCACATCCAACAAATCTTTGGGTCCAATCGGTTCCACCGCCTGCAGCGTATGCAGCGGCGATTTGCCGCAAATGGCAGTTATTTTTTCCAAGTGTTCTTGTGCTGTGCCAAAGCGCGTATCCTGTGTATACACTTCTCTCGAAACAATCGGAATCACCTGCCAGCCATCCTGCACCATTCGTTCCATGACAGTGAGCACACGATGTATGGTACAGAAGGATCCGCACACGGCGAATCCTGCGGTTTGTTTCATATCAAGCCCTCCCTCTCCAGCATATGCCGCACCGTCTGCGCAATGGCAGCAGCCGCGCTTTTCGGCGCGACTTTTCCCGGCAGGCTCAGCGCGTGAATGACGCGGCAAAGATTTTTCGCGTCCTCACAGACGCCGCCTTCTCCGGACGCCAAATCCAGCAACAGGGTATCCGGCGCACAATCCGCGAGCACGGCTCGGCTGAGAATATCCGCCGGAACCGTGTTGATAATGAGCGGAAACGCATGCAGCTGACCTTCCAGTCTGCGCGTATCCAAGCAGTGATAGCCCGCGCTGTACATGCGGGCGAAATCCGCCTCTCGCCGCGCGGAAACCGTCACCCGCGCGCCCAGTCCGCGCAAGCGCATCGCAACCGCCGAGCCAATACGCCCCGCTCCAATCACCAGCACCGGAAGGTCATGGATGGTCACCGGCAGTTGTTCCATTGCAATTTGAATCGCGCCCTCTGCCGTCGGAATGGCGTTGAGCAGCGCCAGTTCTTCCTGTTTTAGATAATCATACAATCGAATCTCCCTGCGCCGTGCCGGTTCATACAGCGTTTGCGGAATCGCGCCGCCGTACACCGATGTTCCCGCCGGAATCGCATCCAGAACATCTTTGAGCCGATACGGCGCATTGGCGAGCGGCGCATGCAGGTACGTTTCGTCTCGTGTGACCGGCATCGGCAGCAGCACCACATCCGCCTCAGCGAACAGCGCCGCCATATCACAGAAGATGGGCAGTTCACAGACATGCCGTTCCAGCCCAACCGTGCCCACGCGCATGCCGTCCGCCGCAAGCAGTTCTCCGAGGAAGACCTGCCGCACATCACCGCCCACAATCGCCGCTGTCCGTGTGTGATTCATACATTCTTCCCCCTCTCCCTGCTCTCATCATATGCAAAAGGCATCATGCTGACACTGCGGACAACGCAAAAGCCGCCTCGAAAGGCGGCTTTGTTGTGTATATATCGTATTATTCTTCCAGCAGAGTCATCTGACCCTTGTCCTCGTCCTTGAGCAATGCGCCGATGGACGGAATGGAATGGGAGACATATCGTTTGGGCTGTGCAAACGCCAGCTCCATGGAATAGCATGCGTGAGTAATCGTATGACTGCCGCGCAGAACCATTGTCTGCACGCCGACCGTCGTTCTCGTAGACTTCGGCGGAATCACAGACGTATTGACGGTTAACGCCCTGCCGTTTGTCGCAAACAGCGTAATGTTGCAGTCCTGCGAGAAGTGGAAAAATGCCTTTGCCGGCGAGCGGTCGGAATACGCGCCGGTCAGACGGCGGCGATTGGTCTTTGTCGCAAAGCCTGCAAGCTCAAAGCGAGCCGCCTTGCCATTTTCAAAGATGACAATCATGCTGCCGGTATAATCGCCCGGTAGGAGCATAAATACCGGCTGTTCCTCTGCGTCCATCTCCAGTTTGGACGGCAGATAATCACCGAGCACACTCGCCTTGCTGTCATCGAAGTCATACAGATGGGCTTTATATGCCTGCTGCTTGTTGGTGAGGAAGATAATTTCCTGCTTGTTGGTGGCGTCCAACGTCTGGAACAGCGCATCGCCGTCCTTAAACTTTTGGTCGGATGCACCGCGCAGGCTCTGCGAGGTGATTTTCTTAAAGTATCCTTCCTTGGACAAAAACAGATGCACCGGATAGTCCTCGATGTGATCTTCCTGTTCAAAGTGCTCGATTTTGTCCGCTTCCAGAATATCCGCCCGTCTCGGAGACGGATATTTCTTGATGATGGCTTCCAGCTCCCGAATGATGACGCGGCGAACCTTGGCATCGCTCTTGAGCAGGCTTTCCAGACGAGCAATCTCTTTTTCCAGCGCTTCTGTCTCGGTCAGACGCTTGAGAATGTATTCTCGGTTGATATGACGCAGACGAATTTCTGCGATATATTCCGCCTGCTTCTCGTCAATGCCAAAGCCATTCATGAGATTCGGCACAACATCCGCGTCTTTCTCTGTATTGCGGATGATGGCAATTGCCTTGTCGATATCCAGCAAAATGGTCTTGAGGCCGTGCAGCAGGTGCAGCTTTTCCTGTTTTTTTGCCAGATCGTAGCGAATGGTGCGCTTTTTGCACTCCGTGCGCCAGGTTGTCCATTCGTGTAAAATGCTGCGCACGCCGAGCACCTTCGGCATGCCCTGAATGAGCACGTTAAAATTGCAGGAACAGCTGTCCATCAGCGGCGTCATCTGCATCAGGCGATCCATGAGCTTATCCGGATCCGTGCCGCGCTTGAGGTCAATCGCCAGCTTGAGACCGGACAAATCGCTTTCATCTCGAATATCCGAGATTTCACGGACCTTTCCGCTCTTGACGAGATCCGCAAGCTTGTCAATGATTGCCTCGATGGTCGTTGTATACGGAATCTGATACACTTCAATGAGATTTTCCGACTTGATATACTTCCACTTCGAGCGAATCTTAAACGAGCCGCGGCCCGTGTCATAGATTTTCTGCATCTGTGCGCGGTCGAGAATGATTTCACCGCCGGTCGGGAAATCCGGCGCCGGCAGAGTTGCCATCAAATCGCAGTTGTTGTCCTCGATATAGGCAATCGTCGTGCGACATACTTCTTCCAAGTTAAAGCCGCAAAAGCTGCTCGCCATACCGACGGCAATGCCGGTATTGGCAGAGACCAAGATATTCGGGAACGTCGTCGGGAGCAAGGTCGGCTCCTTCATCTCGCCGTCATAGTTGTCTACAAAATCTACGGCATCGTCATCTATCTCGCGAAACAGCTCCGCGCAGATTTTATCCAGCTTTGCCTCGGTATAACGCGAAGCAGCGTATGCCATATCGCGCGAATACACCTTGCCAAAGTTGCCCTTTGAATCGACAAACGGCGTCAAAAGCGCTTCATTGCCGCGCGTCAGACGAACCATAGTCTCATAAATTGCCGCATCGCCGTGCGGATTGAGCTTCATGGTCTGTCCGACAATATTGGCTGATTTGGTGCGGTTCGCGCCCATCAGACCCATTTTATACATTGTGTAAAGCAGTTTGCGGTGAGACGGCTTGAATCCGTCCAGCTCCGGAATCGCACGCGATACAATGACGCTCATTGCATACGGCATGTAATTTTCGCGCAGCGTCTCTGTGATGCGCTGGGCGGTCGGTTCCAGCGGATGGTATTCCTTCACCGGCTGCTGTTTGCTTTTTTTCTTTGCCATGTCAGAAAAAAACTACCTTTCCGAGTATTTTTACGAAATATCCGCGAAGTCCAGATACTGCCAGCCGTTTTCTGCGATGTATTCCTTTCGGCCGGACAGATTTTCACCGAGCAGCAAATCAAACATTTCGCTCGTTGCTGCGGCGTCCTCCGGCATCACGCGAATCAAACGGCGGCTTTCCGGATTCATCGTGGTCTCCCACATCATATCCGCTTCGTTCTCACCAAGACCCTTGGAGCGCTGGATGTTGTATTTTTTGCCGTCCAGCTGCTTGAGCACCTCGCTCTTTTCGCTCTCATCAAATGCAAAATACGACTTGCCGCGGCATTCAATCTCGTACAGCGGCGATTCGGCAATGTACACATAGCCTTCTTCGATTAAGGTCGGCGTCAGGCGGTACAGCATCGTCAGCACCAGCGTGCGAATCTGGAATCCGTCGACATCGGCATCGGTACAAATAATGACCTTGTTCCAGCGCAGATTGTCCAGAGAGAAATTGGACAACTCTTTGTTGGATTTTGACTTGACTTCTACGCCGCAGCCCAGCACCTTGAGCAAATCCGTAATAATATCACTCTTAAAAATTTTATCATAATCTGCCTTCAGACAATTCAAAATCTTTCCGCGAATCGGCATGATTGCCTGAAATTCCGAATCACGTCCCTGCTTACACGAACCGAGTGCAGAATCGCCCTCCACAATATACAATTCGCGGCGGGAGACGTCTTTGGTGCGGCAGTCGACAAATTTCTGCACACGGTTGGCAAGATCCAAATTACCGCTCAGTTTTTTCTTGATGTTTAGGCGCGCCTTTTCCGCCTGTTCGCGCGAACGCTTATTGATGAGAATCTGCTCGGCGATTTTATCCGCCTCCGCTTTGTTCTCGATAAAGTAAATTTCCAGACCCGAGCGCAGGAATTCGGTCATTGCTTCCTGAATAAACTTATTGGTAATGGCTTTTTTGGTCTGGTTTTCATAGGAGGTGTAGGTGGAAAAACAGCTGGTCACCAAAATCAAGCTGTCCGACACATCCTGAAACGAGATGCGGCCCTCGTTTTTGTTGTATTTGTTGTTTTGCTTGAGATGGGCGTCAATGGCCGAGACAAATGCAGAGCGCACCGCTTTGTCCGGCGAGCCGCCGTATTCCAGCCACGAAGAGTTGTGATAATACTCCAGCCGCGAAATGCTGGACGAAAAGCAAAAGGCGCAGTTGAGCAGCACTTTATATTCCGGCTTGTCCGAACGGTCTTTGCCGCGCCGCTCACCGCTCAAAAACTGCACGGAGGTCAGCGCCTTGTCCCCTGCAATCTCGGTCACATAATCGCTGATGCCGTTTTCATAATAAAATTCGGTCTCTTTGATGCCCTCCGGCGTCTCATTGCGGAAGATAAACCGCAGTTTCGGATTGACAACCGCCTGCCGCTTGAGCACATCCAAATAATAGGTTTCCGGAATCTGAATGTCCGTGAACACTTCCAAATCCGGACGCCAGCGAATTTTTGTGCCGGTGTCCGTACCGGTGTATTTTTTCTTTTTAAATCCGGTTTTGGTGCCGGTGCAGTTTTCGCCCTTTTCAAAATGCAGGCTGTATTCCGCGCCGTCGCGGCGCACGGTGACATCCATATATTCCGAGGAATACTGTGTCGCACAGGTTCCCAGACCATTCAATCCCAGTGAAAATTCATAGTTATCGCCGCCGGTATTTTCATACTTGCCGCCGGCATACATTTCACAGAACACCAGCTCCCAGTTATACCGTTTTTCGTTGGCATTGTAATCGACCGGAACGCCGCGGCCGTGATCTTCCACCTCAATGGAATGGTCTGCATAGCGAGTGACAATAATTTCATTGCCGTAGCCTTCCCGCGCTTCATCTATGGAATTGGACAATATCTCAAATACCGCATGCTGGCAGCCATCCAGACTGTCCGAACCAAAAATAACGCCCGGACGCTTGCGAACACGGTCAGCACCCTTGAGGGCAGAGATGCTCTCATTGCCGTATTGACTGTTCTTCTTCATGGTAACAACTCCAAAATCATAACTTTTTTCCCAAGTGGGCTGTTCGTACATCCGTTCCGATTTCAGCCCGAATACTCGGTATTATAGCGCAAATCTGTTCACTCGTCAAATCATGCGTAAAAAAATCTGACCTCCGCGTGTGAGGTCAGATCCGTTTTTCTCGTCATTTCTTATTTGTTCTGGCTTTTTCTGCGGCGGCGCGCTGCTGTCTTGCCTTCTGCCGCTCATACTTCTCGCGGAATTTTTTCATCTTTTCCTGCCAGAAATAATTGGCAATGATATACAGCACCAGCATGACAAACGCCAGCACCAGCGTCACGGTTTCAAAGGTATCTCCCCAGCTGCCGTAGCCCGCTGCGAGCTTTTTCAGCAGCGTCGGCCCCAGCAAGGTAATCAGCCAGACAACCACGGTCACGCCAAGCACTGCCTTTTGCAGCTTATACAGTGCCGGATACACCTGTCTGCATTCCTCTGTGATGCGGCGTTCGTCACTGACCCATATGCCGTCTGCTTCGCGTTTTTTCTTATCTTTTTTGCTCATCCGTCCTCTGCTCTCTTCCTGTAGACTTTGGAACCTGTTCCAAACACGTTTAGTATATCACATCCGAGCAAAAAAGAACATCACATCTGCGTGTTTTTTGCAATTCCTTCACAAATACTCAGCGGAGAACAATTTCCTCCTGCTCATCCTCGTCATCCGTGTCGTCGTCATCGTATGCATCATACGTGTCTGCACCGTCATCGCCAAACGTGCTGTTTTTGTTGTTGCTGCAAATGGAGATGTGTACGCCATGCTTTACCGGAGCCAAAAAAATGCCGATAATCACGCCAAAGCATAACCAAGCCATCGCGCGGAAGAATTTTTCAGATTTGCTCATGTCATCGCCCTCCTATTTCTCGACATACTGCCCAATTGGATAGGTTTAGTATAGCACAGTTTTCATCAAAACGCAAAAGAATACGGCTTCTCCCCAAAGAGAAAAGCCGTATTCTGCATCCGGCGGCACAGAGACCGGACGGGTTTCTGTGGTTGGAGCATCCTCCGGCACCTGCCGGATGCGGTTGGATTCTGTTCCGAACTCAGTTTGCCCCAAACCGGCGAAAGTATGCGCCGTTTGGACAGCAAAAAACACCGGAACAGTTTCCCATTCCGGTGCTGTTTGAGCAAGTAATTAATACTTTCTTCTCTTTGCGCGAGCCGCCTCGGACTTCTTACGGCGCTTTACGCTTGGGCTCTCATAATGCTCACGCTTGCGAAGCTCGGAAAGCACACCCGCCTTTGCGCACGATCTCTTAAATCTTCTCAATGCGCTGTCGAGAGACTCGTTTTCCTTTACGCGGATTTCCGACATTGTTTTCCCTCCCTCCGCGCGTTGCCAATAAACGCTTATGCTTATGCATCGGCATAATGCCGTGTATATATTATATCGTTTTCATGGTGCGGTGTCAAGCACAAGTTTCAGAAATCTGCAAAAACCTGTACAAGCCCTTACTTGACAACGAAATTGATGATTTTATTCGGTACAACGATGGATTTTACCACGTTTTTGCCGTTGATTGCGTTCTGAATCTTGCTGTCAGTCATCGCAATCTCCAGTGCCTGCTCCTTCGGGCAGTCCATCGGAAGCGTCACGGTACCCTTTACCTTGCCGTTTACCTGAACAGCAATCGTGACAGAAGACTCTACCGTCTTGTTCTCGTCGAAGGACGGCCAAGTGTGCAGGCTGAGCAGATCGGTCTCGCCCATCATCTGCCACAGTTCCTCCGTGACATGCGGTGCGAACGGATTGAGCAGTGCGAGCAGGGTCTTATACTCTGCACGGTTGACGCCCTTTTCGGTCAGCTGGTTGAGCAGCGTCATCATCTGTGCAATGGCCGTGTTCATCTTCAGGTTCTCAATGTCCTCAGAAACCTTCTGGATGGTGCGGTGCATCGCAACCATGTTTGCCTCGCTGTATTCATCGCCCGGCTGTACCTTGTCAAACAGGTTCCAGATACGCTCTACAAAGCGGCGGCAGCCCTTGATGGCCTTCGGAGACCAAGCCGCGGACTTTTCAAAGTCACCAATGAACATCTCATACAGACGCATGGTATCTGCGCCGTACTCGTCGATGGTTTCGTCCGGATTGACGACGTTGCCCAGAGACTTGGACATCTTAACAACCGGATGGTTTGCCATCTCGCCGTACTTTTCTGCCAGATGCTTCTGTGCAGCTTCTTCCGAGCCGTACTCTTCCAGCAGCTTTTTCTTTTCTTCTTCCGGCAGATATGCAAAGTTATGCGGATTCTGACCCAAAATCATGCCGTGGCTGGTACGCTTCTCGTACGGCTCCTTGTACGGCACAACGCCGATGTCATACAGGAACTTGTGCCAGAAACGGGAGTACAGCAGATGCAGCGTGGTGTGCTCCATACCGCCGTTGTACCAGTCAACCGGTCCCCAGTATTCCAGTGCTTCCTTGGAAGCCAGTGCATTGTCGTTGTGCGGATCCATATAGCGCAGGAAGTACCAAGAAGAACCAGCCCACTGCGGCATGGTATCGGTCTCACGCTTTGCCGGACCGCCGCAGCATGGACAGGTCGTGTTTACCCAATCCGTCATCGGTGCCAGCGGGGATTCGCCGTCATCGGTCGGCTCATAAGAGTCTACGTTCGGCAGCTCCAACGGCAGTTCGGACTCCGGTACCGGAACCCATCCGCACTTCTCACACTTGACGAGCGGAATCGGCTCGCCCCAGTAACGCTGACGAGAGAACACCCAGTCACGCAGCTTGTAGTTGACCTTGGCATGGCCAACGTGCTTTTCGGTCAGGAATTCGGTGATTGCCTTCTTTGCTTCTTCTACGGTCATGCCGTTGAGGAAGCCGGAGTTGACCATGATGCCGGTTGCACAGTCGGTAAATGCAGCTTCCTGCACGTTGCCGCCCTTGACAACCTCGATGATCGGCAGGTCAAATGCCTTGGCAAAATCCCAGTCGCGGTCATCATGTGCCGGTACAGCCATGATGGCGCCGGTGCCGTAGCTCATCAAAACATAATCGGAAACGAAAATCGGAATCTCGGTGTTGTTTACCGGATTGATGGCGCGAACGCCTTCCAGCTTCACACCAGTCTTTTCCTTGACCAGCTCGGTGCGCTCGAAATCAGACTTGCGTGCTGCTTCCTCGCGGTACGCGCGAACCGCATCAATGTTGCCCAGCTTGTCCGCCCACTTCTCAATCACCGGATGCTCCGGAGAGATAACCATATAGGTTGCGCCGAACAGCGTGTCCGGACGAGTAGTATATACCGTCAGCGTATCGCCTTCCGTTGTCTGGAAATCTACTTCCGCGCCTGTAGAACGGCCGATCCAGTTTTTCTGCTGGGTCTTGACGCGCTCGATATAGTCAACAT
Source organism: Butyricicoccus intestinisimiae (assembly GCF_018918345.1). Taxonomy (NCBI): domain Bacteria; kingdom Bacillati; phylum Bacillota; class Clostridia; order Eubacteriales; family Butyricicoccaceae; genus Butyricicoccus; species Butyricicoccus intestinisimiae. Next base: position 46,532 of record NZ_JAHLQI010000003.1, read on the forward strand.
CGTCCAGATCATCAATCAGACGCTGTGCGTATTCGGTAATCTTGAGCATCCACTGGCTCTTATCCTTGCGGATAACCTCGCTGCCGCAGCGCTCGCAAACGCCGTTGACAACTTCTTCATTCGCCAGTACGCACTTACAGCTGGTGCACCAGTTGACTGCCATTTCCTTCTTGTATGCCAGTCCCTTCTTGAACAGCTGCAGGAAAATCCACTGTGTCCACTTGTAGTAGCTCGGATCCGTGGTGTTGATTTCACGGTTCCAGTCAAAGGACAGACCCAGTGCCTTGAGCTGGCTCTTAAAGCGTGCAACATTGCGCTTGGTGACCTCAGCCGGATGTACGTGGTTCTTGATGGCAAAGTTTTCGGTCGGCAGACCGAATGCATCCCAGCCCATCGGGTACAGAACGTTGTAGCCCTGCATGCGGCGCTTTCTTGCGACGATATCCAGTGCGGTGTAGGAACGCGGATGGCCTACGTGCAGACCTGCGCCGGACGGATACGGAAATTCAACCAGCGCATAAAACTTCGGCTTGGTATAATCCGTTGTTGCGGCAAAAGCCTGCTTATCGTCCCAGGCTTTCTGCCACTTTGCTTCAATGGATTTAAAATCGTATTTTTCCAATGTTATGGCTCCCATCTTACAATTTGATCTATGCGAAAAAATATGCAGTATTTACAGCTCTTCCAGCGGAATGGCAACCGCATCCTTCCACAGCTTTTCCAAGCCGTAGAACTCGCGTGCCGACTCCAAAAAGACATGAACGAGTGCAAAGCCGTAATCCAGCAGAATCCAGCTTGCAGAGTCGTGTCCCTCTACGTGATGCGGCATCACCTCATAATCGGTCTTGAGCTTAAACTCTACTTCGTCTGCGAGCGTCTTTACCTGTGTGGTGCTGGTTGCGCTGCAAATAACAAAGTACTCTGCGATCGAAGTCAGATCCGCTACCTTGAGCACCTGAATATCTTCGCCGCGCTTGCTGTCCATGGCGTTGACCATGGCCTTGACATAATCTCTTGTCGTATTCGGCATACGTTGTAACTCCTTTATCTGCCACACGGCAGAACCGTTCTATTTATTCATCGTCTGCCACGGAAGCGCTGCCGCTGCCCTGTTTTGCAGACTTCTTTTTCTCATTTTTATACGTCTGGTAGCGCAGCGCCTTTTCCTGTCTCCAGTCCTCGCTGTAAATACCATACGTTTTCGGGGTGACGATGTCAAAATCGTCCTCCGTCAGCTCATACGTGTACGGATTGAAGCTCTTGTTGATTTGGTCAATGATCATATCCTCATCGAGAATATAGAACCAAATATCCAAACCAAAGTTGACGCGGGCAGAGTCGCCGTACAGCGTCTCCATCTTGACATCCTGCTTCATGTCCATCTTCATGCCCTGCATGCCGATCCAAAGAATCTGTGAAGTGGACAAATCCGTCTTGACGTTTTCCGTCACCGCAGACGCGATTTCCGGAATCTTTAGAATATTGCTCGGCTGCAGCACAGCGCCGCCAACCGTCACCAAAAAGTCCTGCAGCTTGGTCACGCGGCCAATATCGCCGTCATCATATCCCGTGCCGTCATCGTTGTGACGCCAGCGCAGATACTCGACAACCTGCTTGCCGTTCAAGTGCTGCTCGCCCTTTTTGAATTCAATGGAAAGATCCTGTGATGCATCATGATAAGACATATCAAACGGAACATCGTAATCCACGCCGCCAACGACATCGACAATCTTTGCGATGGCGTCGAAATTTGCGACCAGATATTTGTCCGGCCGGAAGCCAATGACCGTGCTCACTTCGTCCATCATCTCATCAACGCCGTAGGCATATGCCGCGTTGATTTTTCTTCCGGCACCCGTGCGGTCACAATCCACCAGCGAATCGCGCGGAATATTGAGAATATTGGCCTTTTTGTTTTTGGTGTCAAACACGAGCAGCATCATGGAGTCCGTGCGTTTTTCTTCTTCATCCGTCGCGCAGATGAGAAGCGAGAACACGCCTTCCCGACGATTCGCACCGTTGACGACAATCGCCGATCCCTGATCGACCTTTGCGTCTTCTCCCGTAATCATGCCGGATGCGTTCACCCAGAAACAGAAGGCAAAATATCCGCCTACGCAGACAGCTGCCACGATAATCAGCACAGCTAATATTCGATTCAGCTGTTTGTTACGCTTTTTTTTCATACACCACTCGTCCCATTCATCCGTTCGGCTCCTGCATCTGCTCCATCAGCCAATTCCGTGCGCGCACGGTATCCAGCTGAATCAGCTTTCCCCTCTGTACCAGCTCACGCAGCGATGCGTTCATTCCGTACAGAAGTGCCTGATCCAAGCTGCGTGCTGCCAGCTTGCGAGCAGTTTTTACGCCCTCAAATGTGCGGTTTTCTTCTATGTAATCCGCCATATAGACGATTTTATCCAGCAGGTTCATCTGTGCGCAGCCGGTCGTATGATAGGCAATCGCATGAACGACATCATCCGGTGCGCCGTACACATCTTTCGCAATGGCAGCCGCTGTTTTCCCGTGCAGCGTCTTCCATTCCTCTTTTTCAACATCATTGGGTATTATACCGTATTTTTCGCACAAGTTCAACTGCTCTTCCTGAGAAAAGTTCTTGGTAATGTCGTGCAGCAGCATGGCAAAGGCACATTTGTCTTCGTCTGCGCCGTATTTCTGTGCAAGCATTCTCGCAGCTTTTTCACAGCCGAGTGTGTGCTTGAGCCGGTAGCCTGACAGGCGGGAAAGGATATCTCGTCTTGTCTCATCTGTATAAAGCATGGTTATCCTCCGTTCTGTATCTGAATCCCGTATGTATTCAAAAATAAAGCTGATGCGCCGTAATATACGCAAAGACCTTTTCCGGAACCATCTCGCGGCATCGCGCGCGGTCTGCGCGGATCTCTGTCGAGGAGACCGGCAGAGCCGGACAATCCACAATTTCCACCTGTGCCTGCCACGTCTGCTCGAGCCAAGACGCCTTGCGTGCAATCGCGCGGCGGTCGCACTCGTCGCGCGCAATGACAACGAGATGTGCCAGACGGCAAATATTTTCCGGCTCCCGCCAGCGGTCAAAGCTGAGCAGCATATCGGTTCCCATAATAAAATACAGGATGCTGTCCGGATAGGTTTCTTTGAGGCGGCGCAGGGTGTCAACGGTATAGCTCCGGCCGCCGCGCGTCAATTCCATATCCGTGACCTGCGCATGCGGAATTTCTTCCGCCATGCAGCGCGTCATTTCCAAGCGCTGCATGCTGGTAGCCGAATGCTCCGGCATGGTCTTGTGCGGCGGAATGTTATCGGGAATGAGCAGCAGGCGGTCAAACTGTAACGCTTTTACCGCCTGCTGCGCGGCGTGCAGATGTCCATTGTGCGGCGGGTTAAACGTCCCGCCCATAATGCCGATCCGCATCATGCGTTCGGGTCAATGTGACGATTTTCCGGCTCGCGTGCCACGCGGAAGATCACAGTCTTGGTGCCGATGCACTGTACCGGCTCTGCGTCCAGCGCATCGCACAGCTCTGCCTGTACTTCCTTTGCGGTCATCATCGCGGTCTCCAGAACCTTAATCTTGATCAGCTCGTGCTTCTCCAGCACTTCTTCGGTCTGTGCAATGACAGCATCCGTGATGCCCTCCTTGCCGATGAGTACCGTGTCGTTCAGTGTGTTTGCCATTGCGCGCAGGCGCGCACGCTGTTTGCTTGTCAGCATATGTTTATTCTCCTTCTTCTGCATATTGTTTGAGCGCACTGCCCAGTGCCGTAAATGCGCGGGCGCGGTGCGAAATGGAATTCTTTACATCGGATGCCAGCTCCCCGAAGGTGCAGCCGTATTCCGGCACGCAGAAAATCGGATCATATCCGAATCCGCCGGTGCCGTGTTCTTCGCTGAGAATCGTGCCGCGGCACTGACCGCGCACAGACAGCTCTCGTCCGTCCGGAAAAACACACGCTGCCACACACACGAACTGTGCGCCGCGCTCGTCCTCCGGAATCGGCAGCATCTTTTCAATGAGCAGCTGATTTTTCTCATGCGCGCTGACATTTGGTCCTGCCCATCGCGCAGAATGAATGCCCGGAAAGCCGTCCAGTGCATCAATGACCAAACCGGAGTCATCGCCGACAGCCGGCAGGCCGGTTGCCTTGCACACGGCACGTGCCTTAATTTTTGCATTTTCCTCGAAGGAATCGCCGTCCTCCTCGATTTCCGGAAAATCCTCCGGAATCGGCTCCACCTCGATGCCAAACGGCGCGAGGATGTCGGTCACTTCTTGAATCTTTCCCTTATTATGTGATGCGAGTACGATCTTCATCCGAGATCACCTGTGATCTTTCTCTGTTCGCGGCACAGCTTGCCGGTTCCGCGGCGTGCCAGACTCATCAGCTTGTTCAGCTCTTCCTTGGTAAACGGGCGGCCCTCACCGGTGCCCTGAATTTCAACGAACTCCGCCTTTTCGGTCATGACAAAATTGGCATCCACAATGGCATGCGAGTCCTCCGCATAAGCCAGATCCAGAATCGGTTCGTCCTCCCAGATGCCAACCGAAACCGCTGCCACCTGTCCGGTCAGCGGCATCTTCGCAATGACGCCTTCATCAACCAGCTTTTTGCACGCCAGCCACAGCGCGACAAAACCGCCCGTGATAGAAGCGCAGCGCGTGCCGCCGTCCGCCTGAATGACATCACAGTCCACGGTAATCTGTCTCTCGCCCAGTGCCTCCATATCGGTCACGGCGCGCAGCGAACGTCCGATCAGGCGCTGAATCTCCGCACTTCTGCCGTTGAGCTTGAGCTTGGAAATATCGCGGCGGTTTCTCGTGTTGGTTGCGCGCGGCAGCATGTTATATTCCGCCGTGACCCAGCCCTTGCCGGTTCCCTTGACATGCGGCGGAACATTTTCCTCTACCGAAGCATTGCAGATAACCTTGGTGTTGCCCACGCAAATGAGCACGGAGCCTTCTGCATACATCGTATAATCCTTTATAATCTTGACTTTGCGCATCTCATCGTTGCGCCGTAAATCCGGTCTTGCCATTAGTTTTCTTCTCCTTCCGGTTCTTCCTCTATCTCATCTGTTTCATCCAATTCCTCTGTCGGCAGCAGTGCCTCGACAAATGCCGCTCTCTCAAACGGCATCAAATCGTCAATGCCCTCACCGACGCCGACATACTTCACTGGTACGCCGAGTCCTGCGGAAATCGCAACGACAATGCCGCCCTTGGCGGTGCCGTCCAATTTGGTCAGCACAATACCGGTCAGTTTTGCCACTTTATTGAACTGTTCTGCCTGAGAGACGGCATTTTGTCCCGTCGTCGCGTCCAGCACCAGCAGCGTCTCGCGGCTGCTGTCCGGCAGCTCACGCGTAATCACACGGTCAATTTTGTTCAGCTCGTTCATCAGGTTCGCCTTGTTGTGCAGGCGTCCTGCGGTATCCACAATGATGACATCGCAATTGCGCGCTTTTGCTGCCGCGATAGAATCAAACACAACAGCGGCTGGATCTGCACCTTCGCCGTGGCGCACAATGTCCGCACCGGCGCGCTGCGCCCAGATTTCCAGCTGATCCGCCGCAGCCGCGCGGAACGTGTCCGCCGCGGACAGCATGACGCGCATGCCCTGCGCCGTGTACGATGCTGCCAGCTTGCCAATCGTCGTGGTCTTGCCGACACCGTTGACGCCAATGACCAGAATGACTGCCGGTTTTTTGGAAATATCCAGCGCACTGTCCTCCTGCATCATCTCGCTGAGAATGTCGCACAGCACATCGCGCAGCTCTTCTTTCGTGTTAATATGCTGATGCTTGGCGCGGTCGCGCAGCTCATCTACGGCGCGCGATGCGGTCGATGCGCCGAGATCCGCAAGGATCATGGCTTCTTCCAGCTCCTCCAGCAAGTCCTCGTCCACCTTGACGAATGCCGCCATGACATCACCGATGGATTCACTGACCGCATCGCTGGTTTTTTTCAGTCCTCGTTTGATTTTATCAAAAAATCCCATGGTTATTTTTCCTCCTGTTGATTTTTGTTTCCCGCAAGCACCGGAACAACCGGAATCAGCGGAAAGCCTGCCAAAAGCAGATATGCATATCGCACGCCAAATGCAACCGGTGCGGCCAGCATCAACGTCAGCCACAACAGAGCACCCGGCGCAAGTACCAAAGCAAACGGGTATGCCTTGCGCCGAAGCAGCAGCGCCAGTTCCAGCACCCACAGCGCAAACAGCGTGCCGATGCTGAAATGAATTTGCAGCTTGTCCTGCACCGCGCTGAGCCATGCACCGCCCGGCAGGCGCTGCAGCACATCCGTCGTGTGCAGGTCGTAGACATCCCATCCTTCTCCCTCGGAAATGCCCGCCACCATATCTCCATAGCCGTTGCGCGCACCGATTTTCCAGTAGCCAAACGTCTCCAGACAATATGCCTTGACATACGAAGGGAAATTTTTCAAACACATGGTTCCCCAGCACTTGAGCAGGTGAACGGTGTTGTGTTCCAAATAATAATCGTCAAAATGTCCATAGTCCCATTTGATAGAATCAACCAAGCACGGTGTATAGACGCGCTTGTATTCTTCTTCCGGCAGCAGCGATGTCACCGCCTCGCGCTCGGTATCGTTCATCTCTCCGTCATGTGTGACTACATACGCCATCTGCTGAATCGGCACGCCGAGCGACTCCACGACAGAGTCTTTTTCCACACCGCAGGCGGTATAGATCGGCCCTGTGACAATGCACGAAGCAACGATGACGCTCAATGTCGCCAGACATACGCGTTTTGCCTGCCTGCGATAGACAATCGGCAGCAGCACGAGCAGCCCCGCCGCAATATACAAGCCATTGTTGCGAAAGAAGATAATTCCGAGCAGCAGCAGCACCCATTTGACCAAAAACGTTTGATTGCACAGCAATTTTCCCTGCGATTGCGCGGCGTCCGCCAGCTGCATGGTCAGCAGCAGCAGAAATGCCGTAAACAGCGGATCCTTCCACATAACCACCGCCTGCATGGCGAATGTCTGCGGGATTGCAAAAAAGAGCAGCGATGCGATGATATACCATCGTCTGACTCCTTTGCTGTCCAGCCATGTCAAGAAATATGCATACGCTGCGGCCAGCAGCACATACTGCGTCAGCGAGTACAGGAAAACGCCTCCGGTCAAACTGCCTATTGCAGCGCCAATCTTGAGAAAAATCCCCACAAACAGCGTGTATACAACGGGAAAATGATTGGAAAACGCTGCATCTCCGAGTGCCTGCTGTATGGAGCCAAATGAATCTCCCAGAACAGAGCCCGGAAAATCCTTGAGAAAAAACGGCAGCCAGCACAGGCACAGCACGGCAAAACAAATCACAAACAGTTTTTTATCAAACGCCTTGCGTTTGAGCGGCTGGGCAAACGCGTCATACAGCCGATCCACGGCGAGCAGCAGCACGAAAGCGCCGACAGCCGCTGCTGCAAATACTGCCAGATCTGTCCACGCAAAGTCATCAAACGTATTGTGCGTATAACTCGCGTGTACATCTCCGCTGAACTGTATCTTGCGCCCCAGCGCAAGCATTGTACCGAACATCAAAGCGGCAAGAACAAACGGCCACCAAGCTTTTTTCTGCTTTTCCTGTTGCGTGTGCATAGATTGTTAAGCCTTCTTTTTTCTAAATCCTTTGGGAGTTTTCTGTCACGACTGCTCGTCTTTTGTCCACATCGGCAGCAGCGGAATCAGTGGGAACGCCACCAAGAGCAAATATACATACCGCATGCTGAATGCGACCGGTGCCGCCAGCATCAAAGTAATCCACAAAAATGCGCCCGGCGCAAGCACCAAAGCGAGCTTATACGCCCTGCGCCGCAGCAGCAGCGCCAGACACAGCACCCACAGCGCAAACAGCGTGCCTGCACTGAAGTGGAACTGCAGCGCCGCCTGCATGCGTTCAAGAACCGCACCGCCCGGCAGCTTTTGCAGCAAATTGATGGTATACAAATCGTACCCATAGACATTTTCTATGATGCCTTCCATCATGTCGCCATTGCTGTTGCGCGCGCCGATTTTCCAGTATCCGAACGTCTCCAAGCAGTATGCCTTGACATAAGCCGGAAAGTTTTTCACGCCGATGGTTGCCCAATTCTTGAGCACCTCGCCGGTTTGGGTATCCAAATAGCTGCGGTCAAAATAATCATAATCCCATTTGATGGTGTCTACAATGCACGGCGTATAGACGCGCTTATATTCTTCTATCGGCATGAGCTTGGTCACCGATGCATACTCGGTCTCGTTCATTTCTCCGCCGTATACTGCGACATATGCCATCTGCTGCAGCGGAATGCCTACGGATTCCACCACAGAGTCCTTTTCGATGCGCAACGCATCATAGACCGGACCGACGATGATACGCGCGGCGATAATCACGCAAAGGGTTGCGATGAGCACGCGCTTTGCCTGCTTTCGATAGGCAAACAGCAGCAGGACAAAAATACCGATGACGATATACAAGCCGTTGTTGCGGAAGAAAATCGTGCCGAGCAGCAGCAGCACCCATTTGACCACAAATTTCTTATCCTGAAACAGCGCCCCGCGCGATTGCACCGCGTCAAACAGCATCATCGTGAGAAACAGCAAAAACGCCGTAAACAGCGGATCTTTCCACATAATGACCGCATACATCGCAAACGACTGTGGAATGGCAAAGAATGCCAGCGCCAAAACAAGATACCAGCGCTTGACGCCCTTGCTGTCCAGCCATGCCAAAAACCGTGCGTACACGGCCGCCATAACAAGATACTGCGTCAGCGAATACAAGAATACGCCGAGCATGATGCTGCCAAACGCCGCGCCGATTCGCAAAAAAATCGCCACAAACAGCGTGTAGAACACCAAAAAATGGTTGCCGATTCGCTTGACGCCGAGTCCCTGATTGACGGAATGAAACGAATCTCCCACAACGGTTCCCGGGAAATCTTTTAGGAAAAACGGCAGCCAGCACAAGCACAGCACGACAAAGCAGATAATAAACAATTTTTTGTTAAATGCTTTGTTGTCTGCCGGTCTGGCAATCCGATCGTACAGTGCGTCCAGCACGAGCAGCAGCACAAACGTACCGACCGCCGCCAGCGCGAACACAACGAGATCCGTCCATACAAAGTCGTCAAACGTGTTCATCGTATAGCTCAGATGGACATTGCCCGCAAAGTGAATTTTTCGTCCGAGCGCAATCATTGCACCGAACATGAGTGCCGCAATGACTAGCGGCCACAGCAATTTTTTCTGTGTCTTTTTTTCCATGCGGTCACCGTTCCTTTTTTTCCAGCCAGATCTTTCTCGAAACGAAATTCCAGACCATCACGACAGCAGTTGCAAAAATCTTTGTCACCATATAGAAGATGCCCAAAACGCTGACACCCAGCCACATCATGGCTTCATTGATGAGCAATCCGATGATGCTGAGCAGCACGAACGTCACAAACTCCCGCGCACGGCTGATGTCCTCTCTGCGTGTGAACACAAATTTCATGCTGCACACATAGTTAAAGATAACCGAAACCGTGAACGAAATGCACGCAGACAGCAGATAATAAACGCCGAACAGCTCGGTCAGCGCAACCATGACGCCATAATCAATAAAAAACGCCAGAACGCCGACAATGCCGAAGCGCATAATTTGATCAATGAGTTTCTTCATGTGCTTCTCTCTGCTCCTTCATCGCGCGCTGCAGCTGCATCTCAAAATCCTGCTTGTTCTTCTGCACAATGTTCTGCAGCTGCATGCCTGCAAAAAAGCACTGTACGGCAGCCAGCGCGGTAAATCCGCACACAACCAGCGTCGGAAAACGCGGAACCAAGCCGTCTGCAAAATAGGTGCACAAAATCGGAACGAAAAACAGCAGGCTGATGATGAGCAACAGTGCCGCAATTGCGCCAAAGAACTTCTGCGGCTGATAGCAGCGGAACAGCCGCGCAATCGTGCGCAGCACCTTCATGCCGTCCGACACCGTATTGAGCTTGGATTCGCTGCCCTCCGGCCGATCCTGATAGTCAATAATGACGTTTTCCACCGCCAAGTTTTTATCCACTGCATGAATGCTCATCTCGGTTTCAATCTCAAACCCGTGCGAGAGCACCGGAAACGTCTTGACAAAGCGATAGCTGAACGCGCGGTATCCCGTCATAATGTCCTTGATGCTGTTGTGAAACAGCCAGTTGATGGATTTGCGCACGAACGTATTGCCGGAATTGTGAAAGCGGCGCTTATTTTCGGTAAAATATGTGGAGGACAAGCGGTCACCCACAACCATATCCGCATTGCGCTGCAGGACTTTATCCGCCATCTCGCGCGCATGCACAGCCGGATACGTGTCATCGCCGTCCACCATGATATAGCAGTCTGCTTCTACTTCCTGAAACATGCGGCGCACGACATTGCCCTTGCCCTGCTGGTATTCGTATCGAACCACTGCGCCCGCCTTGCGCGCCAGCTCATCGGTTCCGTCCGTAGAATTGTTGTCGTATACATAAATAACCGCTTCCGGAAGCGTCTTGCGGAAGTCCGTGACAACCTTTGTAATCGTCTGACTCTCGTTATAACACGGAATCAAAACTGCAATTCGATCCATGATTTTTTCTATCCCCTTTTATTTAATCTCCATGTCCATTTCTTTTTCGACATCTTCGATATTGAGCATGAGCAGCTTGGAAACACCGCGTTCCTGCATCGTGACACCGTACAGCATATTGGCTTCTTCCATTGTGCCGCGGCGGTGTGTGATGACGATGAACTGCGTCTTGTCGGACAATCGGTGCAAATACTGCGCAAACCGTGTGACATTGACATCATCCAGCGCCGCCTCAATCTCATCCAGCACGCAGAACGGTGTCGGACGAACCTTCAAAATGGCAAAGTACAGCGCAATTGCAACAAACGCCTTTTCGCCGCCTGACAGCAGCGACAAGTTTTTGAGTGTTTTTCCCGGCGGCGTGACACGAATTTCAATGCCGCAGCCAAGAATATCGGTTTCGTCCTCCAGTGCAAGCTCTGCACTGCCGCCGCCGAAAATTTCCTGAAACGTTTCACCAAAATACCGATTGAGCTGTGCAAACGATGCCGCGAAGATTTCCTTCATCTGCTCGGTCAGCTTTTCAATGATGCCGCGCAGTTCACGCTCCGCCTGTTCCAAATCGTCCTTCTGTTCGGTCAGGAACACCAATCTCTCGCTTAACTCGGAAAACTCCTCAATGGCAGCGAGATTGACTGGCCCCAGCGATTTGATAGAGCGGCGCAGCGATGCCGCCGTCTTTTCTTCTTCCTGCCGGTCGGCTATCTCATGTGCCATTGGACGCGCCGCCGTCGGCGTCAGCTCGTAGTTTTCCCACATTTTATCCAGAATCTGCTGTTCTTCGCTGTGGATTCGATGAGCATCCGCCTCCGCTTCCGCGTGCCGGCGTTCCAACGACACGATTTCATTTCCAATTTCCCGCGCCTGTTTTTCTGTTTCTGTTTTATTTTTCTCCAACCGCATGCGGTTTTGTCCGCACTCCTGCAGCTGCACGCGCAGCTGACCGGTGCGCAGTCCGCTCTGTTCGCTCGCCTGTTCCAGCTGGGTGCGCTGGGCATCCGCCTGCACAATGGTCTGTTCGTATTCCGCAATGCGGCGCTCGTGATCGGCTGCCGTCTGGCGGGTTGTATCCGCCATCTGCTGCAAATCGTCCAGTGCCTGCTTGACCGTATCACATTCGGTCTGTGCCTGCGCCAGCTGCGTATACAGCTGCGAGGCGTCGCGCGTCAGCACGGCCATCTGCTGTTCGGTCTCCTGCGCTTGTCCGGCAGCCTTGGCCAAATCTTCGAGTGCTTGTCCGCGCTGCTGTTCCAATTGCTCTGTCTGCAATTGCAGCGCTTCCAATTGATCCTGCAATTGCTGCTTTTGCTTTCCGGCAGTCTCCTGCTCGGCGCGGAACTGCTGTTCGGTCTGCCGCACGCTGTCCAACAACAGCTGATGCTGTTTGGTCTGTGCGGAGAGCGCCGCAAGCTTCTGCTGCAATTCCCGCAGCTGAACCGCGGTTTGTTCGGTCTCCTGTTCCGCGTCGCGCACGCGGTCTGCCAAATCTCTGCCCTGCTCGGAGATTTCCTGCAGCTTTTTGCGCTGCACACGGACTTTCTCCTGCCATTGCTCCAGCTGATTGGCGCGCGACAGAATACCCGACGATCTGCCCGCAGAGCCGCCCGTCATGGAGCCGCCCGCGTTGATGAGCTGCCCATCGCGTGTGACAATGCGGAAGCGGTTGCGGTACTGTCTGGCAATTGCCAACGCACAGTCCATATCCTCCGCCACAACGGTTCTGCCGAGAGCATTGTCCACGATGTCGCGGTAATCCGCTTCACATTCGACCAGATCCGCCGCCACGCCGCAAAAACCCGCTTGATGTTCCAAGGCGGTTTCGCGCAGCGACTGCGGACGAATCGTGTCCATCGGCAAAAATGTCGCGCGGCCGCCGTCACGGCGCTTGAGCATTTGAATGGCTTTTTTGCCGTCTTCCGCACACTCGACAATGATATTGGCAGCAGCTGCACCCAGCGCCGTTTCCACCGCTGTGACATAGCGATCCGACACATGGATGAGTGAGGACAGCGGCCCACGCACGCCCTTGAGGGCGCCACTGGACGCCTGATTCATAACCAGCTTGACTGCGCGCGAAAATCCTTCATAGTCGCGCTGCAGCTCGGTCAGCATCCGCACACGGTTTTCACTGTCTGTCAGCTCGGATTTGAGCTTTTGGTGCGCATTGCGCGCGGCGTGCAACGCCAAGCCCGCTTCCTGTGCGGCGTCATGACGAGTTTTATGCTCTAACTCCGCCTGTTTGATACTGCGGCGCAGATGCTCCAGCTCATCCTGCATGGACTGCTGTGCCTGCTGCTCTTGTCCGGTTCGCTGCTGCGCACTGCGCACGTCATCTCCGACATGCCGTTCCCGCTGATGCAGCGATTCCAATTGCGCCTGTACGGCACGAACATCCGCCTGCACGGCAAACAGCTGTTCTCCAACCTCGTCCGCGTGCAGACGCAATTTTTGTGTTTCCTGCTGTCCGCCGTCCATGCGCTGTGTCAATTGTTGTATTTCCGTCTGTTTTTGCGTATATGCAGCGTTTTTGCTGTGTATTTGCAGCTGCAAATCGGTCAGTCTCTGCTGACGCGCCTGCAGCTGCACAAGCAGCGCACTGCTCTGCTCCTGCTGTGCTTCCAGCTGTCCCTTTGCCAAGCCGATGTTTTCGGCGGCATTGCGGCGGCTCTCTGCGAGCACCGCCATCTGACGTGAAAGCTCGCCCGCCTGTTCTTCTTCGCGTGCCAGCTGCACTTGCAGCTGTTCGGTCTGAATGTCCGACTGCCGCATCTGCTCGGACAGCTGCTCGGAACGCGCATACTGCTGCTTTTGCTGTTCCCGCACGGCTTCCAGCTTTTCCTCCGCTTCAATGCGCGCGGCATCGCTGTTCTTTTTCGCGTCCTGCATGCCGTCCAGCGTATCCAGCCACAGAGAAATCTCATGCAGCCGCAGCGCATCGCGCAGCTCCATATATTTTTTGGCGCTCTGTGCCTGTTTTTCCAGCGGGCCGGAACGCGCATCCAATTCATTCCAAATATCACGGATGCGCACCAGATTTTCCGCTGTCTGATCCAGTTTTCGCTCCGCTTCTTCTTTGCGGGTACGGAATCGCGTCACGCCTGCCGCTTCTTCAAAGACTTCTCGGCGATCCGTGCTTTTTGTCGCCAAAATCTCATCAATACGACCCTGTCCGATGATGGAATAGCCGTCATGTCCCAAACCGGTATCCATGAACACATCGCGAATGTCGCGCAGGCGCACGCGTTTCCGATTCAAGTAATATTCGCTCTCACCGGAACGGAAATATTTGCGGGTGACCATGACCTCCGCCGCCTCGACCGGAAATTGTCCGGCAGAGTTGTCCAGAATCAGCGTGACCTGCGCCGCGCCCATGGCACCGCGCCGCGCCGTGCCGCCAAACACCACATCTTCCATTTTTGCACCGCGCAGGCTCTTGGTAGACTGTTCTCCCAGCACCCAACGGATTGCATCAGAAATATTTGATTTTCCGCTTCCATTCGGGCCGACAATCGCCGTCATGCCGTCAGAAAACCGAATGGTTGTCTTGTCCGGAAACGACTTAAAGCCCTGTAATTCCAGTGATTTTAAATACACGCAGCTACCTCTTATACCTCATTTCACCGGCACTTGCCGATATGAATTCTATTTTATAGCATACCATGTTTTGCCTGTCAATGCAATGTCAGCGCAAAAAAAGAAACACGGCATCGTACCGTGTTTCTGTCTATATGTTGTGCAGGATTTCTATTGCGCAACGATGTGCACGGCGCCAAACTGTTCCCGCAGCCGAAGAAGATTTCTTTTCTTGTGTCCGATCGCCCGCGACAGCTCACGCGGCGCAACAGAAATCGTCCGCTCGCCTGTCATTTGGATGTGCCGACACAGCCGGCGATACCACAGTTCTCCATACGCCAGCTCTCCCATTGCCGGATGATAGGCACCTGCCACAACCGTGCTGTCCAGCTCCTCGGTCGGGTTTAGCCCGACGCGAATGACCGGAATGTGTTCCCGCTCAAAAATCTCCAGCATATCCGCGCACCAGACCGCGGCAGTCTCCACATCCAGCGGCTGATAGCGTCCCGCCTGCCAGTCGTCATACAGCGGCGTGTTCGGCAAAACAGCAACCGGATAAATGCGCACCCCATCCGGCTTGAGCGCCGCAATGCACTGCGCCGTGTATCGAACCGTCTCCCGCGTATCTCCCGGAAGCCCCGCCATTGTCTGTAAAATGAGCGAGATGCCCGCCCGCCGAATCAGCGCTGCGGCGCGTTCGGTATTCGCCGCCGTGTGTCCGCGGCGGGCATTTTGCAGCACCGTGTCATCCATGGACTGTGCACCCAGCTCAATCACAGTCACATGATGCCGCTTCATGCGCGATAAAATTTCTTCGTCTATCGCATCCGGCCGTGTAGAGATGCGAACAGAAGAAATCTTTCCCGCCGCAAAAAATTCATCCGTGACGGCGAGCAGCTCCTCCTGTTGTTCCACGGGAATCGCCGTAAAGCTGCCGCCATAAAAAGCTGCCTGCGGGATATTTCCCGCAGGCAGAATGGCATGTGCGTGTTGTAAAATCTCGCGCGCCTGTGCCGGTGTCATGCGCTGCTTTTGTCCCGCAATCGTTCGCTGATTGCAAAAGACGCACTGACACGGACAGCCCGCATGCGGGACAAAAATCGGCACAATAGACGCCATTACTTGACTTCTCCCATGAGCTGCAGAGCAGCCTTTGCCGCCATCTGCTCGGCTTCCTTCTTGCTGTGTCCCGTACCCTCTGCAAAAACATTGCTGTTGAGCAGAACCTGCACGGTAAACCGCTTATCATGGTCCGGACCGCTCTCGCCGCTCAGCTGATAGCTCAGCGTTTCCTGACGGTTTTTCTGCACAATTTCCTGCAGCGCGGTCTTGTAATCGCGGAATGCGCCGCCCTGCTCTGCCAAATCAATCTTTGCCTCCAAGAAGGACAGAATAAACGTGCGCGCCGCTTCCAAACCGCCGTCCAGATAAATGGCACCAATCAGCGCTTCCACAGAGTCTGCAAGAATGGACGGGCGCTTGCGTCCGCCGCCGTTTTCCTCGCCGCGGCCGAGCCGCAGCAAATGATCCAGCCCAAGTTCCTTGGCGACCTCATACAGTGTTTGCTCACATACCACCGCAGCGCGCAGCTTGGTCAGCTGTCCCTCCGGTACATGCGGGTAACGGTGAAATACATAATCTGCCGATACCAGACCCAGTATGGAATCGCCAAGAAACTCCAGGCGTTCGTTGTTTTGGATATGCTGATCGCGATGTTCATTGGCATATGAAGAATGCGTCATTGCCGTCGTCAGCAGTCCTGTGTCGTGAAATTGATAAATCAATTCATCTTTTTCCATTGATTTCGCTCCTTTCGTTGTCATAATGGGATAAATGCCCTCCCTCCGAGCGAGGAAGGGCATACGTTCTTTAGTCATCCTCACCGATGCGGCGAACCAGATCGCCAATCGTCTTCATGCTGGCAGCTTCTGCCTCGTCGATTTCACCGATGTCAAACTCTTCTTCGATACTCATCATCAGCTCGACCAGATCCAGAGAATCTGCTCCGAGGTCCTCAATGAACGCAGTGTCCATATTCAGGGAATTTTCTGCCACACCGAACTGGTCTGCCAGAATCTTACATACCTTCTCGAATACCATATACGCTCACCTCCCTTGTTCTTTTCTCACGCAGGGCATTGCCATACTCTTCTTATCATATGTGCCGCGCGTCCTGCTGTCAATAGGGAAATGCCGTCACAAGGTCATATTATCAATATTGCGCTGAATTTCTCCAACAACATCGGCATTTACATAGGCAATTGCCTGTTTGACCGCCGAGCGAATGGCATAAGCGTCCGACGAGCCGTGCGCCTTAAATACCGGCTTGGAAATGCCGAGGAACGGCGCGCCGCCGACTTCCTTCGAGGACATCATTTTCTTGAGCCCGCCCATCGCCGGCTTGACGAGCAGATACGCAAGCTTGGTGCGTGCGCTGGTCAGGAACACATCCTTGAGCGTACCCATCAGAAAGCCTGCCACGCCTTCCACCGTCTTGAGCAAAATGTTGCCGGTAAAGCCGTCTGTCACAGCTACGTCACACGCGCCGTTCGGGATATCGCTTCCCTCTACGTTGCCGATAAAATTGATGCGACCGGCATCGCCCGCCGCCTTGAGCACATCATATGCCGCCTTGCGCAGCGGGTCGCCCTTGGTGTCCTCTGCGCCGTTGTTGACCAAACCGACACGCGGATTCTTGACGCCCATAACCTTTTCCATGTAGAAGCTGCCCATAAAAGCAAACTGCAGCAGATATTCTTCCGTGCATTCGACATTTGCGCCGGAGTCAATGAGCAGCACATGGCCGCCCTTGCACGGCAGCTGCGTCGGCAGTGCCGCGCGGCGGATGCCGCGAATGCGCTTGGTGACCAGCGTTGCGCCGGACAGCAGCGCGCCGGTATTGCCCGCTGAAATCATGGCATCCGCCTCGCCGTCCTTCATCATGCGCAGCGCCACCGACATCGACGCATCTTTTTTGCGGCGAACAGCCGTCGCCGGATCATCGTGCATATCAATGATTTCCTGTGCGTCATGAATGGTAATCGGCAGATTTTCCGCCTGCTCCTTTGCCAGCAGATCGCGTAGAACCGCTTCCTGTCCGACCAGAATATACTCCTGTCCAAATTCCTTGGCCGCCTGCACGCAGCCGGAAACCTGTGCCTGCGGTGCGTTGTCACCGCTCATGGCATCAATGATGATTTTCACGAAAGGGTCTCCTTTCCCTCCTGTACGGCATCCAACAGCGTGTCCAGATGCTCCAGCGCACGCTGAGCAATCTGGGTATTCTTTTCCCGCTTGCCCTTGACGCGATAGCCAAGCGGCTGAATGATGCCGAAATTGATGTTCATCGGCTGGAACTTCGCATTCGCCTCATTGGAAATGTACAGCCCCAGCGCGCCGATTGCCGTCAGATCGGAAAATTCAATCGGCTCCAGTCCCAGCAGCTCGCGTGCCAGATTCAAACCGGTTTCAAAACCGGATGCTGCGGACTCGATGTAGCCCTCTACGCCGGTCATCTGTCCGGCAAAGCGAATGCGCGGCTCTGCCTTGAGCCGATAGTGGTTGTCCAGCAATCGCGGAGAATCCATAAATGTATTGCGGTGCATGACGCCATAGCGCACAAATTCCGCATTTTTCAGCGCCGGAATCATCGAGAATACGCGCTTCTGCTCCGGAAACTTCAGATGCGTCTGAAAACCGACAAGATTATACAGCGAGCCCGCCGCATTGTCGCGGCGCAGCTGTACAACGGCATACGGCGTCTCTCCGGTGTGCGGATCGCGCAGACCGACCGGCTTGAGCGGACCGTACAGCAGCGTATCGTGTCCGCGGCGTCCCATCACTTCCACCGGCATGCAGCCTTCAAATACCTTCTTGTCCTCAAAGCCGTGCACCGGTGCCTGTTCCGCCTCACACAGCGCCTCCCAGAATGCATCGTACTGCTCTCTGTTCATCGGACAGTTGATGTAATCCGCCGTGCCCTTGTCATAGCGGGACGCAAAATAGGCACTGTCCATATCCACCGATTCAAAGCTGACAATCGGTGCCGCCGCATCATAAAAATGCAGGTATTCATGTGCGCCGAGTTTGTTGTGAATGCTCTCAAACAGAGCGTCTGAGGTCAGCGGGCCGGTTGCCACGATGACATGTCCCTCTGCGGGAATTTCTGTCACTTCACCTTCATGAACTGTAATGTTCGGATGGTTTTTGACTTTTTCCGTGACCAGATTGGCAAATGCCTCTCGGTCAACCGCAAGTGCGCCGCCCGCTTCTACGCGCGTCGCATCGGCACAAGAGATAATCAAGCTGCCTGCGCGGCGCAGCTCTTCCTTGAGCAGTCCCGGCGCCGTGCAGATTTCTGCACCGCGCAGCGAATTGGAGCAGCAAAGCTCCGCAAACGCGCTGCTGTGGTGCGCCGGTGTCATTTTAACCGGCTTCATTTCGTACAGATCCACATGGATACCGCGCTGTGCCAGCTGCCAAGCAGCTTCGCTGCCCGCAAGGCCTGCGCCGATCACAATGGCATTATGCATCAACTGGTTCCTCCGTAGCTTCGGTCTTTTTCTTGCGTGTCACGCGCTTTTTGGGCGCCTGTTCGCCGTCCTCCGCCTTCTTGGTCGTTTTCTTGGTTGTCTTTTTGGCTGTCGTTTTCTTCGTCGTTGTTTTTTTCGTTGTTTTCTTGGCAGTGGTCTTTTTCGCCGCGGATTTCTTGGTCGTTTTCTTTGGCTTGTCCTCTGCCTCAGCGGTCTCCGGATTCTCGCCTGCTGCCTCTGCTGCCGCCTTTGCCTCTGCTTCCTTCTGCGCCTTGGTCTTGCGCGGAGTGCGCTTGCTGATGAACTCCTTGTAGCCGCAGCCTTCCTTGTAGCACACGAAATGTGCCTCACCGGTCTCGCGGTCATAATGGCGGAACAGCGTGGAGCCGCACTGCGGGCACTGCTTTTTCGTCACCTTATCCCACGTCATAAACGTACATTCCGGATAATTGTCGCAGCCCAAAAACGGGAATCCGCGCTTGGATTTCAGCTCAACGATATTGCCGCCGCATTTCGGACAGTTCACACCGGTCTTGATGGCAATATTCTTGGTGTTTTTGCAGTCCGGATATCCGGAGCACGCCAAAAACTTGCCGAATCTGCCGGATTTGATAACCATGTGCTTGCCGCACTTTTCGCAGATTTCATCGGTCACTTCATCTTTGATTTTGATGCGCTGCCCTTCGAGATCCTTCTCTGCCTGCTGCAGCGCCGCTTCAAATCCGTCATAAAACCGACGCAGAACCTCTACATAGCTGATTTTTCCATTTTCAACTTCATCCAGCTCTTCTTCCATGTGCGCGGTAAATTCCAAATCCGAAATCGACTCGAATTTATCGACCAGCAGCTCGGTGACGCCCTCGCCGAGCGGCGTCGGCTTAAGGCTTCTGCCTTCCTTCGCCACATAATCGCGTTCCAAAATCGTCGAAATGGTCGGCGCATAGGTAGACGGTCTGCCGATACCCTTTTCTTCCATCGCCTTGATGAGCGATGCCTCAGTATATCGTGCCGGCGGCTGGGTGAAATGCTGTGCCGGTGTCAGCTTGCTGCACTGTAAGCTGTCGCCCTCATCAAAGTTCGGCAGCGGCTTGCCGGAGGTCGTATCCGATGCCTTGGCATCGTCTGTGGACTCCTCATATACCGCCGTAAAGCCCGGGAATGCCACTTTATAGCCGCTTGCGCGGAAAATATAGCCCTCTGAGACAATATCAGACGATACGGTATCCATGATGGCATCCGCCATCTGGCAGGCAACAAAGCGGCTCCAGATCAGCTTATACAGCTTGTACTGTTCCGGCGTCAGATAGTCCTTGATTTCATCCGGAATCAGCTGTACATTGGTCGGGCGAATGGCCTCATGCGCGTCCTGCGCATTGCTCTTGGCGCGGAACGTCCGTGTCTTTTCCGGATAATAGTCTGCGCCGTACCGGCCGAGAATGTATTCCTTTGCCGCGGTCTGTGCCTCCTCGGACAGTCGCAGGGAGTCGGTACGCATGTAGGTAATCAAACCGGTCAAGCCCTGCTCGCCGATCTCAATGCCTTCATACAGCTGCTGGGCAATCGCCATCGTGCGGCGCGGCACAAAGCTCAGCTTGCGGCTGGCTTCCTGCTGCAGCGTAGAGGTGATAAACGGCGGCGCCGGTCTTTTGCGTTTTTTGCCGCGCTTGACCTTGCCGACGGTAAACGCCTTGCCGGTTACCGCTTCTACGATGTGCATGGTCTGTTCTTCGGTTTTCAGTTCGACCTTGCCCGTCGCATCGCCGTAGAATGAAGCGGTAAACATGCCGCCTTCCTGCGTTTTCAGTTCTGCTTCAAGAGACCAATATTCCTCCGGCACAAAGGCACGGATTTCCATCTCTCTATCCACAACCATACGCGTTGCAACCGACTGCACACGGCCGGCGGACAGACCGCGCTTGACCTTTCGCCACAAAAACGGCGACAGCTCATAGCCCACGATGCGATCCAAAATGCGGCGTGCCTGCTGGGCATCGACCAAATCCAAATCAATATCGCGTGGGTGTGCAATGCCGTCCTGCACGGCGTGTTTGGTAATTTCATTGAATGTGACGCGTTTGCTGAACGAATCGCTCAGGTGAAACAGCTCTTTTAAGTGCCAGGAAATGGCTTCGCCCTCTCGGTCCGGGTCGGTTGCGAGATAGACGAAATCGCTGTTGTCGATATCTTCGCGCAATTCTTCAATCAGTTTTTCCTTGCCTTCAATCGGCATGTACACCGGCTTAAAATCATGCTCGATGTCCACACTCATCTTTTTTTTCGGCAAATCCCGCAGATGTCCCATCGAAGCCTTTACCACATAGTCGGTACCGAGGTACTTTCCGATGGTCTTTGCCTTCGCCGGAGACTCCACGATGACAAGTTTTGACATATCTGTCTTTCCTCCTGTGCCGCTGCCGATGCCGGCAGACGGTTCTCCAATCTATTCGATCAATGGTGATTGTTTTCTATAGTTCTACATCGGCTGCCGCCTGATACCCGCTCTCGGTCGCGGCGATATATTGCCCGACTTCCAGCATGGTCAGCGCTGTCAGCACGCTGGCGGCGGGCAGGCCGGTTTTCTCTACGATTGCATCGACGGTTTCCTGTCCGTCATGCACGGCGCACCAAACTGTGCGCTCCTCCTCGGAGCCTTCCAGCCGCCGCAGGAGCTTTTTTCTCTCTTTCTCTCTCGGCATCTCCTGTATGGATGCCTGTTTTACCGGCTGCAGCTTGCGCTGTATGCGGCTGTCCGTCAGTTGATACTGCGCCAAAATATCCGCCGGTTCCTGTACCAATTCCGCAGCGCCCTGCCGAATGCGTGCATTGCATCCCGCACTGGACGGCCGATTGATATCTCCCGGCACGGCGAACACATCGCGCCCCTGTTCCAGCGCCAAATCCGCTGAAATCAGCGCACCGGATTTTTTAGGTGCCTCTACAATCAGTGTGCCCTTTCCCAAGCCGGTTATAATGCGGTTGCGCACGGGAAAATGCGTTCCCTTCGGCTCTGTGCCAGGCGGATATTCGCTGATGACCGCACCGTGCTGCATAATATCATCCATCAGCTGTTTGTGCTGCCACGGATAGCATACATCGACACCACAGCCGAGCACAGCAACGGTCTCTCCGCCCGCTTCAATCGCCGCACGATTGGCGGTTCCATCAATGCCAATCGCCATACCCGACACGATAATGACGCCGCGCTGGGCAAGGTTGCCCGCGAAATGCCACGCCGCCTGCTTGCCGTATCGGGTACACTTCCGCGTGCCGACAATGGAGACAGACACTCTGTCTGTGAAATCCGGCAAGGTGCCGCGCACATACAGCACGAGCGGCGGATCCGGAATCTCGCGCAGCAGCTGCGGATATCTTTCATCTTCCAATGTCACGATTTGAATGTCCTGCTTCCGGCACGTCTCCTCGATGTGCTGCGCGACCGTCAAATCTTTTTCCATCAGCGAATCCATTTTTACCTTGTTGAGCCGCGGAATGTCCTCAAACTCCTGCTGCTCCGCACGCCAAATCGCTTCCGGAGAGCCGAATCGCTCGAGCAGATGTCCGCAAAATCGCGCGCTGCATCGCGGTCGCGTTGCCAGCCACAGCCAATAGATCCCATTCGTCATCAGCCATCAGACCTTTCTGCTCATCTCATACATGATAATTGATGCAGCAACCGATGCATTGAGCGACTCTGCACGGCCGTCCATCGGAATGATGATCTGCTGGGTGCACAGAGCAGCCGCTTTTTTTGTAATGCCGCGTCCCTCATTTCCAATCATGACAGCGGCGCGGGTCAAATCAACATGCGTCAACGGCACACTGCTCTCGCTGAGTGCTGCTGCATACAGCGGCATATTCTGCTCACGCAAAAATGCCACGGTTTGTTCCAACGGCGCCGCCGCAATTGGCATGCGGAACGCCGCGCCCATCGTCGCGCGAACGACTTTCGGAGAGGTCGGGTCGACGCACCCCTCGCACAAAATGATGCCGTCCAAGGCAAATGCATCCGCCGTGCGGATAATGGTTCCCAGATTTCCCGGGTCCTGCAAGCCCTCCAGCACCATCAGACGCTTGGCGTCCTGCAAAACGCGCAGCTCTGCCACCGGTCTTTCGCAGGAAAACACCACACCCTGCGGCGTTTTGACGTTGGACACCTTACCCAGCAGGCTGGACGGGCAGATATACAGCTTTGCGCCCTGTCCTTCCGCCTGCCGCAGCAGCTCTGTGTCCAATTCTGCATCCTCTGCAAGGAGAATATCATGGATGTCCATGCCGCTGGACAGCGCTTCTCCCAGCATTTTTTCGCCTTCGCAGACCATTTCCTGCATCTCTTTGCGGAACTTTCGGTCATTGGACAAGCGAACAAGCCGCTTGACCAAAGAATTTTCACGGCTTTCTATTCGTATACTCATGGCAGTTTCTCCAATTTCCGAATATTTTGATTTTTTCCCACAACAATCAAAACATCTCTATGTTTCAGCAAAAATTCCGCTTGCGGAGAAACATAGATTTCCTTTTCCCCGCGGCGAACCGCCAGTACATTGATTCCAAACTGTTTTCTCACTCCAATTTCCGCCAGCGTCTTATCCTGCCATACATTCGGCAGCGGCAGCTCCACGATAGCATAATCTGGCGACAGTTCGATGAAATCCAGCGCGCGGCGGGACGAAATCGTCTGTGCCAGCCGCACGCCCATATCCTGCTCCGGAAAAACGATGCGATCCACGCCGATCAGCTCCAGCATCCGTGAGTGCTGCTTTGACTTCGATTTCGCAATGATATACTTCGCTCCCATATCTTTGAGCATCAGAGCAATCATCACGCTGTCCTCAATATCCGTCATACAGATAATCACACCGTCAAAATTGCGCACTCCAATAGACTGCAGCACGGATTCGTCTTTGGCATCGGCGATAATCGTATGAGTGACTATCTCTGACACGCGCTGTGCGCAGCCTTCTTCTCGGTCAATAGCCAGCACCTCATGTCCCAGCGCATACAATTCTTCCGCCACAGCGGTTCCAAATCTGCCCAAACCAATGACAACAAATGATTTCATGTGAACTCCTTATCCTACGATGACTTTGCTTTCCGGATACCGGATTTTCGGCTCAAAGATGCGCCGCATAAACACAGCGGCTCCCAATGTCAGAATGCCGATGCGTCCCAAATACATCTCCAAAATCAACCAGCATTTGGATACTACACCCAACGTCGGTGTTAAATTTTCCGACAGTCCTGTCGTGCTGAAAGCGGAAGTCGTCTCATACAAGGCGCGCTCCACAGAGACATTATCCGCCGTGTACAAGATAAAGCTTCCCATCAAAATCAAGCCCAGGGCCGCCATCACCAACGCGACGGCCTGCAGAACCAATCGTTCTTCAATCCGTCTGTGAAAGACGGTGATATCCCGTCTGCTGCGCAGCACGCTCCACGCCGCCAATATCAGCACCGCAACAGAAGTCGTCTTGATGCCGCCCGCCGTGGAACCCGAGGAGCCGCCGATAAACATCAGCAAAATACAGATGACAGCGGTACCGCTGCGCAGCGCCCCCTGATCAATGGTATTAAATCCGGCAGTTCGGCAGGTTGTTGCCTGAAACAGCGATGCCAGCACACGATTTCCGACCGGCATATTCCCCAATGTCTGCGGATTGCTGTATTCCAGTACAAATATTGCCAAGGCACCGCCAATCAAGAGCAATGCCGTCATAATCAGAACCAAACGCGTGTGCACGGACAGGCGATTCCATTTGCGGTTGGCGCGCAAATCGCGCCAGACGAGAAAACCCAATCCGCCCATGACAATCAATGCAATAATCACGAGATTGACGAGCGGGTCTTGCGCATAGTCGCTCAAATTAGAGAATGCCTCTCTCTGTCCCATCAAATCAAAACCTGCATTGCAAAACGCAGAGACCGCGTGAAAGAACGCCTTCCACAAGCCTTCTGCAATACCAAACTGCGGAATAAACCGAATGGAAAGCAAAGCGGTTCCCGCCAATTCTATTGCGGCCGTAAACAGCATCACTTCCCGCATCAAGCGGACAATTCCCGATATATCGTCCAGACTGAGCGACGCAGACATTTCCAATCGTTCCCGCACGGTAATCGTCCGTCCCATAAAGAAGGACACCAATGCCGTCACCGACATAACGCCCAAGCCGCCGATTTGAATCAAACCTAAAACAACAATCTGTCCGAATACCGTCCAGTGCTGCCACGTATCTACCACAACAAGCCCTGTCACACAGGTTGCGCTTGTCGCAGTAAACAAGCAGTCAACAAACGCTGTCACGCTGTGATCCCGCGCCGCAATTGGGAGATGCAGCAGGCAGGCACCGAATAGGATGACAAATAGAAAACCAAGTAAAATGGTGCGTCCGGGGCGTGCAGCCCGTCGATGACCCCGTTGCATCGGAAAAATATTTTGCATGATACGCCTCTTTATGTAATATGGCAAAAGCCTGAGCAGCAGACTGGCAGCTCCTCAGGCTTTCCGTATTCCATTAGTCCAGCGGCTTCATGGTCGGGAACAGCAGGACATCGCGAATGGATGCGCTGTCGGTCAGGAACATAACCAAACGGTCAATGCCCATGCCCATGCCGCCCGTTGGCGGCATACCATATTCCAGAGCGCGCAGGAAGTCTTCGTCCATCATGTTCGCTTCGTCATCACCTGCATTGCGCAGCTCTACCTGACGCTCGAAGCGGCCTCTCTGGTCAACCGGATCATTCAGCTCAGAGAATGCATTGCACAGCTCGCGGCCGTATACAAAGCACTCGAAGCGCTCGGTCAGGCGCGGGTCAGATGCCTTGCGCTTTGCCAGCGGAGAAATTTCTACCGGATAATCCGTGATAAAGGTCGGCTGAATCAGATTTTCTTCTACGGTTGCATCGTAAACCATAGCGAGCAAATCGCCCCAGCTCTCCTTGTTCTTGTCGATTTCATAGCCGGCCTTCTTGCAAGCCTCCAGAGCCTGCTCGCCGTCCATTGCCATGAAGTCCATGCCGGAGTACTGCTTGACAGCCTCTGCCATGGTCATGCGCTTCCAGCCCTTGGAGAAGTCCAGCTCGGTGCCCTGATACATCACCTTGGTCGTGCCCAGAACCTTCTCGCAGCAGTGGATGACCATGTTCTCGGTCAAATCCATCATGCCGTTATAGTCGGTATATGCCTGATAAATCTCAATGGTGGTGAACTCCGGATTGTGTCTGGTGTCCATGCCTTCGTTGCGGAAGATACGACCGATCTCATAGACACGCTCCATGCCGCCGACAATCAGTCGCTTCAAATGCAGCTCGGTCGCAATGCGCATGTACATGTCGATGTCCAGCGCGTTGTGATGCGTGATAAACGGACGCGCAGCAGCACCGCCCGGAATCGTGTTCAGACACGGTGTCTCTACTTCCATAAAGCCCTGGCTGTCACAGAAGTTGCGGATTTCGCGAACGATCTTCGAGCGGTTCTCAAAGGTGCGGCGCACTTCCGGATTGACAATCAAATCCACGTAACGGCGGCGATAGCGAATGTCGGTGTCCTTCAGACCGTGCCACTTTTCCGGCAGCGGGCGCAGGGACTTCGACAACAGCTGGAGCTTGTCCACGCGAACGGAAATTTCGCCCTTCTGGGTGCGGAATACTTCGCCCTCGATGCCGATGATATCGCCAATGTCATACTTCTTAAACTGCTTGTACTCCTCGGTGCCCAGCAGATCGCGCTTGACGCACAGCTGGATGCGGCCATACCGGTCGGTGATGTCCGAGAAGGTCAGCTTGCCCATGATGCGCTTGCTCATCATGCGGCCTGCCAGACGGACGATTTTGCCTTCCATCTCCTCGAAGTTCTCGGTGATGTCCGTGGTATAGTTGGTGCGGTCAAACCGAACTTCCGTAAACGGGTCCTTGCCCTCCTCCTGCATTGCCTGCAGTTTTGCGGTGCGGATCTCATACTCTTCGGATTCCGAGCGAACCGGCTTTGCGTTCTTCGGCTTGCTCTGTTCAGCAGCTGCGTTCTGATCCATGTTTTTCCTCCTAATTATAATGCAAAAGGACTGTCCGCCATCCGTTCCGGCGTGGCAGACAGCCTGTTGTTGGTTCTTGTTTACTTCTGGATGTCGGTGATGCGGAACTTTACCACGCTGTCGTTCGGTGCTTCTACCTCGACAACCTCGCCAACCTTGTGACCCAGAACAGCCTTGCCTACCGGAGATTCGTCAGAAATCAGACCAGCCATCGGGTCTGCTTCCTGCGAGCCGACAATACGGTACTGCTCTTCGTCACCAAACTCCAGATCCTCAATCTTGAAGGTGCATCCCGGAGATACCTCATCTGCTGCGTACTCATCTGCTGCGATGATGACAGCCTTGGAGATCATGGTCTCCAGCTCCAGAATGCGGGAGTTTACCTTGCCCTGCTCATCCTTCGCTGCATGGTACTCTGCGTTCTCGGAAAGGTCGCCGAAAGAAAGGGCTTCCTTAATCTGCGCGGTGATTTCGCGCATGCGGACGGTGCTGAGGTACTCCTGCTCTTCCTTCAGCTTATCCAGACTTTCCTGTGTCATTCTATACTCTTGTTTCATGGAATGTTTCCCCTCGATCTATTACAGATTTTTCATCAGATATCGTTTATGCAAACGTGCCTTGTTATTCATTATATAAATCCCATCGTATGATGTCAAGCACGTGTTGTACCGATTTTCACTTTTTCAGCACAGAAATTGCCGCTTGCAGCTGGTCATCTTCGCTGTCCCGCAGCACATAGAAGTGCTCTTTTTTCTCGTCGCTCAGGTCTGCTTGCTTGTCCGGCGTCACGCCTTTTCCAATCAAGCTGACGCCCTTCGGCGTGTAGTAACAGTGCGTCGAAATATTCAGGCAGCCGCCGTTGGACAGCTCAAAGCCCTGCTGGGAGTATCCCTTGCCGACGGTCTTTTCTCCGACAATCGTTGCCTTGCCGTATTCCTGCAGCGCAGCCGCGAAAAACTCCGCCGCGCTGTACGAATCCGCATTGACGAGCACCGCCATCGGCAAATCCACCGCGTTTGCATCCGATGTATATTCTTCGGTCTTTCCCGCTTTGTCTTTGAGCGAAATAATTTTTCCCTCCGGCAGCAGCGTGTCCAGACAATTGACCAGTGCCGTCAGCTGTCCGCCCGGATTGTTGCGCAGGTCAAACAGCAAGCTGGCTGCGCCCTGCTTCTGCATTTCTTTGACAGCGGCATCAAACTGCTCATCGGTATTGTCTGCAAACTTCTCAATCCGAATGTATCCAATCTGATTGTCCAGCATACGCGATGTCACATGAATTTGCTCATATTCCGCGCGCGTTACAGACAGCGTGACATCCTGATTCGTTGCATATTGGTGAATGCCCAGCTGCACAACGCCGCCCGCCTTGCCGCGGACTGCGGCAACCGCCTTGTCATAGCTGCCAAAATCGTCTATGCGCTTGCCGTTGATGGCTGTAATTTTATCGTAGCAGCCAATGCCCGCCTTTTGTGCCGGAGAATCGGTCGCCACCGTGTTTACATATAAATAATGTGTGCCATCGTCATTTTCCAGATAGCTGACGGTCACGCCGATGCCCACGGTGGAATCTGCCGAAGATTCCCGATAGCTCTGATAATATTCCGGCGTCATATAACTTGTCCAGCGGTCACCGAGCCCCTGTGCATATCCTGTCAGTGCGCCGTTGATGAGGTCATCCGTGTCGTAATCCTCGCCGACAAAGTATTTCTGGCTGATGCTGTCCGCCTGCCGCAGAACATCATAGATTTCTCCAGCCTGTCCGCTCGGATGCACGGCGTGATACACAACCACGCCGGTGACCAGTCCGCCCGCAATCGTTGCCGCCGCGCCGGCAGCCACTGCCCGACGCAGCGATACCATGCGTTTCAAATCGCTCTCGCTTCCTTTCGTATGAAATCATCTCTATAAAAAGAATACCGCAGGACAAAGCCTGCGGCAACTATTTTTTGCTGTGTTCACAAAAATATCAAATTTTGTGCGCCCTCAAAACAGAACGGAAACCGAGCTGAGCAGCATCAATACGACCAAAATCAGCGCGACAACCGCCATAATACGTTTTGCAGTCGTTGGTTTAATCAAAAAATTTCACCTCGATTACAAGATTACAGGCGTCCAGCCTCACGAGAAGCCAAGTACTTGCGTACCATCAGCGCAACCTTAAATACAATCGCATGGTCGAATTCACGCAGATCCAAGCCCGTCAGCTTTTTAATTTTCTCCAGACGGTAAACCAGCGTGTTTCTGTGTACAAACAGCTTACGAGAGGTCTCAGACACGTTCAGGTTGTTTTCAAAGAACTTCTGGATGGTGAACAGGGTCTCCTGATCCAATGCGTCAATCGAGCCCTTCTTAAAAATTTCGTTCAGGAACATCTCGCACAGGGTCGTCGGCAACTGATAAATCAGACGCGCCAAGCCCAGCGTGTCATAATTGACAATGTTCTGCTCGTTGTCGAATACGACGCCGACTTCCAGCGCAGTCTGTGCTTCCTTGAAGGATTTTGCAACGTCCTTGAGCTGGCTGCAAACGGTACCGATACCGATCAGGCACTTAATCTGCAGTTCATTCTCCAAGGTCTCCTCGATGCCCTTGGCAATCTTCATGAGTTCCTTGTCGTCGATGGTCGGTTTTACTTCCTTGACAAGAACGATATCATTTTCATTGATGTGCAGGACAAAGTCGTGCTGCTTATCCGGGAACAGCCCCTGAATGACGTCCAGTGCAGCGACGTCCGCATGTTCTTCCTGACGAACCAGGAATACGGCGCGGGTGGTGTCTCCCTCAAAGTGCAGCTCGCGGGACTTAATATAAATATCTCCCGGCAGGATATTATCGAGAATGATGTTCTTGATAAATGTAGCCTTGTCGTGCTTTTCGTCGTACAGCGTCTTGATGTTGCTGACGGCAATCGCTGCCATCGAGCAGATGCTGCGGGCATTTTCGTCTTCGCCGTGTACAAACACTGCGTACTCAAAACGAGTCGAACGGTCTGCAACCGGACGATAAGTATATCCGCCAAAGCGAATCATGTCACCGACATAGGACAGCTCAGCTGCTGCGTCCTCGCGCATCTCACCGATCCGTTTGAGGTCGGTACAGGCCACGACTGCGCCGCTGGCATTGATAATGCCGATTGTGCGGTCAACCGCATCTTTCATCTGTAAAATTATAGACTGAAACATTCTTGATGCCATCATACTTCACCCTTCTTCAACGAAATTGTTTTCTGTACCCGCATATTCTGCTGAAATCCTGCACTTGTCAGCAGCTGTTTTTATCCGCGGGAGCAAAACCATCACCAATCATATTGACAGCAAAACGCTGTCCTATCGTTCACTTTTTTTATTATATCACAAATCGACAGAAATTTGTACAAAAATTTTGACTTTATTTTGTCGACTTTTCCCTATGTAACGTGATTGCTTTTTCTCAGCCGTCTTTTCCCGCCTGGCAGGCGAGCAACTGTGCAATTTCCTCCTGCGTCAGTTCTCTCCACTGTCCCGGCTGCAGTGCCGCATCCAGTTTGAGCGGGCCTTCCGACAAGCGTTTCAGCGTCTTGACCGGCGCACCGCGGGATGCCAGCATGCGCCGCACCTGATGATACTTGCCCTCATGAACCGTTACCAAAACCTCGGCGTACCCTTCGCGCGCTTCGCAGATTTCCAGCTTTGCCGGCCGGCAGCGCGTGCCGTCGCGCAGTGTGATACCCTGCGCAAATGCCTGTACATCGGTATCGCCCAATGCGCCCTCCGTCTGCGCCCGATAGACTTTATCTACCGCGTGCTTGGGCGAGGTCAGCGCATGTCCCAGTGCACCGTCATCCGTCAGCAGCAGCAGTCCGGATGTGTCCTTGTCCAGCCGTCCAATCGGAAACACGCCGCGCTTTTTATAGCCGGCAGGCAGAAGATCCAGCACGGTTTGTTGTTCTCTGTCCTCGGTTGCAGACAGCACGCCAAGCGGCTTATGCATCATCAGATATACATGCGTCTGATAGCTGACCGTCTGTCCGCAAAAGCAAATCCGCGCGGTTTCCGGATCTACTTTTTGGGAGGCGTCCCGACACACCGCACCGTCAATGACAATCGCACCGCGTTTTGCCGCTGCCGCCGCTTCCCTGCGGGAACACAGTCCCATCGCCGTGAGCAGTTTGTCTATTCGCTGTGCCGCCACTTCATCGCCTCCTGCCAATAATCAAGAGCATTATATCACCTTTGGTACATTTGCACAAGAGTGTTTTCAAAAAAATATAAAAGCAGGCGGGATTTCTCGCCTGCTTCTTTGGGCAATGTGTTGATTTTGCGAAAAAAGCTGTTGTCAGGATGCACCAGAATCCGCTTGGCTGCTTGTGGATTCTGACGTATCCTTTGTGTCATTTGACTTCTGTCCGGTGCGATCCATCAGCCCGCGCGTAAAGCCGCCGTCCGTCTTCATGGAGCAAATATCCCCCGCAACGATTTTTCCTCGATAGATCAGCAATTCCGCCAAAACATCCGATTCTTCTGAATTTGTGACGGAGTAAACGACCTGCTTGACGCGTTTGCCTTTGAGCTTCTCCAAGTCAAATCCCTGCCGCGCCTGTAAGTCCGCATAGCTCTGATAGGTCTCGTCGAAATCCGACGGAATAATCACTTCCCGCACCGTGCAGGACGCGGCATCCACTTCCCATCCGCACGCTTTTAGGTATGCTGTGCGCTCCTCGTCTGTCAGTGCCAGCGTTGAAACCGTCTGCTGCGCAGCGTCGTTTGCCTCGCTGTCCGCACGATTTCCCATCGCCGCCACATCTCCTGCCAAGTGTGCCGCCGCGCCCGCCGTCAGCAGCAGCGCCGCCGTCACCGCAATGCCAAAGAAAAGCTTCCGCTTACTGAATTTCGCCGTTATGATAAACATAGTTTTCCCGCTCCTTGCCGTCTGTTCCAGCTGTTTCTGGTACAGCGTATGCACGCCACGGAACATTTATGATGCAAACAAGCCCCTCCGGAAAATCCGGAGGGGCTTGGATACAGCATGTTTTACTGTGCCTGTGCAGCTTCGATAACCTTCTCCTGCACTGCCGGAGGCGCGTCCTCATAGCGCTCAAACGCGGATTCAAAGGAACCTCTGCCCTGCGTCATCGAACGCAGCGTGATCGCGTAGTCGCTGATTTCTGCCATCGGCACTTCGGCAAGAATTTCCTGTCCGTCATCGGTCGGGTTCATGCCCATGATGCGGCCGCGGCGCTTGTTGATGTCACCGATGACATCGCCCATGTACGAATCCGGAATGTAAACCTTCATCGAGCAAATCGGCTCCATAATAACCGGCTTTGCCTGTGGGATGCCCGCCTTATACGCCAGCTTGGCAGCCATCTTGAACGACAGCTCGTTGGAGTCTACATCATGATAGGAGCCGTCAAGCAGAATTGCCTTCAAGCCAACCATCGGATAGCCGGCCAGCACACCGTGCTCCATGGCCTCCCGAACGCCCTTGTCAACCGCCGGATGGAAGTTCTTCGGAACTGATCCGCCAAAAATACGTTCTTCAAATACATAATCGCCGTCTGCATACGGCTCAAAGGTCATCTTGACGTGTCCATACTGACCGTGACCGCCCGACTGCTTCTTATGCTTGCCTTCCACCGTAACCGATGCGCGAATCTTCTCGCGATACGGAACAATCGGCTTGCTCAGCACCGGCTCTGCGCCAAAGCGGGACTGCAGCTTGGAGCAAATGACATCCAGATGAATGTCACCCATGCCGCTCAGCAGGCTCTGATGCGTCTCCGGATTGATGGTAAAGCCAAAGGTCGGATCTTCATCCGCGAGCTTGGTGAGACCCGCTGCGATTTTTTCTTCGCCGCCCTTGGTTTTCGGCGCGATTGCCTGTGTATAGCACGGCTTTGCAAACTGTACCGGTGTCAGATTGACTGCGCGCACACTCATCGACAGCGTATCACCGGTCTTTGTGGTCGCGAGCTTGGATACGGCACCGATATCGCCGCAGGTAATTTCCTTGACTTCGGTTGCCTTCTTGCCGCAAATCGAGTACAGATGACCAATCTTTTCCGTGGCATCCATGCGATGATTGAGCAGCGTCATATCCTGCTTGACGGAACCGGCAACAACCTTGAAGTAGCTGAATCTGCCGTACTGATCCGCAGTGGTCTTGAACACAAATGCACACGGCGTGCCGTTCGGGTTGCACGGAATCTCAACGAGATCGTCGCCTTCCTCGCAAACTTCTACTTCGCCCTGATCTGGAGACGGCATGTAATCGCAGATGCCCTTGAGCGTTGCAACGGTGCCGATGCCGGTCGCTGCAGTGCCGCAGAATACCGGAATAACCGCGCGCTCAAGCACGCCCTGACGCAGACCGGCAATCAGTTCTTCATCCGAGAACTCCTCGCCTGCGAAATAACGCTCCATCAGGTCCTCCGACAGCTCTGCCACGCTCTCGCACAGAGCGGCGCGCTGCTGGTCAACCTTTGCCATCATGGCTTCCGGAATCGCAACCTCCTTGCGTTCGTTGCCCTCCATATGGTACGCCTTGCGGATGACACAGTCGACAACGCCGACGGTCTCGCGGTTGCCCTCGAAAATCGGGATAACGATCGGAACAACGTGTGCGCCGAACGCCTTCTGCAGCTTATGCAGCGATGTATCATAATCGGAATTTTCTTCGTCAATTTTAGAAATATAAAACGCACACGGCTTGCCCTGATCTGCCAGACGCTTCCACGCCTTTTCCGTGCCAACGCTCGGTCCGGACTTGCCCGGAACGACAATCAAACCGGATTCGCACACGCGCAGTGCGCTCTGTACTTCGCCTTCAAAATCAAAGAAGCCCGGCGTGTCCAGCATGTTGATCTTGCAATCGCCGTATTCTACCGGCGCCACTGCGGTGGAAATCGAGAACTTTCTGCGGATCTCCTCCGGGTCATAGTCACAAACGGTATTTCCGTCCGCGATCTTTCCCATGCGGTCTGTCGCCTTGGTCATATACAGCATGCTTTCGATCAGGGAAGTCTTGCCTTCTCCGCCGTGTCCCATTACACAAACGTTGCGGATTTTATCTACAGAATATACGTTCAACGATTCCATCTCCTTAACTTTTCTTATCCAGAACGGGATGCCCGTCCTCATGTTCGTAATTATACCCTACTTTCACCATTATCGCAAGCAAAACATTGTGAATTTTCTCCAAATGTTTCGCAAGTCTTTTACGAACATCACCAGAACCCGTCAATTTTTTCGCACTTAAACCGTGCTTTATGCACAAAATCACGCATTTTTCGCATAAAAGCACCGCTGGCACAGATTTGAAAATTTTCTGTAAAAAAAGAAACGGAGACTTCCCGCCCGAAAACCAGGCGTTCTGTCTCCGTTTTTTCTCATTCCCGTCCTACTCCATTATCTAGGAAGAAAATCGGGATAAAGCACAAAACCATATAAATTAACAGACGAATCGGATGCGCATCGGATGGAACAAACGCATAGCACAGATACATCATCAGCAGCATGCACACAATGGATGCGCAAATACCAATGAGCACACCGGCGCGCTGCGCCTTTCGCTGTGCGCGTGCGGCGCAAATGCAGTCCGCAATTCCCATCAGGCCATCCCGCATGAGCAGTGCGCACAGCCGTGCATCCTGCACACGTGCCGGATTTTGCAGCGCACGGCTGCATTCCAGCTCTGGCACGACAACCGTTCCCTTCGGCAGACCATATAGCTGTTCTACCAGCTGCGGTGTAATCTGCTGATTGTGCGAGTTCAGCCAAATCGTCGTTTTTTGTTCCGTCAATTTCTGCATCGCATGGAACAGTACCGCCGGCACCGTATAATCAACGGTCAGAACGGCAGCCAGACTGCCATCCAGCGACAGCGCAAGTGCATTGTCTGTCATTCCGCCGACCGAGACGCCGCGCGATGTCATAAACCGTTCATTGCCCAGCAAGACCTGCAAGCCGCCAATCTGACCGCCCACACCGCCGTCATACCGCAGCACGCGGTGTGCAGCGAGCGGCGCACCATATCGCGTGCGCACTTCTTCCGCCAGCATATTGCCCAGAGACGAACCCTGCGTCAGCGCCGCCGCATAGGCAAGCGCCGTTGCATCGTTCAAATTGCTGTGCAGCTCCAAGCTGACCAACACCACAGAGCCATTGGGAAACAAATCTTCATCGGTCAGCACAACCGTCTGTGTCGTCGCCAGTTTATCCGAGCCTTCATCGCTGTCGGAAGCCGCACCGCAGTGCGCCAGACGGCGCGCCGCACTTTGCCGCGCCATGACCGACGCGCTGAGCAGTGCAACCTGACAGGAGCCGGTCACCGTCGCCGCAAGCACATAAATCAAGCGTCCGGCATCACCCGTTGACGCGCACACAATCACAGATAAAATCACGGCAACCGCAAGGGCAGACAGGGTAAACAGCCGCTCCATGCGTTTGCGTTCTTCCTGTTCTGTCGTCTGTGCGGCAAAGGTGTTGATATCCGCCAGAGGCGCCTTTACCAAATGCGGTGTTTTTTCTCTGCGGCAGAATATGCCGATTGGCTCACGCGCCGCCCCCGCAACTTTATATGTATAGTGTTTGATGGTCTCCTCGCTGACCTGTGCGCGCAGCTGTGCAAACAAAATCAGCATCGCAATGCAGGCAAACGGAATTTCTTCTCCTTCTGAAGCCAAGCGAATGCAGCAGTGCAGAATATTGAGCAGCAGCGCGGCATCTGCCAGCGTGGCAAAATTCGGACTGCCCTGCAGCACAGCTCGTATGCCGTCCCACACGACGTCATATGCCAGCGCAAGCGCGCACGCCAGCAGCAGCAAAAAAACGCCGAGCACGCGGCCGGAATGCGAGGCATAATCCATAGCACTTGGCAGCGGCAGGATGGTAAAATCCGCCGCACAGGAAATATAAATGCAAATCAACGTCAGCACGCCGAGAATCGTCGAGCGCAGCGCCTTATTTCGCGCACGCAGACGGCAGACACGGCTCTCCTGTGTCCAATCCCGCCGTATGATTTTCTTTTTTGCGGAAGATTTTGGTTTTTGTTTTCGGTCAGCAGCCGTGTTCTCCGCGGCACTGCGCGCCGGCTGTTCGGTTTTGGTCTCCGATGCCTGAATCTCTATGACGGATTCATGGGTGGATGGTTTCTGGTCGGCCGCCTCCGTTTCCGGTTTGCCGGTCGACCCCTCAGGAAAAACCGAATCTTCCTCTGTCTGTTCCTGCTCATGCATCTCGTCCAATGCTTCAGAGGCATGGATAGGCTCCATTGTCGGCTCAGGCTGCGGCTCGGATTCCGGCTGCGGCGGGTATGGCTCTCCGCGCTGCTCCGCCTGATAGCGGCGAATGCGTTCCGTAATCCATTCCTTGCAGCGCAGCACCTCGCGCGTCATAACCGGACCTTCCTTGCGCAGTACCTCCAGAGAAGGTGCTGTTTTGCAGATATCCTCCAGCGGTTTTCCCAGCCATTCCGGTTCCGGAAGTGGTTCATCCGACTCTTTCTCCGGCTCTTGTTCCGGTTCTTCCTGCTCTTGGGATCTTTCAAACAGCGGCTTTTGCTTCAGCGCCTCTTCGACGTCAAACAGCTCCGTCTGCCGCGGCTGCGGATGTTCCAAAACCTGCTTGCGAACCGGTACATCTACATAGACCGTTGTTTCTTCATCCGGAAACTCTTCCGGCATAGCGGATTTCTTGCGCAGCACATCCTGTTTTTCGTCAGAGCTCTCCTCCATGCTGTCCTCCAGCAATTGTTCGAAGCTGGCGCACTGTTCCGATTCTCCTGCATCGACATCCGACATAAATGCCGCAAATTCATCTTCACTGATAACCGGTGTATCTTCCGGACGCGGCTGCGGCGGCTGCTTTTCCGGTTCCTGCTGTGCCGATTCCGGCGGTGTCTCCTGCGCCGGTTCAGACGGCTGCGGCTGTTCCGGTGCTTCCTCGCCTTCCTCTACGAGTTCAAAGCCCAGTGCATCCATAACTCTATCGAAAATACCGGCTTTTGGTTTTTCCGGTTCTCGTTCTGATTCCTGCGGTTGTTCCGGCACATCCGGCTGTTCGGATTCTTCCGGTTCGTCATCCAGCAGCTGCGCAAATACTTCCTTCGGTGTTTCCTGCTCCAGCTGTTCCTGTTCCGTTTCCAGTTCTTCTTCCGGCTGCTCCGGTTCCAGCATCTGTGTCTCGGGTTCTTCTTCCGGCTGCTCCGGTTCCAGCATCTGTGTCTCGGGTTCTTCTTCCGGCTGCTCCGGTTCCAGCATCTGTGTCTCGGGTTCTTCTTCCGGCTGCTCCGGTTCCAGCATCTGTGTCTCGGGTTCTTCTTCCGGCTGCTCCGGTTCCAGCATCTGTGTCTCGGGTTCTTCTTCCGGCTGCTCCGGTTCCAGCATCTGTGTCTCGGGTTCTTCTTCCGGCTGCTCCGGTTCCAGCATCTGTGTCTCGGGTTCTTCCTCCGACAGACTTTCCGGTGCCGCTTCGTCCAATCCCTGCAGCTGGGTCAAATCAATCGGTGTCTCAACCTCCTCCAGCTCCTCTTGTGTCGAAAACAGCCGAGAGAACAAGCCCTTGCGCGTTTGCGGCTGTGCCGTTTTCTCGGATGGTTCGGGATTGTCCGGCTGCTCCGGCACTTCCTCGCGTCCTTCTTCGTCCAGCGCGTCCGTATCTGCTGCGTCCTCTACAACGTCCGGCGGCGCAAACAGCCGAGAAAGCAATCCCTGTTTTTCAGGCTGTTCCTCTTCCTGCTCTTGCGCAGCCTGTTCCGGCTGTTCAGACAATGCTTCTACAATTTGCGAAATCGCTTCATCGTTTGATGTATTGAGTTTCTGTTCCGGCACAGTCTCCTGTGTTTCCGATTCTTCCTCGTCATCCTCTTCACTCTGCTGCACGCGAAGGGTTGCTTGTTCTATCAAATCCTCATAGTCATGCCGGTTCATACGACGCGTCGGCATGTCCGATTCCAGAATTTGCGTTTCCGGTTCTTCATCAATTTGCACTTCCGATTCCAGAATCTGCGTTTCCGGTTCTTCATCGGCCTGTACTTCCGGTTCCAGAATCTGCGTTTCCGGTTCTTCATCGGCCTGTACTTCCGGTTCCAGAATCTGCGTTTCCGGTTCTTCATCGGCCTGTACTTCCGGTTCCAGAACCTGCGTTTCCGGTTCTTCATCGGCCTGTACTTCCGGTTCCAGAACCTGCGTTTCCGGTTCTTCATCGGCCTGTACTTCCGGTTCAGACGGAAACAGCCGTTCCATCAAGCTCGGTTCTTCCTCCGGTTCCAGCAGCGGTTCCGTCAAACGCGGATCTGTCGGTGTCTCCTCGCGTTCCAGCTCACCGAGCTGCGCGAACAGAGAACCAAACACGTCATCCTCGTCCGGCTGCTCTGCCTCTTTGTCTTCCTCCGGCTTAAGCCACTGCTGCATTTCCTGCTGTTCTTCGATCATCGCCTGCGTCTGCTCGGATGCCTGCTGCAAAGAATCCAACGTATCTTGCTCCTGCTGCTCCGGCATCTGCACGCCCAAGCTCTGCAGCAGCTGTTCCATGCTGGCACGGCTGCCGCTCTCGGAAGATCCCGCTTCCTCCATAATCTGATCCACATCATAGAGGCTGCTGCCGGAAACATCATGCAGTTCCTTTTTTAATTTTTCGAGATCCAGATCATCCATGCTGTTCCTCCCCGATTCTCTGCCGCACCGCCTCATACAGCAGGACAGCTGCAGCAGCCGATGCATTCAGAGAATTTACTCTTCCCTTCATCGGAATGCTGACAATGCCGTCACATTTCTCGCGGACAAGGCGGCTGAGACCGCTGCCCTCCGAGCCAATAACAATGGCCGTCGCGCCGACAAAATTGGTCTGGTACAGGCTGGTATCCCCGCCCGCATCCGCGCCGAATACCCAGACGCCTTTTTCCTTCAGCGTGTCAATCGCCGCGGAAAGATTGGTGACGCGTGCCACACCGATGTGCTCAATCGCACCGGCAGACGCCTTGGCAGCCGTCGCCGTCAAGCCGACCGAGCGGCGCTTCGGAATGATAACGCCGTGCGCACCGGCGGTTTCTGCCGAACGAATGACAGCGCCCAGATTGTGCGGATCGGTCAGACCATCGCAAATCATGATGAGCGGCTGTTCTCCGCGGTCTGCGGCAGTCTGCAAAATATCCTCCAGCGAGACATATTCATGTGCCGCTGCCTGCGCAATGACGCCCTGATGCACGCCGGTCTCACTCATGGCATCCAGCTTGCGGCGGTCTACCTGCGTCACAACAGCACCGGCAGCCTTCGCCATAGCGACAATATCCGCCATGCGGCCGTTCTGATCCGGTGCGACAAACAATTTATCCACAGTTCTGCCTGCGCGAAGCAGCTCCATGACCTCGTTTCTGCCCTCATACAGCGTGGTTTCGGTTTCTTCCTCATGCTGCGGGCGTTTATGAAATGTCTTTTTTGTTTTCTGACTCATATGTATAACTCCATTTATCCGTACTAGATACGTCCAGTATAACACAAAACTTTGAGACCTGACAGCAAAACCGCAAACTTTATGTCCTGTTCACGGATTTTTCACAAGCTGCTTGCCGCTCCCGCCGGGGAATCAGTCGCAGCGATAGACTCTGTGAATCTTTTTCGGGTGAACGGTATCGGCTTCCAGCCATTCGCAGAAATCTTCTACCACTTTGTATGCATTTCCCGTTTTGCAAGTCATAACTGTTTGCTCTACGGTCAACAATTCTATCACCCACTGCGTATAGTTCGTATATTTTCCTGAATGTTCTTCTTGATGGGTTTCTCTTACGTCCTCAATATATCTCTTATTTACAGCAAATACGCCATCTTCAGACAAGGCAACAAACCAATCCCCATGCGCGATAATTTCTACACCACGCCTAAGAATCCCCTGCATGCAGATACCCTGCATATCCTTATTAAAATCAACATGTAAATAATTTTCTTGTCTTTCAATCCACCGAATGACTGTTTGATTTTTCCTTCTCAATGCACAATACATCACTCCAACACACAGAAAAACCAGCAAAACTCGGCCGAACACGCCTAGTATGTCCTCTTGTGTCATGGAAGAAATATCTATGTCTTTCACAGCGAACCACATGAATCCAATCAATAAAACAACAATAAGTCCCAACATTGCTGTACTCTGCCGCCTCACGATATTTTTCTTCGTAACTGGTGTTTTCATCTTTCTCTCCTTCTTTCGGCAAATCAACTCTAATTATAAAATCGGTGAATCTCTCCCTGATGAATCGCATCGGGGAAGTGTTCCTCTCGCTCCGGTGGGAGAATACCGTTGAGGTGCATGTTGTGATATATTTCTTTCAAGTTATCCTCAAGTCCCGGCGCTTGTATCTGTTTTTGATATGCTTCAATTTCATCCAACTGCGCAAAGATCCGTTCTCGACTTTCTTTTAACCCGTCACAGATTTTCCGCCCAATTTCTTCATTTGCAAACCAACGATCTGTCATGTCATCTAAATAGCAACAGGTCTCTTCTAACATTTCCGTTAGACAGTCCACCTGATGTTCCGCGTCCGCTTGATGCAACGCTTTCTTTACTCGTTCATAGTTCTCACAAAACGGCGCATCACACGGAAATAATGTATCTGCCGTGATAAAACAGCTTTCTCTTTCTTCGTTTAATTCACATCTCTGTCGATCAATCATATAAAATATATCCCGTAACTGCTGCAAGTTATGTTCCAACAGTTCTATACAATCCGGTTTACATTTCGGATAATATTCCCGCCAATGTTCTTCCGCGGAATGCACTTTTGATTCTAATTTTTTTAACAGCCGAATCTGTTCTTGCCTATCCGACTGCTTTGCTTTTTCGTCCCACTCTCGCTGGATTTGTTGCAATTTTTCCCAAGAGCGATTCCACGCCACACGCGCATCAACAATTTCTGCCAATTCTCCGTTTCTGTCCTTGCTATTATCAACACCCCAACTCGCCAATGCCGCAACGGCAAGCATTCCCATAGCAATATTTGAGTAAATATCTGTTACCCTAAGAAAATTTCCTTTACATTCCAGCGGAAAAACCAGCATGGCAACAATCCCCAAATAAAACTGCCATCGCAAAATAAAAAATGCTATTGGCTTTTCTTTGACATATTTTGCATATCCTATATACAGCAATCGTTTGAACAGAGATTTTTCTTTTCTCACTTCTTCTACTTTCTCAGCACCAACTTCATATCTGAAAATGATATGCATAGCAACCCAAGTAGC
This sequence comes from Butyricicoccus intestinisimiae, assembly GCF_018918345.1. Taxonomy (NCBI): domain Bacteria; kingdom Bacillati; phylum Bacillota; class Clostridia; order Eubacteriales; family Butyricicoccaceae; genus Butyricicoccus; species Butyricicoccus intestinisimiae. The sequence continues at coordinate 87,475 of NZ_JAHLQI010000003.1, forward strand.
AAGCAGCGCCGCTATCCAAAACATAAGCGGCTCACTCCATTCTCTCAATGATCTAGCCAATGTGCTCACCTTTTTCTGCCCTCTCTAATCTCCGTCATGGGATGACCCAACCATTCACACAAATCCATAATTACCTGTTCTGCATCGCTCAAGCGAAAGCGGAGCGGTGTATCATCTATGGTATCGAATACAATCGTTATTTGCCAGTGCAGTCCTCTCCCGAGGTATTTTTCCTGTTTATACACATCTCTGACAGCAGCAATATAGCGTCTATTGATTACCAGTCTTTCGACCTCCGAAAGCAGAACATACCAATCTCCGCAGGCGACCACTTCTACTGTTCCCACTTTGCCGCCGCACATAGTGATTCCTTTCATGTCTGCATCAAAGTCCACGTTTAAGCATTCTTCCTGTCTTTGAATCAGCTTGATCACCTTTTTCTTTTGCACCCATATGTATACCCAGACGAACAAAATACCAGCCAATGTCGCCGCACTGCCCAGATAGATTTCTATTCTTTTCTCATAAGATACATTGCGAACATGAAGCAGATCCCACCCAAAACCAAAAATAAAAATTACCAATATAAAGTATTTTGAAACGTATGCTATCCGCCTCACGATATTTTTCTTCGTAACCGGTGTATTCATCTCTCTCCCTCCTTGTCGTGCTTTCAGTATAACACAAAAGCAGGCCTTCTCCCAAGAGAAAAAGCCTGCCTTGCGCGTATCTGTCACTTGACGTTTTCCACCATGCGTTCGAGCATCACAGCGGTCTCTGCGCGCGTCGCGCCGGAGCGCGGAAGCAGCATCAGCGTGCCGTCGTTCATCTTCGAACCGGAAAGAATTTTATTGTTCACAGCCCACTTCACAGCATCCTTCGCCCAATCGGATACATCGTTCGCATCGGCAAACGCGTCCAAGCTGCACTGTGTCTGCTGACCGTTTTTGAAGCGATAGAGCAGCGCTGCGAACTGCTCGCGCGTAACCAAATCATTGGGAGAAAAGGTTGTCTCCGATGTGCCCGCGGTAACACCGTTCTCTGCCGCCCAGCTTACCGCCTTGCAGTACCAGTCTCCCTGCTTGACATCGGAAAAACGATTGCTGTCCGCTGTCTCCGGCTTGCCGGAATAGTTGTACAGCGTCTGTACTGCCATGGCACGGGTCAGCGTGTCCTGCGGAGAAAACGTGCTGTCAGACGTGCCGGTCATCAAGCTGTGCTGATATGCAAACACAACCGGTGCATAATACCAGTCGGTCGTATATATATCTTCAAACGGTGCATCGCCCTTGGAAGCGGCGGAATTGTTCGACTTGAGATGCAAATGATATGCTGCGACAATTGCCTTTGCATCTGCCTGTCCCATCTTTTGAATCATATCGTCCGAGGACAGATACTTCGTATAGTCATTATAATTAGAAATAAACGCGTGCTCAATAATCATACTCGGAATATTCGCCATCGTAGAATTTCGAAGAATGCTGTAATAATCCGCCTTTGAGCCGTCCGGATAGGTATTTTCGCTGCTGTTTCGCTGCAAATATCCACGGTTTCTCAGTCCCAAGCTCTCCAAATTGCTCAGCACACGGCTTGCTGTTTTCTTGGATTCCTCGAGCAGCTCCGGCCGGTAATTGCCATTTGGCACAATGACCAGCTCGCCCTGCGCGCTGCTGTTGTCAGAGGAATTGATGTGCATGCTGACCATCAATTCCGCATTGACGGACTGTGCATATCTGACACGGTCAGACAATTCCAAAAACGTGTCGTCATCGCGCGTCATGTACACTTTGACACCGGCGTATTTACTCAGTTCTTCACGGCATGCCAACGCGATTTTCAGGTTGATATCCTTTTCCATCGCGGTCGTACCATTCCATTCCTCGGTCGCGCCGCTGTCTTTGCCGCCGTGTCCCGGATCCAGTGTGACAATCAATGTGCCATTCGAACCGGACTGCTTGCTGCGTACACCATAGCTCGGCTGCAAGGTTACATCTTCCTCTCCTTCCATCTGCGGATGTTCTGCTGCCCACGCCGATGCGCTGAGCGGCAGCATCATGCAGGCGGCAAGCAGGAAACTCGTCAATCGCTTTTTCATCATATGTTTTCCTTTCTCTATGTTTTGGAAAAAGCAGACTTCACTGCGCCGGGAAGTCTGCTTTTTTTCTATTAGTTAAAAAACTTATCGTGTACGGCACGAACCGCACGGGTTGCATCCGATTCATCAATCAAAACGGAAATCTTGATTTCCGACGTGGAAATCATGCGAATATTGACCTGTGCACTTGCCAGTGCGTCAAACAGCTTGGCTGCGACACCCGGTGTTGACGTCATGCCTGCGCCGACAACCGACACCTTTGCGAGATCCGACTTTCCGGAGAAGCTCGTAAAGTGCAGGCGATCCTTGTTTTCTTCCAAAATCTGCATCGCCGCGTCCAGCTGTCCGCGCTTGATGGTAAAGCTGATGTCGCGCACATCATCATGTCCGATGGACTGCAGGATAATGTCGACATTGATGCCGTTGTTTGCCAAAAGAGAGAACAGACGAAACGCATGACCCGGCTTGTCCGGAATGCCCATGACAGCAATTCGTGCTGTATCTTTGTCGCAGGCTACACCGCTGATAATCATCTTTTCCACAGAAACAACCTCCTTAACCTTGGTTCCCGGATTTCTGGTCAGGCTGGACAGCACTTCCAAATCAATGTTGTACTTTTTTGCCATCTCAACCGAACGGTTGTGCAAAACCTGTGCGCCCAACGACGCCAGTTCCAGCATTTCATCAAACGTGATTTCCTCCAGCTTGCGCGCATTGGGTACCACACGCGGATCTGCGGTATATACACCGTCTACATCGGTATAAATCTGACACAAATCTGCGCCCAGCGCCGCCGCAATGGCAACCGCTGTCGTATCCGAGCCGCCGCGCCCCAGCGTTGTGATGCTCTGATGGCTGTTCACACCCTGAAATCCTGCGACAACAACAATCCGATGCCGATCCAGCAGACTGCGGATGCGCTCCGGCTTCACACGATGAATGCGGGCTGCGCCGTATTCCAAACTCGTCTCAATGCCGGCCTGCCAGCCGGTCAGACTCGTGGCATGATAGCCCAGCTTTTCAATCGCCATCGCGAGCAGCGCCATCGAGATCTGTTCGCCTGCGCTGAGCAGCACGTCCATCTCTCTTGCCGGCGGCTTGTCTGTGATTTCTGCTGCCTTTTCGATAAAATCGTCCGTGGTGTCGCCCTGTGCGGATACCACCACAACAACCTGATTTCCGGCGGCCGCCGTTCTGGTTACAATATCCGCGACGTTAAAGATGCGTTCTGTGTTCGCAACGGAAGTTCCGCCGAACTTTTGCACAATTAAAGCCATGTGCCTGTCTCCTACTCCTCTCTCGTATGTGCTGGGATTACAGATCCAGCTTGTCCAGCGCGCCTTCCTCCGTCGGTGTCACAAGGGCACCCACTTCGTCACACGACAGCAGAACCGGTTTCCAATTCGGAAAACGTTCTGCAAAATACATGCAGGCACGGCTGTAATAGGTCTTGTCTTCCTTATCTACCATAGCAATGATGGTCGGGCCCGCGCCGGACAGGAATGCACCGAGGGCGCCCAGTCCCTTTGCGCTCTTGACAACTTCCTCGCCATCCGGAATCAAGCCGAAACGATACGGCTGATGCAGGCAGTCTCCCGCCGCTACCATCAGATTGTGCAGATCACCTGTTACCAGCGAACCGGTCAGCAGTGCTGCGCGCGACAGATTGAATACCGCATCCTTGTGCGGAATGGTTCTCGGAATCGCCTGCCGCGCTTTTTCCGTAGACAGCTCAAAGTTCGGGATAAATGCCACAAAATCCAGCTTGTCTGCAATCGGCACGCGCACACTCCACACCTTGCCGTATTCCAGCAGCGAGGTGCAGAAGCCGCCGAGAATGGCCGGCGTCGAATTGTCCGGATGGCCTTCAATGGCAGCTGCCAGATCTATGATGTTTTCCTGATGCAGCGGGTTGCCCAGCAGGGCATTGGCGCCGATGAGACCGGCAACCGTGCACGCCGAGGAGGAACCCAGTCCGCGCGTCTGCGGAATGTCACAGTCCTCGATAAGTTTGAGACCCGGCATCGGCTTGCCGCAAATATCATACACGCGCTTTGCGCACTGATAAATCAGATTGCTCTCATCGCTTGGCACATGTTCGCCATGCGTCGCGAAAATCTCAATGGAGTCGTTCTCCTCCATATAAAATGTATTGTATAAATTCAGCGCAATGCCAATCGAGTCAAAGCCCGGACCCATATTTGCGCTTGTTGCAGGTACTCTTACAGTAATCATATCACAGCAGCCTCATGCAGCCCAGAACATTGCCGAGCTGTGCTTTCTTTTCATTCATTTCAGCAGTCGTCAGAACATCAGTCAGGACAGCAGCTTCTTCTGCCTGTACCGGTTCCAGCACCTTGCTGTTCGGGAACGCCTGTGCCAGCTTGTCTGCGGCATCTGCTCCCTGTACGCGAATATACCAGTTGGAAGCGAACGTGTCAAGCGAACGAACCAGATTTTTGCTGCCGTCACCCCAGCCAATGCTGCGGCGCTTGTTTTTGTGTACTGCGCAGTCGATGACGTCGGCAGCAACAGCGGAAGCGGTTGCGAGCTTGCCGGCGCCCTGACCGTAAAACATCGCATCACCGAGCATATCGCCGGTCACGAGAATGCCGTTAAACACGCCGGTCACGCAGGCAAGCGGGCTGCTCTTCTTGACAAAATGCGGAGCCACAAACGCATAGAACGTGCCGTCCTCCTGCAAAACGGTTCTGCCCAGCAGCTTGACAACACTGTCAGCCTGCTCTGCATATGCTACATCCTGCAGCGTAATCGCCGTAATGCCTTCGGTCTCAACCTTTTCCGGCGCCACGTTGTCTCCGTATGCGATGTCCGCCAAAATACAAACCTTGCGGCAGGCATCAATGCCCTCTACGTCAGCTGCCGGATTTGCCTCTGCATAGCCGAGCTCCTGTGCTTCCTTGAGCGCGGTCGCAAAGTCCAAGCCGCCGTCAATCATGCGGTTCAGGATATAGTTGGTCGTGCCGTTGAGAATGCCGGTAATCTGCGTCAGATGGTTTGCGGTCAGGCAGCGCTGCATCGGGCGGATAATCGGAATGCCGCCGCCGACGGATGCCTCAAACAGATAATTGACGTTTTTCCGTGCCGCAATCTCCAGCAGCTCTGCGCCGTGTGTTGCCACCAATTCCTTATTGGACGTGACGACATTTTTTCCCGCTTCCAAGCTGCGCTTAGTAAAGGTATAGGCTGCGCCCTTGCCGCCCATGGTCTCGATGACGATGCTGACCTCCGGATCATTTTCAATGACGGCAAAATCCTTGACAAATCGCTCCTGATGCGGTTCGTTCGGAAAATCGCGCAGATCCAGAATATATTTTACTTCGATTGCCTCTCCTGCATTGCGGGCAACGGTGTCCGCATTGCGCTCAAGAACTTCAAGGGTGCCGGAACCGACGGTTCCAAAACCCAAAATTGCAGCTTTCAACATGGTTTTTCCTCCTTATTTGTCATTCCTTCGCCAGAATCTCCATACGAGATACACCGGCAATGGCAAGAATCTCAGACATCATCTGCTCCACCGGCCGGTTCATTTCGCCGGTGCGCGCCGCTACGGTCACAGCCGCCTGCCCGTTGACAGGAATTGACTGGTTAATGGTCAGAATATTTGCACCGGCGCGGGCAAATACAGACAAAATCACGGACAGAACGCCCGCCTCGTCCGTGACCATCAAATTAAACGTGATGATGCTGTGTGTTGCCGCCTCAAACAGCGGTTTGATTCCATCTTTATATTTGTAATATGCGCTTCGGCTAAGCCCCACCTGCTGCGTTGCTTCGCCAATGGTTCGGCATATGCCGCTTTGCAGATTTCGATTGACCTGCGCCACCTTCAGGAATACCTCCGGCAGCAGGGACGAGTCTACAATATAATATTTCGGCTGCTGTTCCAATTGTCTCTCGGCTCCTTTCAGAAGGCGTATTTGTGTCTTTCTGTGAAAAACATTTGTTTTTGCAGCATTGCTATCATACCATAAAAACCGACAACCGCGCAACCCTTTTTCGGCAAAATTCTCATATGTCCCGCAATCTCCGCACAAAAGAAGGGAGAACCGGTGTCTTCCGGTTCTCCCTGAGAATGTTTTGGTCACTTTGTAATGTTGGTGATAATGACGGCGCTCTGTGCGCGGGTTGCGTTGCCGCGCGGATCCAGTGTTCCGTTTGCATTGCCGCTGATTACACTGGACGCAACCGCCCAGTTGACAGCCTCCCATGCGTATTCATCAATCTGATTCGTATCGGTGAATCTGCCCTCCAGATCCTGCTGCTCCGCGCTCGGACTTCCCGCACGATGGAACAGAATCACGGCGATATCTTCGCGCTTGATGGGGTCATTCGGTCCGAATTTGCCGCCCGGATATCCGCTGACCAAACCGGTCTCTGCCGCCCAAGTGACGGCTGCTGTATACCACTGGTTCTGCGGCACATCCGAGAACTGTCCCGCATACGTCACTGCCGGTCTGCCCGCGATGTTGTACAGGATCTGTGCGAACTGCGCACGGGTTACCTTGCCATGAATGCCAAAGTTGACACAGGTCATGCCTGCCATATAGCCCTTGTTATAGACATTGTGAATCTGCGAGGTGCCCCAGAAGCCTGCGTATACATCGTAGTACGGCAAAATCTTTTCCTTTGTCACGCCGGTCTTATACTGCGGCAGCGTGTCATTTGCGGAGAATGCAATCAGGCTCGGATACTGCATCCGATCGACAAAGTCCACGTCATCTACGACATGACCGTCCATGTTGTTTACCGTTGTGCAGAAATACTCCGTGCGGTCGCTGCCGGTATCATTCCATGTGACGTCTATGCCGGTCCAATACAGGCCATACTTGACATTGTTCCACATGTGATTGCCGGATTCACTGACAATCACGGTTGCATTGATGCCGAGCTTGCTGCACAGCAGCTGCAAGGCACGGGAATAGCCCTCGCACACCGGACCTACCGTCTTGCCGGAGCTGCTCAAAATCGCACCCGCCGAAGACCACGGCGCACCGGATACGTTCTTCTGGTATTCTTCCATGCTTCCATTTACTGCGTCATAATTGTACGAATTATTGTCACACAGCCAAGTATTCAAAAAATCCAGCTGCTCATAGGCGGTCTCATATCGCGCTGCCTGCTTGGTGATTTCGTTCACCTTGCTGTCCAGCGCCTGCTTCATAGCCGCACGCTCTTCATAGGTCTCAAATCCCTTGCGGAATCCCGGCGAAACATAGACCGTAATCTGGTTTTCTCGCTCTCCCAGAGAATAACCCATATACATAAAACCGTTGGAGTAGAACATCTCCGGACAATCACAGTCGATGCTGCGATATACGAGCCAGCCTATATCCATCGCGAAATTGTACAGCATCTGATGATAGTCATCCTGACTGACGCCGAGCTGCGAACGCTCCGGAACGGAAAACGTAACGCCCAGCTTTCGTTCGCCGGTGTCGTCATCGCGGAAGATGGCACTGTTGGTGCCCTTCTGCAAATCCGCCTTGATATTGTCATACATTTTTTTCATCGCAGAGCCGACATAAATGGACTTTTTGCCAAAATTATAATAGTAATTCGGCAGCTGCTCGCCATAGCTGCTAAAATTATCCGTCGTCATTTCCGCCGCATTTTTGCTCACTGAGCCATCGTTCTGTGCATAGTTTTTGCTGCACGCAATGGTCGTAAAAGTTGCATTCTTCAGCTGTGCTTCATGTTCCGCCTGCGAGTACACCTTCGCTTGGTACACCGTGCCGGACACTCCCGCCCGCGTGACGAACCGGTTGGCATCCGGTCTGACCTCGGTTTGCACCGCAAACGCCGATGGAATGCTTGCGCACAACAGGGCAAATGCCAGCAGATACGCCGTAATTCTCTTTTTCATATGATCCCTTCCTTCCATGTTTTGTGGATAGCCCTATTGTACCATATGACCGAATCAATGTCTATCTTTCCGGCTCATTTGCACATTCTTTCACAAAAAATCAATATACAAAAAAGAGAGCGCACAAGCGCCCTCTTTTTGTATTCGTCAGCAATCAAATATGAAAATCCGATTTTTCGCTCATCAGCATGACCATAACAGCCTTCTGCGCGTGCAGTCTGTTCTCGGATTCTTCGAAAATCTCATCTGCATGCTCTTCCAGCACTTCATCCGTGATTTCTTCCCCGCGATGTGCCGGCAGACAGTGCTGTACCATGACACCTTCCTTGCAGCAGGACAGCAGGTCGTGATCCACCGTGAAGCCTGCAAACGCTGCGCGGCGCTTTTCTGCTTCGGCTTCCTGTCCCATGCCAATCCATGCATCCGTAAACAAGACATCTGCGTTGTCTGCTGCCTGATGAATGTCATGGCTCAGTTCAAACGATGCGCCTTGCTTTTTCATCTCCTCTGCAAATGCCAGCACCTTGGCGTCCGGCTCATAGCCCTCCGGCGTTGCCACCGACACCTTCATGCCAACCTTCAGACAGCCGACAATCAGAGAATTGCACATGTTGAAGCCGTCACCGACAAAGCCCATCTTCAAACCTTCCAGCTGCGCAAAATGCTCGCGCACGGTCATGAGGTCGGCGAGCACCTGACACGGATGTGCAAAATTCGTCAGGCCATTGATGACCGGAATGCTGCCGCAGTCCGCCAAGGTTTCCGCCTCTGCCTGATCGTAGGTGCGGATGACAATGCCGTCCAGATACCGAGACAGCACGCGCGCGGTGTCCTTGACCAGCTCGCCGCGGCCGATCTGCAAGTCGTGGTTGGTCAGAAACAGCGCCTGACCGCCCAGCTGATACATGCCGGTTTCAAACGAAACACGTGTGCGCGTCGAGAACTTCTGGAAAATCATGCCGAGGCTCTTGCCTTCCAGATGGCGATGCGGGATGTTGTGCTTCTTTTCATACTTCAGCTGATCTGCCAAGTCCAGAATATTGATAATCTCATCCTTGGAGCAGTCGAGCAGCTTTAACAAATGATTCATGGTTCGCGCCTCCTTGCTCACTTGCAGAATACAGACTGCATCACAGCGAGTGCCTCATCCATTTCCTCATACGAAATGGTGAGCGGCGGCAGCAGACGGATAACATTGGTGCCTGCGGTCAGAACCAGCACGCCCTTGTCCATGATCTCAGCGACCAATGCAGCGCGCTCTTCTGCATCGACAACGATGCCGACCATCAGGCCGAGGCCGCGCACGCCCTTTACCTTGTCAGAGCCCATAGCCAGAATCTTGTCTTCCAGATACTTGCCCTTTTCCTGTACCGCCTGCAGGAATTCCGGCTTGGTCACTTCGGACAGCACAGCATTGGCGGATGCACAGCACATCGGCGTGCCGCCAAACGTTGTCGCATGGGTGCCGGGGCCGAGAACCTCATCACAGGTGGTGTTTGCCATGACAGCGCCAATCGGCACACCGCCGCCGAGTCCCTTTGCCATCGAGACAACATCCGGCTTGATGCCGTACTGCTGGAAGCAGAACAGCGAACCGGTACGGCCGATGCCGGTCTGTACTTCGTCGATGAGCAGCAACAGGTCATGCTCCTTACAGAACGCAGCAACCTCCTGTACAAAGCTCTTATCCAGCGGCATAACGCCGCCTTCTCCCTGAATCAGCTCCATCATGACAGCGCAAGTATGTTCGTTGACATTGGCACGGATGGAGTCCATGTTGTTTGCCTCAGCGTATGCAAAGCCCTCGGTAAACGGGAAGAAATACTGATGGAACTTGTCCTGACCGGTCGCCTTGAGCGTTGTGACGGTGCGGCCATGGAAGGAATTGCGCAGGGTGACAATCTCTGCACGTCCCTCGCCGTACTTGTCATACGAATACTTTCTTGCGAGCTTGATCATGCCCTCGTTTGCCTCCGCGCCGGAGTTTGCGAAGAACACCTTGCCCATGCCGGTCTGTTCAACCAGCGTCTTGGCTACCTGTACCATCGGAGCTGTCGTAAACAGGTTGGACACATGCATAATCTTGTGTGCCTGCTCCGTGATGGCATTCACAATCTTCTCGTTGTCATATCCCAGACAGCAAACGCCGATGCCGCTGGTCAGATCAATGTAGCGCTTGCCCTCTACATCCCACAGCTGTGCGCCCTTGCCGTGATCCAGTGCAATGGAAAAACGACCGTAGGTATGCATCACATACTGATTTTCCTGATCTTTCAGTTCCTGATATGTCATAATCTTCGATTTCCCTTCCTCTTAATAGAACATCGTACCGACACCCGCATCGCTGAACAGCTCGATCAGAATCGAGTGCTCCACGCGGCCGTCCTGAATGTTCGCCTGACGCACGCCCTCGCGGACAGCTTCCACACAGCAGTCCACCTTTGGAATCATGCCGCCTGCAATGACGCCGTCCTTGATGAGCTTCGGCACGGCGGATACCTTAATTTCCGGAATCAACGTATTTTCATCGTTGCGGTCACGCAGCAGACCGCGCACATCGGTGAGCAAAATCAGCTTTTCCGCCTGCAGCGCCACTGCCAGCTTGGAAGCGGCGAGGTCTGCATTGATGTTGTAGCTGGTGTCATCGTCCACGCCCATGGCAGCCGTGGACACAACCGGAATATATCCATCCTCCAGCATATCATTGACGAGTTTCGGATTTACCTTGACAATATCGCCGACATAGCCGTAATCCGTGCCGTCCTCGTCTTTTTTGCGAACCGCCTGCAGTAGACCGTCATCCATGCCGCTCAGACCGACACCGGAACCGCCCGCCTTATTGAGCAGGGATACCAATTCCTTGTTGACCTTGCCGCACAGAACCATCTGCACGATGTCCATGGTCTCACGGTCGGTATAGCGCAGACCCTTGACGAATTCGGATTTCTTGCCGATTTTCTTGAGCATACCGCTGATTTCCGGTCCGCCGCCGTGCACAACAACGATGCGCACGCCGACCAGACTCAGCAGAACGATGTCATGAATCACGGCGTCCTTGAGGTCTTCGTTAATCATGGCATTGCCGCCGTATTTTACAACAACGGTCTTGCCATAGTATTTCTGAATGTGCGGCAGCGCCTCAATCAGCATCTGCGCACGGTATTTCTCCATATTTTCGAAATTTTCCAGCATTGTCTTTCGTTTTCCTCCGATTACGTGCGATAGTCGCCGTTGATGCGAACGTAATCATAGGTCAGGTCACAGCCGTAGGCGGTTGCTTCCTCGTCGCCCTCCTGAATATCTACATCAATGGAAACTTCCTTTTCGAGCAGAATCTTCTTGGCGATGTCCTCATCAAAGTCTACTGCTTCGCCGTTTTCACAAACGGTGATGGAACCCGCTGCGCTGGAGAAACCAATGTTGACGAATTCCGGACGGAACGGTGCCTTGGAATAGCCCATCGCACACAGTACACGACCCCAGTTTGCATCTGCGCCGTACATCGCCGCCTTGACCAGACTGGATGCAATGACAGCCTTTGCCAGACGCTCTGCGTACTCCTCGGCGCGGGAATGCTTGACCGTGCAGGAAATCAGGCGGGAAGCACCCTCGCCGTCTGCTGCCATCTTCTTTGCCAGCGTCAGTGCCACTTCGTACAGTGCATCGTAAAAGGCATGATACTCCTCGCTCTTCCAGTCGAGCAGCTCGTTGCCTGCCATGCCATTTGCCATGACAATGCAGGTGTCATTGGTAGAGGTATCGCCGTCCACAGAAATGCGGTTAAAGGTCTTGGAAACGACCTCGCGCAGCGCGGAGCGCAGCAGAGACGGGTCAATCGCACAGTCTGTCGTGATGAAGCACAGCATGGTACCCATGTTCGGATGAATCATACCAGAGCCCTTGGCAATACCGCCGATACGGCAGGTCTTGCCGCCGCAGGTAAACTCAACTGCTGCCGTCTTCTCCACGGTATCCGTGGTCATGATGGCGTTGTTTGCCGCCTGCGATGCTTCAGCAGAAGCCTCCAGCTTAGAAGCGACTTCGTCCATATGTGCTTCGATGGTCTCGACATTCAGTCTCTGACCGATGACGCCGGTGGAGCCAACGAGTACCTTGTCCTCATCCACACCGGCAGCCTTTGCGGCAGCTGCTGCCATGCGCTTGGCGTTTTCCATGCCTTCCGGTGCACACGCATTGGCGTTGCCGGAGTTTGCGACAATCGCCTGAGCCAGACCATTTTCCAGATGCTCCATGCAGACATAGATCGGTGCAGCCTTTACACGGTTGCTGGTAAAGGTCGCTGCCGTTGCTGCAACGGTATCGCTGACGATGAGCGCCAGATCGTTTTTATCTGCCGGACTGTTTGCCTTGACGCCGCAGTGCACGCCTGCTGCGCGGAAGCCTTTTGCGGCGCAAACGCCGCCTTCAATCTTTTTCATGATGATTCCTCTTTATATATCAATCGCGGTGGTTATATTCGTATCAAATGGTAAGACCAGTGGTCTCTTCAAAGCCCAGCATCAGGTTCATGTTCTGAACCGCAGCGCCGGATGCGCCCTTGCCCAGATTATCAAACAGTGCCGTGACAATGGTCTGTTCTTCATGACCGCACACAATGAGCTGCAGGCTGTCGTGTCCCGCCATGCCGCTGGAATAAATAACCGGTTCTTCGCCGCCAAACGGTGCGGTGCGCACGAGCTTCTGTCCCTCATAGTACTTGGTCAGTGCCGCATGAATGTCCTGCGCAGTCGGCTGACCCGGCAGACGGCTGTTGTGCAGCATAATGGTCGATGCCATGCCCTTATAGTAATCGCCCAGAATCGGGACAAACACTGGCTTTTCCTGCAGACCGCATACGTGCACCATCTCCGGCAGATGCTTGTGTTTGAGCGTCGTGCCGTAAATGCGGTGTGAATCGTGACGCGGATCTCTGTTCGGGTCCTCATACTCGGCAATCAGCTTCTTGCCGCCGCCGGAATAGCCGGTCAGGGACGAGCAGGTGAGCGGATAATCCGCCGGAACAATGCCCAGCTTGACGAGCGGATACACGGAGGAAATAAATCCCGATGCATGGCAGCCCGGATTGGCAACGCGCTTGGACTGCATAATCGCTGCGCGATGCGCCTCGGACAGTTCAGCAAAGCCGTAATCCCATGCCGGATCGGTTCTGTGTGCCGTTGATGCATCAATAAAACGCGTCTTATCGTTTTCACACAGGGCAACTGCCTCGCGTGCCGCCGCGTCCGGCAGACACAGGAATACAATATCCGCCGCATTGATAAATTTCTTGCGCTCTGCGGTATCCTTGCGCTTGTCCTCATCAATGAGAATCAAATCAATGTCATCACGGGAACCCAATCTCTCAAAAATTTGCAGACCGGTCGTTCCTTCTTTTCCATCTATATATACTACAGGTTTCATGGTCATCTCTCCCAACAATTACGTGCGCAGCTCTGCGCGCATGTCTTCCAGCTGTTCCTCTGCGTCCTTCAGGAACGACTCCACCTTCTTGATCTGGCGTGTCACTTCCTTCGGAGCCGGACCGCCGATAACCGAACGTCCCTCTACACAGGTCTTGAGATCCAGTGCCTCATATACATCGGCATCGAAATAGTTCGAGATAGACTTGAAGTCCTTGAGCGTCATGGTTTCCAGCGTCTCATCTGCATGAATGCAGGTATTGACCAGACGTCCGACAATCATATACGCATCGCGGAACGGAACACCCTTCTTGGTCAGGTAATCCGCACAGTCGGTTGCATTGATAAAGCCCTGACTTGCCGCCTTGCGCATATTCTTCTTGCGCAGGGTCATGGTGCGGAACATCGGCGCAAACACCTGCAAGCACTGCTTGACGGTATCAATCGCGTCAAATACGCACTCCTTATCCTCCTGCATGTCCTTGTTGTATGCAAGCGGCAGCGCCTTCATGGTCGTGAGCAGCGTCATCAAATCGCCGTATACACGGCCGGTCTTGCCGCGAATCAGCTCGCAGACGTCCGGATTCTTCTTCTGCGGCATAATGGAGGAGCCGGTGGAATATGCATCGTCCAGCTCGGCAAACCGCCACTCCCAAGAACACCAAGAGATAACTTCTTCGGACAGACGGGACAGATGCATCATCATCAGAGACAGGCAGCTCATCAGCTCAATGCAGTAGTCACGATCGGATACGCCGTCCAGAGAGTTTTCCGTCACGCGGGCAAAGCCCAGCTTGTCACAGACAAACTGACGGTCAATCGGGTACGTTGTGGAAGCCAGCGCACCGGAGCCGAGCGGCAGCTCGTCCATACGCTCATAGCAGTCTTCCAGACGGGAAATATCGCGGCGCAGCATCTGCGCGTATGCCATCATGTAATGGCCAAATGTGGTCGGCTGTGCGCGCTGCAAGTGGGTGTAGCCCGGCATAACGGTGTCGAGGTTTTCCTTTGCCTTGGCAACCAGTTCCTTCTCAAACGCGATTGCCAGCTCCATAATCTCGCAGATTTCCTTCTTTACATACATACGCATGTCGAGGGCGACCTGGTCATTTCTAGAACGCGCGGTGTGCAGGCGCTTGCCTGTATCGCCGATGCGCTGAGTCAGAGCGACCTCGACATTCATATGAATATCTTCATATTCCGGATTGAATACATCCAGCTCTCCGGCTTCTACTTCCTTCAGGATCTCCTTGAGGCCTGCTACGATCTTTTCTGCTTCGTGCTCCTCAATGATGCCCTGCTTGCCCAGCATGGTGGCGTGTGCGATAGAACCGGTAATATCCTCCCGATACAGACGACCGTCGAACTGAATGGAGGAATTGAAATCATTTACTACGTCATTGGTTTCCTTCTGGAAACGTCCAGCCCAAAGTTTCATGGGATTTTCTCCTTTGTTCCGGCGCAATCGCCGGTATTTTCGTGTTCTTTTGCTAAAACTGCTAAAACGCACAATGGGCGGGCAATCACGCCCGCCCGATTGCGAAAATCGTGCTCGATGTTATCTTGCTTTTACTCTACGCTCGGGAACGCAACGTCTGCCTGCTGTTCCTTCAGCGCACGAACCTTGAGCGGCAGGCCGAACAGATTGATGAATCCTTCGGAATCTGCCTGGTTGTACATGTCATCCTCAGCGAAGGTTGCCATTGCCTCGGAATGCAGGGTGTACGGAGAGGTTACGGATGCCGGAATGATGTTGCCCTTGTACAGCTTCAGCTTGACATCGCCGGTAACCGTCTTCTGGGTCTCGTCAACAAATGCGCTCAGCGCCTTGCGCAGCGGGGTGTACCACTGACCGTTGTAAACCAGCTCGCCGAACTTCTGTGCGATCAGCGCCTTGTAATGTGTGGTTTCCTTGTCCAGCGTGATTTCTTCCAGCTTCTTGTGTGCTGCGTACATGATTGCACCGCCCGGTGTCTCGTATACGCCGCGGCTCTTCATGCCTACCAGACGGTTCTCTACCAAATCCAGCAGACCGATGCCGTTTGCGCCGCCCAGCTCATTCAGCTTCTTGAGCAGTGCAACGGATTCCATCTCCTCGCCGTCAACAGCGGTCGGAACGCCCTGCTCGAAATGAATGGTAACGTAAGTCGGCTTGTCCGGTGCCTGCTCCGGAGAAACGCCCATCTCGAGAATCTCGTCATACTTCGGCTCGTTTGCCGGATCCTCCAGATCCAGACCCTCATGGGACAGATGCCAAATGTTCTTGTCCTTGGAGTAGTTGGTCTCGCGGTTAATCTTCAGCGGAATGTTGTGTGCTTCTGCGTAATCAATTTCCTTGTCGCGGCTGTCCAGCTCCCAGAAACGCCACGGAGCCAGAACCTGCATCTCCGGTGCGAAAGCCTTGATAGCCAGCTCGAAACGAACCTGATCGTTGCCCTTACCGGTGCAGCCATGTACGATGGTGTCTGCGCCTTCCTTCTTAGCGATCTCAACAAGACGGCGAGCGATGATCGGACGAGCGAAGGAAGTACCCAGCAGGTAGCCCTCATAGTCTGCGTCGGCCTTCATGGTCGGGATAATGTAATCATCAACGAATTCCTTGGTCAGATCCATGACGTACAGCTTGGAAGCGCCGGTCTTGAGTGCCTTCTCTTCCAGACCGTCCAGCTCGGTTCCCTGTCCTACGTCGCCGGAAACAGCGACTACTTCGCAGCCGTAGTTTTCCTTCAGCCACGGAATCAGAACGGAAGTATCCAGTCCGCCGGAATATGCCAGAACTGCCTTTTTAATCTTCATATCTTTCGTTGCCATCGTATATAAGCCTCCATAAGAAGGGCGGTTTGTTTCGTATCTGACGCAAAACCAATGTTTTGCTGTGCGAATCGCCCCTGTTTTTGTCATGACCATATTATAATCCTGTCGTACGCAGAATGCAAGGAAAACTTTTAAATATTTTCTAAAATGTATATTTATACAGTTTGTCTATTACTTTTCCGCCGGTTTTTTCCTCTTTTTCCGCATTTTCCCGTTCTCTCACGGAAAGCTGACAGAAAAAATCGAAAATCTTTGCACTTTTTGCGCGATTTATCTTGCAAATTTTCAATTTTTATTCTATGATAGGCATGATACGTGAAGTGATAATTTATAAGTACAAAAGTGAGTAGATTGTGGATGTTTCCGTATATTTGCTACATTATCGGAAACATTTCGCGTTCTGCCAACGAAAGGAGCTTGTCAATGAAACGATGCAACCGCCTGCTGTGTCTTACGCTTTCCGTCAGTCTGCTTCTCGGCCTGCTTACCGGCTGCGGCAAAAAGAACGCAGATGACAACGGCACGCCCGCGACGACACAGGCACTCACCGCACAAGATACAGACACCATGCACTTGAACATGCTGTTTTCGCTGATTAGCACGCCGGACAGCGGCGTAACCGAGCTGCTGGGCGACGGCAGTTCCCAGAAATATAACGCGGACGGCGAACTGACTGCACGCGAATTTGACGACGGCATTGTATACGGCTGCAAGGTGACATTCACTGTGTATTATAATACATACGGCGATGTGACTTCGATTTGCATTCTGTTCCCGAAATCGGATGACATGACGGAAGATCAGCTGCGCGATACCGTCACCGAGTTGGTCGGCAGAAATCCGGACGGAGACGAATGGAAAGCAGACACTGCAACCGTCACACTGTCCGACACAGAGGACGGGCTGACGCTTCAGCTGGAGCAGTTTGAAGCGGATACCGCCGACAGCGGCACACAGCACTGACCCAAACCGGCAGTCTCACAGAGGCTGTCGGTTTTCTTTGCTTTTTTGCGCATATTTTGAAGGTTTTTGTTCTTTTTTCGCCGTGCACGTGCACAAAATGTATAAATTTTACACATTATTCATAACTCTTTTATGCGTTTCGTTGACCCGCGAGGGATGAATGTGTTACACTGGTACTATGATAAAGGATAGGTATTTACGCGGCAGATTTGCCGCGGCGCTTCGCTGACACGCTCTGTTTTCCATGCACGCAGTCTCTATCAACGATGGTTCATGGCGACGGATGGCTGTCAGCTCTTTTTACTTTTCCTGCGCCGCAGGGGGAGGGCATGACCACCAAAGGGAGGGGTGGGATTATGTATCATTTTAATCCGCAGGAAGATATTCAGACGAAATATATTGTCTTTGCCGGTCCGGGCGGTTCCGGAAAGACCTCTGCAGCTTGTGCGGCGGCGGTCTCTCTGGCAGACCATGGACACCGCACCTTGTTCATCGGAACCGATGCCATCAGCCATTTGTCCGAGCTGTTTGATATGCAGCTGACGACACCGACCACCACGGTTCCTCAAATCCCCAAGCTGGACATCATGGCGATTGATCCGCTGCAGGATTTTGAGCATGTATTTTTACAGCTGGAGCAGTTTCTGATGAATCCGAAAAATCGGTTCCGATATTCGTATGTCATTGCGGATATCTGGGACACGGAATGGATGCTGCAGGAGCTGCGTTCTCCGCTGTTTTCCGATCATCACGAATTGATGGATGTGCTGACCAATCCGAGTCAGACCAGCGCATTTCTCGTCTCGCGCCCGCTGACAACGGAATTTTGCAAGACCGCACAGGCGGTGCAGCGCCTGCGTTCCATTGGCATCACCAATTTGCTGCTGCTCGTCAACAGTCTTGCGCTGCGGGATGACGGCGCAGCAGCCCGCATCATTTACCAATTACAGCAAAAGGCGATCGCAGCGATGCCTGCGATTCTGTACGAGCTGCCCGCACGGCAAATTCCCATGCGTTCGTATTCCATCTCCAATACATCCAGTGTTCGTTCCTCTCTGCGAGAGGACTACTTCACATCATCTCCGGAGAGGATAGACGCCAGCGAACCGCGTCAATTGCAGGACATCGTGCATTCCATCCAAACAAACAATCGAAAGCTCGTCATTATTCTCGGCAGCAGCGGCTCCGGCAAATCGACGCTCGCAAGAAATCTTGCGCGCAGGCTCTCGCATCAAAACAAACGCGTACACTTGTATTCCAGCAGCAACATGCCGCTCAAGTACCTGCTGTCAGACAATCTCGTCGCGTTTCACGAGCTTTTGGAGCAGCCAAACACCGTGGTTATTTTGGATTATTCCGCCAAAGAGTATGCGCTGGGCGGCATGCGCCGCGACGGAAAGAAAATCACCACGGCACAGCATTTGCTGCCGCAGATACAGCTTATGCTCAGCGATGTGACCGAAATCATCATGGTCACAACACCGGAAAAGGAACCCGCCACGCAGGCAATGCGGATGCAGAATTTCTTACAGCATCTCGGCATCTGCATCGACTACTGGGTTGTCAATCAATCCATTTATCCAATGAAGCCGGACAGCTCTCTGCTCAAGGCGAAAGCCAGCTTTGAAATCCCTTGGATTAACGAAATTTGCCGCCGCAGCAACGGGCATTTTGTTCTGGTTCCTTGGGAGGATCATGCAGGCTGATACTATCCTGCAATAAAACAAAAAGCCAGAATCGGGACATCCGATTCTGGCTTTTCTTATCTCTATTATGCGTGTCTCTTTTCTGTAAACTCGCCAACGTAGCAGGTTTCCATCATCTTCTTGACTTCATCCAGCTTTTTCGTGTGGCCAAGCACCCACATCAGCTTGACAGCCGCCGCTTCAATGCTCATATCATATACCGACATCGCACCCTCACGGGCAGCCTGTACATTGACATCATAGACACCCAGATCTACATTGCCGTACTTACACTGGGTTGCAACGAGAACGGCAACACCAAACTGCTTTGCACGCTTCAGGCACGGCAGCAGATTGCGGTTCTGATTCGGAATGCCGCCGCAGCCAAATGCTTCGAGAATGATGCCGTAATATCCCATGCCCAGCATGGATTCCAGCTGCTTCGGCTCAATGCCCGGCAGCAGCTTGAGCTGTACAACCTTAGGCTCCAGCCGTGTATCCAGCACCGGCTCACCGACCGGCGTTGGAACGCTCTGATTGAGGAACACTTCGCCGTCCTGTACATAGCCGGCGTCACCCGCATTGATGCTGTGGAACGCATCCAGCGCGCGCGTATACATCTTCTGTGCGCGAATGCCTCGGATGATGCGTCCGCCAAATACAACGTATACGCCCGGAATGCCGGAAACCGCCGCGTGTACAGCGTCCAGCAGGTTCTTCTTGCCATCCGTGTCCGGATCAACCATGGCGATTTGTGCGCCCGTGAAAATGACCGGCTTTTGCAGATTCTGTACCATCAGGCTCACCGCGCAAGCAGAATATGCCATCGTGTCGGTGCCATGGGTGATAATCACACCGTCGTAGGCTTCCTGTGCGTCATATACTTCCTCAGCGATGGTAATCCAGTCTTCCGGCTGTACATTGGTTCCATCCAGCTGCATGATGTCCTTACATTCCAGCTCGCAGTATTCGCGCAGCTCCGGCACCATAGAAACCAGCTGTTCTCCGGTATATACCGGCACCAGACCTGTGTCCGTATGCTCGCCGGCGATGTCTCCGCCCGTGGTCAGCATCAGAATCTTTTTCATATTCCAAGTCTCCTTTATATTTTGCAAATGACTGGCAGCTATGCTCCGGTCTTTTCTGTTTCTGCTTTTTATGATACCACAAAAAGCGCGTATCTGTAAAGAAACAGAAACAAATCATTCAGACGAAGTCTCGGCTCAGCAGAAGGGAAAGGCTGAGTAAAGAGTACTTCGTCTGAATGATTTGTTCGGGAGCATCAGCTGCACGATGCGTTCCAATTCATATTGCAGCCGAAAGGGTTTCGCAATGTAAGCGGATTTCCGCTTGTTTCAATCACTGTTTGTATTATATCCAGAAACAGCATATAAATCAAATATTGTTTTTTTATATTTGATATAATTAAATGCTTATGATATACTTTCCTTGGAGGTGTCCGCATGTTTCGCAATATGGAATACGTATATGCTGTGTACAAAGAAATGAGCTTTTCCCGCGCCGCAGAAAAGCTGTTTATCTCACAGCCCGCGCTGAGCGCCATGGTCAAAAAAGTAGAAAAGCGCATCGGCAGCCCGATTTTCGACCGCTCCTGTTCCCCGATTCGGCTGACCAACTGCGGCAAGGAATACATCAGCTGCATCGAACAAATCATGGATGTGGAATACCAGTTTTCCCAATACTTAAACCAAACCGAACATCTGCTCATCGGCTCGCTGTCCATCGGCGCAAACAGCATCTTTGCGTCTTTTTTGCTGCCGTCCTGCATGACGGCATTCGCCCGTTTTTATCCCGGCATTCACGTATCTATGACCGAGGCGAACACGGATATATTGCTGGATGCGCTCAACGCCGGAACTCTGGACATTGTTCTGGAAAACTATGATTTGCCCGAGGACATGTATGACAAGCACTATTTATTTACGGAAAATCTCGTCTTGGTCGTTCCCAAGCAGCTGCTTTCCGGAGACATGCTGACCGAGTATCAATTGGATGTCTCGCAAACCGGCAGACCCGTCAATTGGGACGATGTGCCATGCGTGCCGCTGTC
The DNA here is from genome assembly GCF_018918345.1 of Butyricicoccus intestinisimiae. Classification (NCBI taxonomy): domain Bacteria; kingdom Bacillati; phylum Bacillota; class Clostridia; order Eubacteriales; family Butyricicoccaceae; genus Butyricicoccus; species Butyricicoccus intestinisimiae. The sequence goes on from NZ_JAHLQI010000003.1 coordinate 108,410, forward strand.
CCGCTTTTCACAGCTTCCCTTTTTGGCGCTGCGTGAGGGCAACGACACCCGCACGCGCTTTGACCGGCTGTGTGCACGGTATCACCTGCATCCGGACATCCGGTTGGAGCTGGATCAGCTGACAACCTCGTATCAGGCCGCATGCAGTGGTCTCGGCGCCGCGCTCATCAGCGAGACGATTCTGCACCACACGCGCCAGCCGGATTCTCTGTGCTATTTCCGTCTGGACGAGGATATTTCTTCCCGCCGTGTTTATTTTTATTGCCGGAGAAAAAAGCACATCACGCGCGCGATGGAGGAATTTATTCGCATCAGCACGCAAATGACACATCCGGAACGATAAAAAAAGAACCATTCTGTTGATTCAGAATGGTTCTTCTTCCAGCAATTGTTCTTCTTGTTTGATTGGATCGACTTCCAGACCGCGAATACGCGAGCAGAACTGAAAAATATCGCTGCATACGGCGAGCACAGTTCGACTGCACAGTACATCATGTCCGCCTTCCGGATAGTAGCGAAGACTTTTGTCCGGCACATGCATCTGTTTAAAGAGATGTTCTGCATTGGACGGGTCGCATACGGTGTCATCGCGCGTCTGCAGTACCAGTACCGGACACTGCACACAGCCTGCACCCTGCTTTTTTGTCCGCCGAATCAACTGCCTGAGCTGATGACGAGCGGGCACAGCGCGCACGCCATTGATTCTCGGCTGTAAATCCGATTGGAAAATCCGATTCCACAGATGTATCTGTCGTTCAGAGACACACGGTGTGTTGACAAAAATGCTCGCAGCAGGTTTTAAATCCTGCATATGCAGCAGCAAAACACCGCCCAAAGACAAGCCAACCAGTGCAACTCTTTGGTATTGCTTGCGCAGCGCCAAATATTCCATGCGGACACCATGAACCCAATGGTCCTTATCCAGCCGCAGTTCTTCGCTTCCAGAAGGTGTGGTCAGAAATGTGTCAATGCCGCTGTCACACATGTGATCGCGCAGAATAACGCCAGCCTGACTGCCCGCGCCAAAACCGCTGACAATGAGACAGCAGAAGTCGTTTTTGGTTTCATTCGGCACGTTTTGCTTCCTCCACATTCGAGCAAGCCGCGTTTTGCAGCCTGCGTTCTTTTCACGTTTACCATTATAGCACTCATGCCTTTCAAATGAAACGAACAATCTGTGAACAATTTAGCAACAGTTTGGTTACAAAAATCGCACAGGATTATGCATTTTTATGTATTTATCGTTCTTTTTCCTGCAAAAAATCACAAGCCTCTTTCCAGACCGGAAAGAGGCTTGTTTTATGATATCAGCTTATTCTTCTTCACTGCTGTCCAATGCCAGCGCCAGATGCAGCTCATCCAGCTGCTTCTGATCGACAGCAGACGGGCAAGCGGTCATCAATTCGGATGCATTCTGTACCTTCGGGAAGGCAATGACATCGCGGATAGAATCCAGACCTGCCAGCAGCATGCACAGACGATCCAGACCGTATGCCAAGCCGCCGTGCGGAGGTGCACCATACTTGAACGCGGTCAGCAGATGGCCAAAGCGCTCCTGTGCGTCCTCGTCCGAGAAGCCCAGTGCACGGAACATGCGCGCCTGTGTCTCGGTGGAATGGATACGGATGGAACCGCCGCCCAGCTCGCAGCCGTTGAGGATGATGTCGTATGCCTTTGCGCGAACCTTTGCCGGATCGCTCTCCAGAATATCCAAATCCTCGTCCATCGGAGCGGTGAACGGATGGTGCATCGCAACATAACGATTTTCTTCTTCGCTGTACTCAAACTGCGGGAATTCAACAACCCACAGCAGCTTATAATCATGCGGATCAATGACGCCGAGACGCTTTGCCAGCTCGCAGCGCAGCGCGCCCAGAGCGGTCACAGCGGTCTGCCAATCGCTGTCAGCGACAACGAACAGCAGGTCGCCGTCCTTTGCCTGTGCCTTTGCCTTGATTGCTTCAATTTCGTCCTCAGACAGGAATTTTGCGAACGAGGAAGTCATCTTTCCGTCGGCAGCCAGCTTCATCCAAGCCAGACCCTTTGCGCGATACGTCTTGACAAAATCCTGCAGCTTGTCGATTTCCTTGCGCGGGAACTTGTCTGCGCCGCCGTTGATGTTAATCAGACGAACGGTACCGCCGTCTTCTACGGCACCCTTGAATACCTTGAACGAGCAATCCTTTGCAATATCAGAAATATCTACGATTTCATAGCCAAAACGCAGATCCGGCTTGTCGGAGCCGTACTTGTCCATGGCATCCTGCCACTTCATGCGCGGCAGCGGCAGCTGAATGTCCACATCCAGCACTTCCTTGAATACGCGCTTGAGGAAGCCTTCGTTGACGGCAATGACATCGTCCTGCTCAACAAAGGACATCTCCAGGTCGATCTGGGTAAACTCCGGCTGACGGTCAGCGCGCAGATCCTCATCACGGAAGCAGCGCGTGATCTGCATATAGCGGTCAACGCCGGACAGCATGAGCAGCTGCTTGTACTGCTGCGGAGACTGCGGCAGAGCATAGAACTTGCCCGGATGTACGCGGGACGGTACCAGATAGTCGCGGGCGCCTTCCGGCGTGGATTTCTGCAGCATCGGGGTCTCGATTTCCAAAAATCCCTGCTCGTCAAAATAATTGCGGGCGATCTGGGTCACGCGGTGGCGCAGAGCCAGATTGCGCTGCATGGACGGACGGCGCAGATCCAGATAGCGATACTTCAGACGCAGCTGATCGTTGACTTCCTTGTTGTCGGAAATCTCAAACGGAGTGGTCTCCGACTTGGACAGCACACGAATATCCGTAACGGCAATCTCTACTTCGCCGGTCGGCATCTTCTTGTTGATGGCGTTGGCATCACGCAGAACAACCTTGCCGCGGATTGCCAGCACATACTCGGTGCGCACGCCGAACGCAATATCAAACAACTCTGCATTGACGGACTTGTCAAAGGTGCACTGGATGGTACCGGTGCGGTCACGCAGCAGCAGGAACAGGACGCCGCCGTTGTCACGGGTGCGCTCGCACCAGCCGTTTACGGTTACTTCCTTTTCTGCATCCGCTGCACGCAGCTCGCCGCACCATACGGTGCGCTTCATGCCATGAATGGATGTATTCATAAAAAACCTCTTCCTTTTATCTTGGATATTTATGCCATGACAACAGCAGCAATTGCCTCTGCCGTCAATTCTGTCTCTGTCTGTTCGCCGGTTTCCATGTTCTTGACGCGCAGCACCTTGCTCTCCAGCTCGCCATCACCGATAACGGCAGAGAAACGCGCGCCGATGCGATCCGCATGCTTCATTTGTGCACGCAGTCCGCGGCCGACCAGATCGCGCTCTGCAGATACACCGAGCTGACGCAGGTCATATACCAACTTCTGCACCGGACGATCCGCCTCGTCACCCAGCGGCGCCAGATAGATATCCGCCTTCGGCGGCTCCGGGAACGGCGCGTCGACAGCTTCCATCACCATAATCAGACGCTCCAGACCGCAGCCAAAGCCCATGCCCGGTGTTGCCTGGCCGCCCAGCTGGGAAATCAGACCGTCATACCGGCCGCCGCCGCAAATCGTGCCCTGCGCGCCGATATTGGTGGAAACGAACTCAAAGACCGTCTTGGTATAGTAGTCCAGACCGCGAACGATGTTGGTGTCAATTTCATACGCAATGCCCATATCGTCCAGATAGGTCTTTACTTTTTCAAAATGCTCACGGCAGTCATCACACAGATAATCCAGCGCAATCGGCGCGTCTGCTGCCACCTTCTTGCAGGATTCCTGCTTGCAGTCGAGAATACGCATCGGGTTGCGATCCAGACGGTTCAGGCAGTCCTCACACAGACAGTCCTTGTGCTGGTTGAGATAGCCCTTGAGCATGTCATAGTACTTCGGGCGGCAGTTCGGGCAGCCAATCGAGTTGATGTGCACCTTTACCTCGGTGATGCCCAGACGCTTGAGCGCGGTATCTGCCAGAGAGATGATCTCCGCATCGGTTGCCGGTGTCGGTGCGCCAAAACATTCCACGCCGAACTGATGATGCTCGCGCAGACGACCCTTCTGTACATTTTCGTAGCGATAATTCGGCACGATGTAGTATGCCTTGAACGGAAGTCCCTTTGCATACAGGGAATTTTCCAGATATGCACGGACTGTGGAGGAAGTTCCTTCCGGACGCAGAGTTACGGAGCGTCCGCCTTTATCGGTAAACGTGTACATTTCCTTCTGTACAACGTCTGTTGTGTCACCGATGCCACGGTTAAACAGCTCCGTGTGCTCAAAATTCGGGAAGCGAATTTCCTCAAAACCATACTCCATCGCAATGGTTCGCAGTACGCCTTCCACATAATGCCATTTGTATACCTCGGACGGTACAATATCCTTGGTGCCCTTCGGGGCTTTGATGAGTTCAGCCATAAATGGTTATTCCTTTCCGGCGCACGGCACGCGCCGCCGCCCTTTGTTTCTGCTGCGAACAAATCACAGTGACGAAAAACAGGCGGTCTTGGAAAACCGCCTGATTCTTTTTTCTTTTGTCGCCGTTATCTCTTCGGCTTCGGGTTGACGATATCGCGCCAATCCAAATCGCCGCGATCCAGACCAAGAACCAGCATTTCCGCCGTTGCAACATTGGTTGCAATCGGGATGTTGTGCATGTCGCACAGTCGGATCAGGGAATGCAGATCCGGCTCGTACTCGCTGTTGGAGTTCGGGTCACGGAAGAACAGCACCATGTCAATCTCGTTGTACGATACACGAGCACTAATCTGCTGCTCACCGCCCTGCATGCCCGCAAGATACCGTTCAATCTTCAGACCGGTAGCATCTGCCACCAGCTTACCCGTCGTTCCTGTCGCGCAAAGATTATGCTTGGACAGAATTCCGCAGTATGCCATACAGAACTGAATCATCAGTTCCTTTCTTTTATCATGTGCAATCAGTGCAATATTCAAGTTCAGACACCCTCCTTACCGGTCTTTCGCTGCTTTTCACTTCTTATTTATAAACGCATCAGCGGTACTTCTTCACCGTGCAGCCGCCGCGCAATGTTCTGGTAGGCAGCTGCTGCGCTTCTTGCTTTGTCAGACTGTACCGGCTTTCCGGCACCCGCCGCAACCGAGACAGCTTCGTCCTCCGGCACAATGCCGAGCAGACATAGTCCCGTCGCGTCCATGGCATCGTCTACGGTTCCAATCGCGCCCCTGCGGATCAGTCGTCTGCGAATGCGGTTGACAACCAGCCGAACCTGCATCACGCCGTCATCTTCCAGCACACGCGCCATGCGCTCTGCGCCGCGCAGACTGCCGCTTCCGCCGCAGGTGATAATAATCGCCTCATCTGCCACGGCCGCAAACGCGTGATATTCTTCTGCGAGCCCCGCCGGTCCGTCGATGAGAATGTAGTCGAACGCCTCCTCATTTGCCTGACGCGCCAGCAGACGCATGCCGTCCGCCGTCAGCGCGCCGGATTTGAGCGGCTCCGCCGGAGCAGTGAGCAGGAAGAGTTTTTCCAAATCCGGATGATGCGCCGCTGCTTCTGTGAGCGGAATCATGCCGGACGCAACATCCGCAAAGCTAAATACCACGCGGTCGCTCATGCCGAGCACAATATCCAGGTTGCGCAAACCGGAGTCCCCGTCCACAACGAGAACCTTATGATCCTGCTTCGCCAGCGCAGCGCCAACGCCCGCTGCCAGAGAGGTTTTGCCTGTTCCTCCCTTGCCGGATGCAATAACAATGATTTTCGTCATAACGCCTCCTGCTAATCAATAAAATTATATACCAAATCCATGTTTTGCACAAGTGTTTTCTGTTGTCTTTTTTGACATTTGTTACAATCGCTGTGCGCTTGCACACGGCAAGCGCACAGTTTTTTTGCAATTGTTATGCGATAACATCGTAGGCGCCGACATCCTGCGTTCCTGTCGTGCCGTCCGAGGTTCCATCCGTGCTGTTTTTGTCGGAATAGAAGTACGCATCATAAATATCGCGCACAACCGGTGCGACATTGTTGCCCGAATCGCCGCCCTCAATGATGACGCAAACCGCGATCTGCGGATCTTTATACGGTGCATACGAGATAAAGATACCGTTATCCAGCTTGGTGCCGGAAATCTGCGCAGTACCCGACTTGCCGGCAACCTTGATGGAATAGTTTGCAAATACCGACGATGCGGTACCGTCTTCACCGGTAACCTTCGCCATACCTTGCTGAACCAGCTTCCACGTGCTGTCTGCCGCCTCAATCTTGTTGCGCACCGTGGCTTCCTTCGTGTAAATCGTATCGGAATAGTCATACGCCTTGACGGAACGCAGCAAATGCGCTTCGTACTGTGTACCGTTGGATGCAATAGCCGCACAATAGTTGGCGAGCTGCAGCGGCGTAAACGCATTGTCGCCCTGTCCGATTGCCGTCTGAATGCTGTCTGCTCCGCTCCAATCGCGCAGCGACGAATCGTTTTTCTGTGCCTCTGCACGCTCGGTCGGACCGGCAGCTCTGCCCTTCTTTTCGCCGGACAGCTCCAGACCCGTGTATTCGCCAAGGCCAAACGCCTTTGCGTACTTTTCCAGATTTTCACCGCCGACCAGTCTGCCGGTCTCAAAGAAGAAGTAGTTGCAGGAATCTTCCAGTGCATCTGTGACATCTTCCCAGCCGTGTCCGTGACCGCTCTTATTATAGATCCAGCACTTCGGATGATAGCCCTTAAAATACGTATAGATACCCGTATCGTAAATGCGCGTGTCCGCAGTAATCTTTCCGGTTTCCAGACCGGCAACCGCCGTGACCGGCTTGAACGTCGAGCCGGGCGCATACGTGCCTGCAATCGAGCGGTTGAGCAGCGGTGTCAGCTTGTTTGCCGCCAGCTTTTCATAGTCCTTGTTAAATGTAGCCAGATCATAGGTCGGATAGTTCGCCAGTGCAAGAATTTCGCCGTTGCGAACGTCTACCACGGCAGCCGCGCCGCCCTTTGCGCCGCCAATGCTCTGGCAGCGCTGTGCCAGCGACTGCTCCGCAACCTTCTGCAAGTTGGCATCAATGGTCAAAATAACATTGTTGCCGGACTTTGCCTCCTTGGTTTCTTCCTCGCTCACAACGTTGCCGCGGGCATCGGTCTGAATGGCGCGCTCGCCGTCCGTGCCGCGCAGATATTCCTCAAACGCCTGCTCCGCGCCAGTCTTGCCGACCTGCGCGTTCATGGAGTAGCCATTGTCCTTGTACTTGTCCCAGTCCTCTGCAAAAATCGGGCCGGTGTATCCCAGAATGTTGGCTGCCACATCGCTCTTAATCTCGCGTTCTGCCGAAGTCTCTACTTCTACGCCGGCATATTTCTCCTGCTGCTCGCTGATGCGCACAACAAGATCCATCGAAATGTCGGTTGCCAGTGTAAACGGATTGTACATGGAGAACTGTTCCTGTTCCATCTGATAGCGAATGCCGACAATCTTGCGGGCGTCCGCATCGCTCAAACTGCTGTCCACTTCATACAGCGTGCGCAGATTGTCCACAACCGCATCCGCATCGAGATCTTCTTCCCATTTCTGCTTGGTACAAAACGTCTGCAGGCTCTTGTAATCCGAGGAATCCTCATCCTTTGTGAAGGCGAACGAACCGCGGCGGCCGTTGGAAATCGGCAGCGTATCATTGAGCTCTGCGTCATCCTCTGTGTCTATCAAATTGACCAGCTGCAAAATGCGGTCATTTTGTCCTTCTTTTTCCCAGAAAGCATAGGTAATACACAGCTTATACACGGTCTTATTGGATACCAGTGTCTCACCGTTTCTATCCAAAATATCGCCGCGCGATGCCGGAATGGTGTTTGTATACGTGTACAGCTGGCTCGCTTTGCTGGCGTATTCATCGCCATGAATGATTTGCAGAGAAAACAAATTCGCTGCAACAACCAAGCCGCACAGCAGTCCGCCCACTGTAACAACGGTCAGTCGGTTTAATAATTTTTTCTTATGACGGTCCATCGCTGTCTCCTTCCGTCAACTGCTCCACAGCAATCGCCGCGCGCTTGTTTTGTCCGCTCACCGCGCGAATGACGCGCAGGACAATCGGACTGAAAATCAGCGCAAGGATAATCTGAAGCACGGTTCTGGCGATGAGCAGCCACACACTGATGCTGTCAAACTGAAAGCTGAACAGATACCGGATTGCCGCCAGCGCAGCGATCATACCTGCCGTGCACAGCATCGCGCCGCCCAGCGCATGATTGCGAAACCGATGCATGCCAGTCTGTCCGCACGCAATGCCGCAAATCATGTAGTACAGCGGATATAAGCCTTCCACGCCGGTTCCCGCCACATCATACAGCAGACCGGCAAACAAGCCGCAGGCAAGCCCCGCGCCCGAGCCCATCACGATGCCGACCGCCGCAACAATAAGCGGCAGGATGTCTATATGCACACCGAAAATAGAGACCCGCACGCCCAAGCTGCTCTGCAAAACGTAAGCAAGCGTGAGCAGCAGGATGCAGCACACAACGCGCACCGCAAAATGCAGATTATGTTGTTTCATGCCGCGCCTCCTCAGTCTGCGTTGGTTGTTTCTGTCTCTGTGATAATATACACATTTGTCAGCTCGGACAGCTTAATCATCGGTGCAATCACGGCGTAGTTGGACATGCCGTCGCTCTCCGTCTTGATGCTCTCTACTGTTCCGATGGTCAATCCCTTCGGGAAATATCCACCCGTGCCGCTCGTCGTGACAGAATCACCGACAACAACATCGGCATCCTTGCTCAAATAGCTGACCTTGAGCTTTCCATCGCTCATCAGCTTATAATCGCCTGCTGCCACGCCGATTTCGCCGGTGCGGGTGACCAATGCGCCTGCCGACATGTTTTTATCAATAATCGTTGTCACCTGCGCCGTGTGATCGGACAGGTCACTGATGTATCCCACCATGCCCTGCGAGGTAACGACACAATCATGCTTTTCCAAACCATCCTTGCTTCCCGCATCAATGGTCAGCACGCTCGACCACTCATCCAGCGTGCGGCCGATCACCTGTGCCTGCTCATAGCTGAACGAGGTGTTTCGCTCCGACACGCCGAGCATGGATTTCAGCTCTTTGTTTTCCTTGACATCTGCCTGTGCAGATTCCAGCTGTTTCGTGAGATCTGTCACCTGCTTTTTGAGCGAATCGTTTTCCGCTTTCAGCGCATCATAGCCGTGGAACTTATTGTACGTGTCCGCCACGCCGACAGCCGCATGGGTAATGCCGCGCTCAGCCGGCAGCAGCACGCCGCCCAAGGTGCGCGAGATGATGCTGTCCTTTTTCGCCGCGCCGGTAAACACTGCCAGCACCAGACAAATAATGACGGCAATCACCGCAACGGGAAACCATCTGGTATGAACCATGGCTTTCCAATTTTTTCGCAACTTCGATCAACCTTTCTGTTTTTCCGTACCGGCATCGCAGCCGACCTGCCACAGCATCTCATGCAGCATGCAAATCGGCAGTCCCATGACGCCATAATAATCTCCGTCAATTCCCGTGACAAACAAGCCGCCCATGCCTTGAATGCCATACGCCCCTGCCTTGTCCATCGGCTCTCCGGTCGCGGTGTACGCCTCCGCTTCGCCGTCGCGCAGCGTGCGGAACGTCACATCCGTGACAGACACCTGTGTCAGCTCACGCTCCGGTGTCTTAACGCAAACCGCCGTCATAACCTGATGGGTTCTGCCGGACAGCGCCCGCAGCATGCGCACGGCATCCGCTTCATTTTCCGGCTTACCCAAAATCACATCATCACACACGACAATCGTATCCGATGCGATAATCAGTGCTTGGCAGTCGCTGTGCTGTGCCACTGCCTGCGCCTTGCGCTGCGCAAGACAGGCAACATTCTGTTTGGGCGTAAATCCCGGCGTCAGACTCTCATCCGCATGTGCCGGACACACCTGAAAATCAGAAAAAATACGGGCGAGCAATTCTTTTCTGCGCGGGGACTGGGAAGCGAGAATTACCGGTTGGAATCGAGATTCCATCATTCGGTCAGCCTCCTTATCGTCCGGTCGAGCCAAATCCGCCGCTGCCGCGCGCAGTTTCAGACAAATCGTCCGCCTCTACAGCGATAAACTGCGCCACCGGCAAAATACACAGCTGTGCAATGCGTTCATCCGGCTTAATGGTGTACGCCTTGTCGGACAGATTGACCAGACCGACGGAAATCTCTCCGCGATAGTCGCTGTCAATGACGCCGACGCTGTTGGACAACGTCAAACCGTGCTTGACCGCCAGACCGCTGCGCGCAAAGACAAACGCACCATACGATGCATCCGGCAGCTCAATTGCAAGACCGGTCGGCACAAGCGCCCGTCCCATCGGCGGAATGGTCACTTCTTCATCAATGTTGGCGTGCAGGTCTGCGCCTGCCGCGCCGCTGGTCGCATGCTTCGGAAGCTGTGCGAGCTTTCCCTTCGGGGACGGCATGCGGCGAAATCGTATTGTTATCATGGTTATTCTACTCCTCTGCGGTATAGTCCGCGGGTCATCGGCGCGCCGAAATCCGGCGTCTGTCCGTCTATCACACGGCGCGCAATCTCTGTCGCCTGCCGCGGGCTTTCATCGGAAAACAGCAGCCGCGCATAGGTCACGCCGGTCTGCCGGTATTCTTCCGGTTCCAAATACAGCGGCTGGGAATTATACAGCGTGTTGCGGCAATGTTCCTCTCGGAACACAGGGAACTTTGCGCCCATGCGGTCGGTCAGATAACAGACGCCCTTGGCACAGGCACCGCGGCCGTCTCTGCGGCAGCCGCCCTTTTTGCCTGCTATCATGCAATTTTCCGTAATCATGAGCGGCAGTCTGCCGCACACAATCAACTCGGTTTGCATCGGCTTGTGCATGTCGCGAATCTGCGGCAAACGCAGCTCATAGGACAAGGTCTGCCGCGCCACGCCAATCTGACGCAGCGTTTCCATCGCTTCTCCATTCCATGCATTGAGCCCAAAATCGCCGAATGCAGCCATGCCGCACGCCTGCACCAGCTTAGGCTGTGCGATATTTCCGCACAGCGCGGCGGTGCAGCCCATTCGTTTGCACTGCTCCAGCTGATGCACCACCTGTTTCTGTTCTCTGTCCCAAATAATGCGCGGCAGCACCGGAACCACGCTGCATCCGCGCGCAAGCAGCTCGCGCACACGCGCCTCGTTTTGTGCCATTTCCTGCACCGGAACATAAAACGTCTCAACAGGCAGCTGTGCCATGGCATCGGTCAGCTGTTTGAGCTGCCGCACCTGCACTATATACCCGCAAAAATCACCGCGGGATTCCGTCTGCAACGTCTGTCTCTTGTTTTCACGCAGCGGCGGCAGCGATGCGCGCTGCTGCGTCAGCTGTTCCAGTGCCTGCCGGCGCATATCATTGACGGCGCGCGCGGGTATGCGCAGACCGGAATCCAGCTGTACATCCAGCTCACGCACGGCAAACATGGTTCCGCCGGTTTTTTTCAGCGATTTTTCAATGTCCGCTGCAGTCGTCTCTTTGTGCTGTGCCGCTTCTGCGGCATCCGCTGTGACCGATGCCGTATGCATGCCGTCGGTCACCGTCAACTGCATATCCTGCTGCGTCTTTGCGGTGAAGGACAGCTGAATCGGCACCAGATCTGCCTCTTGTCCTTCTGCATACGAGTGTGCCGCCTCTTGATACAGCGGTTTCAGCTCTTTGTCGGGTGTCTCCGACCGCACGCCGAACATAGACGGACCAATGTTGTCATCCAAATAACCCTGTGTAAAGCCGTCGCGGGAAAATACTTTCGCCAGCGTCTGCATTTCTTCGCGCGTCGGTGCGCGGTTCTCGCGCAAAACAGCCGCATAAATGCGTGTGACAATGGCGACATATTCCGGCCGCTTCATGCGTCCCTCAATTTTGAGAGAGGATACGCCTGCATCGCAAAGCGCCCGCAGGCGCGGCAGCAAACACAGATCCTTCAAACTCATCGGATAGCTGTTTTTTCCGCCATACGGCAGCCGGCACGGCTGCGCGCACAAGCCGCGGTTGCCGCTGCGTCTGCCAATGACAGCGGACAGTTCACACTGTCCGGAATAGCACATGCACAGCGCACCGTGCACAAACACCTCGGTTTCCACGCCGGATTCCTGCGTGATGCGCTGAATTTCTTCCAACGGCAACTCGCGCGACAGCACCACGCGGGAAAATCCCAGCTCTTTTGCCTGCCGCGCGCCTTCCAGCGAATGAATGGTCAGCTGCGTTGATGCATGCAGCACGGCATCCGGAAACGTCTCCCGAATGCAGCGCGCCGCACCGAGATCCTGCACAATCAGCGCGTCCGCACCCGCATCGAGCAGCAGCCGCACATCGCGCAGCAGTGCCGGAATCTCTCGGTCGGATACCAGCGTGTTGACGGTGATATTGGTCTTTACACCGCGCAGACGGCAATACGCAATCGCTTCGCGCATTTGCTCCGGCGAAAAGTTTTTCGCACCGCGGCGGGCATTAAACGTGCCAAATCCCAGATAAACGGCGCCCGCTCCGTTTTGTACGGCAGCGCGCACCGCTTCCATCGAGCCTGCCGGAGCCAGCAGCTCCGGCAATTTTCTGTTCTGCATCACTTAAACAACCGCGCCAAGCGTGCACTTGCATCGCTGAGCTGGCGCTGGGTCAAATTCAGTTCTTTTTCCAGCTCATCGACACGCTGCTGGGTCTTTTCGCTGTCCGCGGTCTTTTCCCGCAGCGCAATCAATTCCTGACCAACGCGCTCTGCCTGCTCCAGATCATTGGTATGACGGGCGTCCGCTTCCACCAGCTGCTGTTCCAGCTCATGAATGCGGCGGCTGTGCGACTCTGCATCCTCGCTTGCGCTCTGCATACGCTGCTGGGTCTCGCTGAGCTTTTGCTCCAGCTCGGAAACGCGGCGGCTGTTCTTTTCCGCACCGCTGTTGCTGTCCTCTACCTGCTGCAGCGCTGCGCGCAGCTGGCTCTCCAGCTCGGATACACGCTTGCCGCTGGTCTCTGCCGCAGCATTTGCCTGCTGCATCTGCTTCTGTGTTTCGTCCAGCTTTTCTGCCAGCTGTGTCGCACGGCGGCTGTGGGTCTCTACATCGGTATTTGCCGCTGCAGCCTGCTGTTTGGTTTCATGCAGTGCGCGTTCCAGTTCCTCGACACGAGCCTGACAAGCATCCTTTTGCGCCGCTTCCTGCTGCAGGCTGTGTACAGACTGTTCCAGCTCTGCAATGCGCGCCTTGTACTCGTTGACTTCCGTCATCTCTTTGTCTTTTTCCTCCGCGGCCTGTTCCAGACTGCGAATTTCTTCCTGTGCATCCGCCAGATCGCGGGACAAATTCTTGTTCTCGTCAAGATACTTGGAAATCTGCGTGCGCAGATTTTCCGAGCCCTTGACCGCCTGTACATAGTTATCTGCAATATCGCAGGCTGTCAGCAGCACTGCCTGCAGCGTGCTGGCACCGCTTTCTTTGATCTTGCACACGCGGTTGTCCACGAGCGCTGCGATCTTGGTCATATATTCCTCATCCTGCTCGCCGGTCATGGTAAACCGGTTGCCGGCAATGACGACCTCGACTCTGTTTTTCATAGAAATCCCTTGCCTCCAATTGTCCGCTCTCACGGTTTCGCTTTCTATTCCGCGGGCGAATTTCTTCATATGGTAGTATTATAGCACAGACCGTTCGGGTTTGTTAACTGTTTGTTGGGGCTCTCCGTATATTTTTGCGCAAAAATTCCATGCAATCCGCAAATATCCGCTCATCGTGTGCATCCTGCACAGAAAATTCACACGACTGGAAATTGTATCCGGCGGCATTTCGTGATAAAATGAAAAACAGTATAGCAAAACCGTACGATTACAAAGGAGATTTCCCCATTATGATGAACCTGAGTCAGGCGCGCCGCATCGTGGTCAAGGTCGGCACTTCGACGCTTACCTATCCGACCGGCAAACTGAACATTCGCGGCATTGAGCGTCTTGTGCGCTGCATTGCAGACCTGCACAACCGCGGCTACGAGATGGTGCTCGTCTCATCCGGCGCCATCGCTGTCGGCGCTGCCAAAATGCGTCTGCCGGAGCGGCCGCAGGAGCTGCGCATGAAGCAGGCTGCCGCCGCTGTCGGCCAGTGCGAGCTGATGCACGTATACGACAAAATTTTCGCCGAATACGGCATCAATACCGCGCAGATTCTTCTCACCACAGAGGATACCGAGGACGAAACCCGCCGCCACAATGTACACAACACCTTTGATGCTCTGCTCGAGACCAAATCGCTGCCGATCGTCAACGAAAACGATACCGTCGCCGTGGAAGAAATTGAGTTCGGCGACAACGACAGTCTTGCCGCCGTGGTATCGCGCGTTTCCAACGCAGATTTGCTCGTTATTTTCACGGATATGGACGGTTTATTCGATGATAACCCGCGCGAAAATCCGGAAGCCCGCCTGATTCCGGTTGTGCATGAAATCAATGACGATTTGCGCGCCATCGCAGGCGGCGCGGGCACAGCCAACGGCACCGGCGGCATGATCACCAAGCTGCACGCAGCCGAGCTGTGCAACGAAAAAAACATCCCGATGTTTGTTGTCAACGGCGCAAAGCCGGAAATTTTATATGATTTGGCAGACGGCCGCCTCGCCGGCACGCTGTTTCTGCCGCCGAATTATGATTCTGCAAGGAGCTGAACGACTATGACATCTGTACTGGATACTTGCAAGCGTGCCGCTGCAGTCAAGCAGGAAATCGGCACACTGGGAACCAAGGAAAAGAACCGCGCACTGCTTGCCATCGCGGATGCTTTGCAGGCACATCGTGCGGAAATTCTCGCCGCCAATCAGCTGGATATTGACGCAGGCAGAAAAAATGGCTTAAACGAAGGCTTGATTGACCGCCTGACGCTGGGCAATGACCGCATTGACGGCGTGGCGGACGGCTGCCGGCAAGTCGCCGCCCTGCCCGACCCAATCGGCGAAGTGACCGAGATGAAGGTCACACCGAACGGCTTGAAAATCGGCAAAAAGCGCGTGCCGATGGGTGTCATCGGCATCATCTATGAAGCGCGCCCGAATGTCACGGTAGACGCCGCCGCTCTGTGCTTCAAGGCCGGTTCCGCCTGCGTCCTGCGCGGCGGCAAAGAAGCGTTTCACTCCAACCAATGCCTGATGGGCATTATGCGCGACGCCATCGCTTCCTGCGGCTTATCCCCAGATATTTTAAATTTGATTGAGGACACCACACATGAGGGTGCCAATGTCATGATGCAGGCAAACGGTCTCATTGACGTGTTGATTCCGCGCGGTTCTGCCCGCCTGATTCAAGCCGTTGTCAAGACGGCTACGGTTCCGGTTATCGAGACCGGCGTGGGCAACTGCCATATTTATGTCGATGCCAGCGCAGATATACCTATGGCACTGGATATTTTGGAAAATGCCAAGTGCCAGCGCATCTCCGTCTGCAACGCGGCGGAAAGCCTGCTTGTACATCGCGACATTGCGGCGCAGTTCCTGCCGCTGGCAAAACAGCGTCTGGACAAGCATCAGGTCATCTGGCACGGCTGTCCGAAAACCTGTGAGATCCTCGGAAACGACATCATTCCGGCAACCGATGACGACTACGGCACGGAGTATCTCAATTACGAGATTTCCTGCAAGGTCATCGACTCAACGGATGCCGCCATTGACCATATCAACCACTACAACACCGGACACTCGGAGGCAATCGTCACGCACGATTACTTCAACGCCCAGCGTTTTCTGGATCGGGTCGATGCCGCCGCTGTTTATGTCAACGCTTCTACCCGCTTTACCGACGGCGGCGAATTTGGCTTTGGCGCAGAAATCGGCATCTCCACCCAAAAGCTGCACGCCCGCGGCCCCATGGGTCTGAAGGAGCTGACCTCAAACAAGTACATCATCTACGGAGAAGGTCAGATTCGATAAGTGTACGGCACAGAAAGGATTTGATCACATGGAGCGCGAATTTAAATGGAATATCAAACAGGCGGAGGATTTTGACGTCCTTGCAGACAGCGATTTCGTCAAACCTCTGGTGACGGAAGAAACGCGGCTGGAAATGGAAGCGGCGTATTATGATACGGCAGACGGCTTGGTTTCCAAAGTGCATGGTGGCTTGCGTCTGCGCCGCGAGAACAAAGAAACAGTCGTTTGCCTCAAGCTGGCTGCCCGCAGCGAATTTGACGGTGCCTGCAAGGCGCGCGAGGAATACGAAGTGTGTGCGGAGGACATCCGTGCCGGCATTCGGCAGCTGCCGTCCGTCGGCGCACCGCAGGACTTTTGCGACCAGCTCATGCAATCGAATTTAATCGAACAGGGCCGCACGATGTTCACGCGCTTTGCCTCTCAGCTGGCATATAAGGGCTGTACCTGCGAGCTGTCGTTTGACTACGGCCGCATGACGCATCTGACCCGCATCGGCACCATCTGCGAGATGGAGCTGGAGTACAAGGGCGGCAGCGATTTTGATTTCGATGAACTGGCAATCACGCTGCAGCGCAAGTTCCAACTGGAACCGCAGCCGCTGTCTAAGCTCGCACGAATGATGAGATTATAAATTCATATAGAAAGCAGAAAGAACCACTGGCATTACGCCAGTGGTTCTTTGTTATGCAATATCTTACCTTTGCGTCAGCTGAAGGAGTCTGCTTATGCCTTCACACGTCTATTATCTTCTGATGATATTTCTCTGATGGAGCGCGTCCAAAATGCGCGGCAGCAGAACCGCATACACGACCGCTGTGACAATGCCCACCAAAATGCGCGGCGGGATGGCAACATAAATCGCCAAAAAGGATTGATAGTATCCATACAGCATCTGTTCCACCAGCATGGCTCCTGTATTGCACAGCGTCACAAGAACCGAAGTAAGACAGGTTTCCAGCGCCAGAATGTGGAATTTTGTGCTGCCCCGAAACGCACGGAACAGCAATCCCATAGACAAGCCGCGCATCACCGCGGGAAGAATCCATAAAATCGTTGTCGCACTAAACCCATAGGTCAGCATCTGCCCGACAAATGCACCGGTAAAGCCGGTCGCCGCTCCCCAAACCGGTCCGCCGAACACAGCCATAACCAGTACCGGCAAGCCGCTCAGCGATATTTTCAAGTTTCCGGCAAACGGAACACTGATGCTTACCGCCAAGAAGTCGAGACCGACATACATGGCAGCCATCATGCCTGCCATGCACATCATGCGAATGTTGTTTTGTGTTTTGTTCAAAATAAAATACCTCCTTATACCCGTTGTTCCGAAATATAAGGAGGTAAGATCCGTATTTCCGGCAGCGGGATGCAACACCTGAACCGCGGATGTTCCTTCGTCTATATGGCAACTCCCCGTCCATACAGCACTTAACGCTCAGATGCCTACTCTGCATAAGCTTGTCTATTATACCTCTAACGCTGTGATTTGTCTACTGTTTTACGCCTGCGCACCCGCAATGCGTTTTTGAATATACGGCTGCACCTGATCGAAGCCGATGCCCAGTGCAACGGACAATTCGCCGTACAGCAGCTTTTCTGCCCGTTTCATGTACTGCTGATCCGTCGAACCCATGTGCCGCCCCGCTTTCATCGAGCGGTGATTCTTGCGATGCACGACCTTAATCAGACGAATCAGATCTTCATTTTCATGCGTATTCAGGCAAGCACGATATTTCTCGCTCTGCATCCGAATGTCCCGATTGTTTTCCAGCTCCTCCGGAATCTCCGGAATGCGGTCAATCAGCTGCTCGGCATCCGTCCGCGACATCACCGGACGCATAAATGCCTTGGTATCTACCGGTGTGTAAATAACCTCTTTGTCGTATACCGGCGCCAGCGTATAATACAGCTTTTCTTTATCCGAAATTCCCTCCGGATGTCCCACATCCTCTACGCGGCAAACGCCCGTACTTCCATACATGACCAGTTCTCCGACTTGATACATACTTACACTCCTTTTCCGATTTGTTCTTATTTTGTCGTATTGTTCCAGTTATATTATAACACCATTTTTATCCTCCGGTAACATTTATTTTGAAAAAAAGTGCCAATTTTTTCTGGTTCTGCAAGTTTTTCATGCGCCAAATATCAAAAAGATTTCCAATAGCGGCAGCAAAAAAGAGTAGCTTCTCATGAGAAACTGCTCTTTTCTGTCGTATCTTTTCGCTGAAGATCCTCCATCAGCTGCTGTACCGTGACCGCACGCAATTGGTTTTCCATTGCCAGCGCAGCGGCGTCTAAATAGCCGCTCAGGATACCATGTACCTCGCGTCCGACCGGACAGGCGGGGTTTGGGTTCTCATGAAAATGAAATAACGGCTCTTCTTTCGGCTCTACTGCGCGAAAGATATCCAGCAGGGTAATCTCCTCCGGCGGCTTGGCCAGTGAAGCACCGCCGACGCCTGCTTCTACGCGAACCAAGCCCGCCTTTTTCAGCTGTCCCAGCGTCTTGCGGATGATAACCGGATTGACATTGACGCTTCCCGCCAAAAAATCCGATGTAATTTTACAGTCCTCCCCAAACCGCACAATACACATCAAAATGTGCGCTGCAATGGGGAGTCTGGAAGAAAACTGCATATATTTGGCCTCCTGTGTTCAATAAAAATATTGTAGCATCGGCGCATCACACTGTCAACGAAGAAAAAATTTTCAATTTTTCTTGTTGTAACCATTGACATTACAACAAGCATGTGGTATTTTATTGTTGTAATTGACGTGGTTACAACATTTCAAACAACAGCATGGAGGTTTTTATCATGGAAAAGATTATTGCGTTTTTACAGGAAAATCCGGTTCAGTATCTGGCAACCGTAGGCCGTGACGGCAAAGCAAAGTGTCGTCCGTTCATGTTTGCCGGTGAGATGGACGGCAAGCTGTGGTTCTGCACCAACAATCAGAAAGACGTATACAAGGATATGCAGGAAAATCCAAACATCGAGATTTCTGTGTCCAGCCCGTCTTATGCATGGATTCGCCTGCACGGCAAGGCTGTCTTTGAGAACAACATGGCGGCAAAGGAACTGTGCATCGCCAATCCGATTGTCAAAGGGCAGTACCAAACCGCAGACAACCCGATTTTCGAGGTATTCTATCTGGAAGATCCGCACGGCGTGATTGCCGACTTCTCCGGCAACCCGCCTTATGAATTCTAACCCATGGACGATGCATGAAGCAAAAGAAAATCGCCGACAGCCCCTGAAACTGCCGGCGATTTTCTTTTGTTTGGTGTTGTGGAGAGAGTTTTTTTGACAGATAGTCTGTCGGAGAGAAAAGTCGAAATGATTACGCTCCCAAACCGAGCGGAGAGAATGCTGCATAAACGATGATGCACAGCGCGATGATAGCAACCGCGCATACCTTGCGGTACTTCCACGGAGTCATATCAACCGCATGAACATCTTCCTGCTCCCAAGCTTCCATGTCCGGATGATCTTTCTTGTTCTTGTGGTTGAGGAATGCCATGATGAGCAGTTCAATTGGCCACAGAACGAGGATTGCGTACAGATAATGGATGGAGCCGCCGACTACTGGATACTGCGGAGCGATAATCAGGAACAGACCATAGCAGATGATGTGGAAAATCATGATGAACTTTGCAGCGTACTGCGGCAGATACTTGAAGAAGAAGCCGCCGAATACTGCGGACAGAACCGGAAGACCGATCAGCATGACAAACGAATCCAGGAACGTCTTGAGGCCTGCTGGGAAGAAGTATACCATCGGACCTACGATTGTCGTAGCGACAGCAAAAACAATACCAATGTTCTTGCCAACCTGAACCAGCTTCATCTCAGAAGCTTCCGGATTGATGTACTCATGATAAATGTCCATGGTGAACATGGTATTTACCGAGTTGAGTACGGAATTAAACGAGGAGAGAATTGCGCCGAACATAACCGCTGCAAAGAAGCCCATGAGCGGTGCCGGAATAACCTCTGTTACCAGCTGCGGATATGCCGCATCCATCATAGAAACCTGATTTCCGTGAAGTTCGAACAGCGCGTATGCAATCACGCCCGGCAGTGCCAGATACATGAAGCCGATAATCTTGAGGAATGCGCAGTACAGAGCACCCTTCTGTGCTTCCTTCAAGTTTTCTGCGGCGAGAACGCGCTGAATGAACGACTGATGGGTACACCAAGACTGGAGACCGAGGAAAATCAAGCCGGTAAAGACGGTAATCCACGGAACCTCTGGTGCCTCTGCGGTCAACTTGCCAATCGAATTGAGCTTTTCCGGATAGGTCTGCGCCAGATACTTGAAGCCGTCAATGATTGCAATGCCGTCGTATCCAGCCGCATTGCCCAGCACGTGCAGCGCAAAAAACGGAATCATAAAGCCGCCGATTAACAGGCCGACACCGTTTACGGTATCGGATACGGCTACTGCCTTCAGACCGCCGAAAATCGCATAGATAGAGCCGACAATGCTGATGACAATACACAGCACAACGACAGAACCGAAGGTAGACAGTCCGAAAATATCGGATACGTGGAAGATGTTTTCAAATACCAGAGAACCGGAATACAGAATAACCGGAATCTGTACAACAAGGTACAAAATGATGTATGCGATGGAGAACCACAGCTTGGTGGAACGTCCGAAGCGCTGACCGATCAGCTGCGGAATCGTCGTGATGCCGCCCTTCAAGTATCGCGGGGCCGCCCACAGCGCAAGAACAATACAGCACGGAGCTGCGACAATTTCAAACGCCATCGGGCTCATACCGACCAGCCAAGTCTGTCCGTTCGTGCCGACCAGCTGTTCAGCCGAAAGGTTTGTCAGAAGCAAAGATCCCGCAATTACAAATCCAGGAAGTCCGCGTCCTGCCAAAAAATATCCGTCTGCTGTTGTCTGGTCATCTCCTTTTGTCTTGAGGTAGGAAATGACAGCGACAAGAACAGTAAAGCCAATAAAGGTTACCAATGTCCAAATCATATGTTTTCACTCTTTCTTTCTATATCTCTTTTTATGACTGATATAAACATTTATTTTACTTTTATATCGCAAAATAATCTTTGTCCGGCAATACGGTCGGCCGTGCCGTGCTGCCTTCTCTTTTTTACAGTCCCTATTATACCAGCACATATATGCGTGCACAATGCCCGCTGTTGCGTAAAAGTTTCTTGATTTTGCTCTAGCCATTTTGTGCAAATACTTGTTTTTCCGCATAGCAAACAAAATAAACTTTTCCGTAAATTCCAGACACACAAAAACCGCCGCCCGGAGAGTGGGCGACGGCCAGAGAGAGTTAAAAGTATGATGTTAGCAGTTTTTAGAGTTCACCGCGCTGTTCGCGTTCCTTGAGGTCTGCCATAATCGTATCATAGTGCTTGTCCAGCTTATAGAACAGCAGTACGATGACAGCGGCGCCCCACAGGATAATCGGGCCATAGATGAACATATTTTGAATCATGTGCAGAGCGGAGTCCGGCTGAACAACCGCCTTGCCGGTCGAGCTAATATATCCGCTCGCTGTCAGCAGCATACCAATGATGCCGCCTGCAACGCCCTGACCGAACTTGGTTCCGACACTGCTTCCGCTCATAATCAGGCTTTCCTGACGAACGTGTGTTTTCCACTGACCATACTCGATGACATCGCAGATCATGCCGAATACACACGCGTTGAGCGGAACCGTACCGATGGCACGCAGAACCGTGACGCCCATCGCCATTGCCACACTGTTCGGATTGGTCATCAGAATGCACTGTGCAACAACAACGAGAATCGAACCTGCCAGCGCCAAATCGCGCTTACCGAAGCGGCGCAGCAGTACCTGACTGAACAGAACACCGCTGATAATAACGACCATCTCGATGGTATACATCACGCTGTACAGCTCATCGTTGCCCAAAATATACTTGCAGAAATACGGCGCGGTTGTGCCGAATACTGCATTGTAGCTGGACTGTACCATCCACAGAACGGTAACCGCCCAGAAATACTTATTGGTGAACAAAGCCTTCAGATTCTTGCCGAGGCCAATGTTGCTCTTTTCTGCGGCTTCAATGTGTACGCGCTCCTCGCAGTTCTTAAAGCACAGCAGCAGCAGGATGACTGCGATGACTGCCCAAATGCTCATGGTCTTAACCCATGCCATCTGATCCGAACCAAATACCTTGACCAGCGGCAGAGTGAATGTCACTGCAATGATACGTCCGAACGGAGACATTGCCATGCGGAAAATGCCGAGCAAATCACGTCCGTGGGAAGAACGCGTCATCATTGCGGACATCGTGCCATACGGCAGGTTTACAGCAGTGTACAGAACCGTTGTCACCAGATTGTATGTGACAAGGATGTACCAGAACTGCAGCATTGGAGTTGTCTGCGGCACCATCATAAGCAGAACTGCGGCAACGCCAAACGGAACTGCCATCCACAAAATCCATGGACGCGCCTTGCCCCATTTGGAATTTGTCTTGCTGACAATAATGCCCATGACGAAGTCGGAAACGCCGTCCAGACAACGAGAAATAATCATAACCAGACCGACCGTCATCGCCGGAACGCCAACGTAGTCGGTATAAAACAGAGTGATGAGAGATGCCACCAATCCATACACAATGTTACAAGATACGTCTCCGAATCCGTAACAAATTTTCTCTCGCATAGTTGGCATATCATCCTGTGCGCGCATACCAAGATTTTCTGCTGTTTTCTCTTTTATGGTAAGAGAATCGCCAGAAATCACTGCGCCAGATTCCATACTTTTCATGATTTGCTCCTTACTTTTTGTTAAAATCTTACTTTTTCTTGTGCACTCTCCCTAAAAAACGTGATGAAGAGAAATGATTCTGCAGTGCTATTTCGCACATATAATCATCTATTTTCCGGTATTTATCATGTTTTTTGTAACTTTCATCTTGTTTGGTTTTTATTATACCAACCGTTTACTGTGCAGACAATATACATTTGCCACAAAGAATTTATATATTTTGCTTTTTATTTTATAAAAATCTTATCACGCAAAAAGTAACATATTTCGCAATTTGTAACGGTCCGCAAAAGACACATATAGAAAACAAATGCGCGCGCAGCAGCAGACTGGCATTTTATTCCTCAAAACAATATCTGTCGATGCATAAAAAACAGACAGAGCCAATAAGGCTCTGTCTGCCTCTATAGAAATATAAGAAAAGAAAAATGTTACTTGCTGATGGTAGCCTTGAGTGCATCAATGGAGGTTTCCAGACCAGCCTCCACAGACATGGTCAGGTCTTCCATCTCCAGAGATACATAACCGTTATAACCCATCATGCGGCAAACCGAGAAGAATTCCTTCCACCACTGCAGGTCACGGCCGCAGCCGACAGCTACATAGTTCCATGTGCGATCCTTAGAGCACTCTACCGGCAGATTCTCCAGCAGGCCGTCTACGTCAACATTGTAACGCTCCGGACGAGCGTCCTTGCCGTGTACATAGAAAATCTTGTCGCCCAGTGCGCGAGCAGCTGCAATCGGCTCTGCGCCCTGAATCATCAGGTGGGACGGGTCAAGGTTCAGACCCAGTACGTCGGAATCTTCGCCGACTACTTCACACAGCTTATTGAAGGTGCGAACGTTGTGAACCAGTGCGCCCGGGAACTCCTCGATGGCAATGCGCTTGACACCGTTTTCCTTCGCGATGCGGCAGGTTTCCTTCCACCATGCAGCAGCGGTCTCCCACTGATACTTAACGCCTTCCTTCATGTAAGAGAAGCCGTCAAAATCCGGCCACGAAACGGTAGATACGAACCAGTTCGGGGTCTTATCACCCGGTGCGCCTGCCGGCAGACCGGACATGGTAACAACGGTGTCAACACCCAGCTTGCCAGCCAGAACCATGGTATCACGCATGGTCTTGGAGTGCTCATGCCCCATCGGGGTGTCGATCAGCGGGTTGCCGGAGCAGTTCAGCGCGGAGATCTCCAGACCACGGCTCTTGATTTCCTTCAGGAATGCTTCGCGCTTTGCGTCATCGTTGATATACTCCTCTGCTGACTCGATAAAGTTGCAGCCGCCCCAGCCGCCAGCAGTCAGCTCAACAGCGTCCAAACCGTAAGCAACGACCTTGTCCAGCATCTCAGTCAGCGGGATCTTGCCAAATACATCGGTACAAATAGAAAGTTTCATCGGTATATCCTCCAAATTTTGAGAAGCTATCGGGGGCAATTGCCCCGATAGCGAATCTATCAATCTTACTTTACGTCTACCCAAACAGCGCCCTTATCAGCGGACTCTGCGCAAGCATTGATCCACTTGATGCCGTCGATGCCGTGCTCCAGATCCGGATAGATCACGTTCTTCACGGTTTCCTCATCGCCGCGATCCTTCGCAGCCATAACAACTGCAAAGCGCTTGTACAGGTTGGACCAAGATTCAATCAGACCGGTGTAGTGCAGCGCACCCAGACGCTCATCTTCCTGTGCCATCGGATCCAGATAATCCATGCCGCGGTACAGCAGCTGCTCCGGCTGACCCTGTACCTGATACTTAACAACGTCCGGATGCATGTCGTTCCACTCCAGAGAAGCCTTGGAGCCTACGATGCGGATGTGCTGGGAGGACATGTCACCGGCGTTGACACAGGAGCACCACATACGGCCAACTGCACCGTCTTCGTAACGCATCAGCACGTAAGCGTTGTCTTCCAGCGGGTAACGGGAACCAACGAATGCCTGACGGTCACACAGAACCTGCTTCAGCTTCTGATCCGGGCAGATGAGCTGAGACATGTAATAGGTATGGGTGGACAGGTCGCCCAGAACGAACGCCTTGCCTACCTTGGACGGATCTACGCGCCACTTCTGACCCTCAGACTTTACGTCACCTTCCGGATCGCAGCCAAAGCCGTGTGCATAGCGCAGGTCGATCATGTTGATCTTGCCCAGCTTGCCGGAGGTTACCATCGCGCGCATCTGCTGCAGCAGTTCGAAACCGGAGAAGCCATAGGTTACAGCAACGATCTTGCCCTTTTCCTCAGCCAGCTTCTTGATTTCCTCACCCTGCTCTACTTCAAAGAACAGCGGCTTCTCACAGATAACGTGCAGGCCAGCTTCCAGCGCAGCCTTGGTTACTTCGTAATGCAGGAAGTTCGGAGTTGCTACGTCAACCACTTCGATGCCGTCCTCGCGCTTTGCCTCTGCTTCGAACATGGTCTTGTAATCCGGATAGCAGCGATCCTCATCCATGCACAGGTTGCGGCCGAACTCCTTGCAGCGCTCTGCGTCTACGTCGAATGCAGCAGCCTTCAGAACGAAAGAGGTGTTGTCGCGCATTGCGCCCAGACGATGCTTGTAGCCTACCTGAGAGGTCTTGCCTCCGCCTACGATACCCCAACGGAACGGTCTGTCAATCAATTTCTCGCCAATGTACATAATAGTTACTTCCTTTCCTGTTTCTCGCTTTGTTTTAAAATAACTTGAATGGTCTCAACAAATTCAGAACACTTTTGTTTGGATTATTGCGTGTTTGCTTTTTCTCCCAAGCGAACAGTATCGTCATTTTCAACAAACATTCATGTGTTTATTTGTCATTTTTGTTTCTTGTGTTCTTTCTGAAACTAGTATAATCTAAGAAGTGTAAATGGTAAATACGCGTGGTTGCTATAGAGTTCATCGTATTTGCTTTGAAAGAAATCGAGGTGCAAAAAAATGAAAAGTGTTGATCCAGGCATTCTCCCGCAGTCCCATTGCTCGACGTTTCAGCCGTCTGAGTTCGCACGGAAGAACCTGATTTATATGACTTGGTGCGGGCATTACTACTGTACCGGACAATATTACATGGATCGGGATAGCTATCCGGAAGCACTGCTTCTGTTCGTGCGAAACGGCGAGATGGATGTCAAATACAACAACAAGGCGTATACCATTCACAAGGGTGATGTCCTTCTGCTCGACTGCGTCAATCCGCACTACTACCGTTCTCACGACGGAACCGAATTCGTTTACATTCACTTTGACGGCGGCAATTCTCACGCGCTCGTCGACTATGTGATAGAATTAAACGGCGGTCCGGTATTCCGTCAGGACGAAAATATGGAGATCGGCAAGGAATTATATGAAACTGCGCTCATACACGAAAAAGGCACAGTACAGCCGCCTTTATATATTTCTACATGGATTACGCAACTTTTATACAAGCTTTCCCTGTCTGCGGTGCCGCCAATCGAAGAAAACGCGCCCATCAGTGAAGCCATTCGTTATATTCTCGCGCATGTCGGAGACCCCATCACGCTAGACGATCTGTCTCAACTGACAAACTTCAGTCCGTACTATCTATCGCATCTGTTCAAGAAGCAAACTGGCTACTCCCCCTCCGAGTACATCATCAACACGCGTCTGGAAAAAGCACAGCGCCTGCTGACGCACAGCCGAAAATCCGTGGCAGAAATCGCGTACGAAGTCGGCTACGGCTCCGCGAGCAGCTTTATCAACGTGTTCACGCGAAAAGTCGGCTGCACGCCGAAAACCTACCGCACGCAGCAGCAGAGCGGCAACGTACTCGCCAGCAACGACATCGAAATTTTCTAAACGCAAAAGACCGAAGCAACTGTGCTCCGGTCTTTTTCTGTCGAGAGTTTGCGCCAAAATTGCGCGGTTCTGCTTTTTATTTATCGGTCTTGCTTTTGCGGTTTTCCCACATAAAAAGCAGCCGCCGTCATCCTCATCGGGGAATGAGGATGACGAACAGCTGCTATGCCGCGTTGGTTTGGCTGTTCTAAAATCCCAAGCGAACAGTCAAAAAATCAAACGTCGAGATGCAGGTTCTAAGAGAATGAGCCTACCATGAAAAGAGAAAATTGAATTATCTGATTGTTAAAAAATGGAGAAGGATACCGATTACATGTAATCAGCTACGTTGTCCTTGGTTACCGGCTCAAACGGAATCCAGAAAATCGAATCGCTGTAATCCTTGCCGGAAGTATCCAGTGCACCGAGTTCTTCCATACCAGTGCCCAGCTTCTTGCCGTTAATCATGTTGTCCGCAGCAATGACCGCGCCCTTGCCCTGTCCTACCGGATTCTGGAATACGGTCATAGCCATATCTCCGTCCTGAACAGCCTTTGCGCCGTCAGCCGTGCAGTCGATACCAACGATCGGGAAGTTGATTTCCACACCGGCATCCTTGCACGCTTCTATTGCACCCAGTGCCATGGCGTCATTGTTCGCAATGATGCAATCAAATTCCTTGCCGGAAGTCAGCAGCGGCTGAATCATTTCCTGTGCAGTCGGACGGTCATAGTCCGCAACAACCGGAGCGGAAGCCTCTACCGGATTGATGCCATTGTCCTTGAGCGCCTTGATAACGCCTTCCGAACGCTTGGTGGTAGAAACCTGACCCAGTGTGCCCTGAATCATCAGGTACTTCACTTCCTTCTGACCCTTCTGCTTGAAGTAGTTTGCCAGATATTCGCCCTGATAGTAACCGGAGGTGTCCTCATTGGAACCAACATAGGTTACATTGTCCGCTGCCAATTCGGAATAATTCGTAGGCGGACGGTTTACAAACACAAGGTTCTTTTCGCCCACTGCATCAATCAAAGACTGCGTGCCGTCTGCGTCAACCGGCAAACAGATAACCGCTTCCGCGCCGCCATTTACTGCGGTTTCGATGTACTGGATCTGCTTGGACGAGTCGTTCTGCGCGTCCTGCGATACAATCTTATAGCCGAGCGGTTCTGCTTCCGCTACCATTGCTTCTTCAATCGACGACATAAACTCATCGCGGGACGCCATAACGAATGTCAGTTCCGTCAGACCGCCGCTGTTGGAAGCAGCCGAACCGGTATCCTTCGAACCGGAACCGCCGCAGCCTGCCAGCGCGCCGGCACATGTCACACCTGCCATCAAAATCGCCATTGTTCGCTTCAGTTTCATCCTTGTTTCCTCTCTTTCTGTTGAGTCACAGATTCATTGTTGCAATGAATAAGGAGTTTCCAATCTCCGCCGCGGCATGTGCAGAGAAGATTTCTCCTTGCAAAGCAGTTACTTTTTTGAACTGTCTTTCTGTTGCACCTATCATACCAAAGAAACGCGATGGTGAACATACGCTTTTTTGTCTCTTTATTCATCGTTTTTGTTATTTTTAGTAAGATTGTTATATTTTTCGCATACTTTTTATCAAATTTGCCATTTTATTCACCTTTTTTGTCATATATTTCTTTATGCAAAGTCTTGCATTTCATTATTCTTTGTCTGTTTTTTGTTTGTTTTCCTCGCTTTTATCCATTATACACGAAAATCAGCTTGTAATTTTTTACAATATTCCAATTCTGCTTTCAGCTTTTATCCGCCGGCTGAAACAAAATTGCGGTGCACAGGCCGAAAAACACGGCAGCAGAAATGCCCCCTGCCGCCGCTCGAACACCGCCGGTAAATGCGCCGAGCAAGCCCTGCTGCGCCACCGCCTGTCTGACACCTTCCGCCAACGTGCAGCCGAATCCCAGCAGAGGCACAGTCGCGCCTGCACCCGCCCACTGCTTGAACGGCTCATATATCCCTATCGCGGTCAGAACCACACCGAGCACCACATAAGAAGTCAAAATACGCGCCGGTGTCAATCGGGTCTTGTCAATCAAAATCTGGCTCAGCGCGCAGATAGTCCCTCCTGTTATAAACGCATAGAAATATTGCAATTAGGACTCACCCTTTCCCACGTGTTCCAATACAGCAGCATGGCAGATGCCGGGAATGCTCTCTCCCTGCTGTACGCTGGTCGGGCTCATCAGCGCTCCAGTCGCCGCGACAATCACGCGCCGCAGCTCTCCCGCCGCCAATTTCGGCAAAATATGCGCGCACAACACGGATGCCACACAGCCGCAGCCCGAGCCTCCCGCATGGACATCCTGTTTCTCCGAAAACAGCAGAATCCCGCAGTCCTGATGCTTGTCCGCCAGCACAATGCTGTCGTCCTGCGCCATCGTGCACAGCAGCCGCGAACCGACGCGCCCCAAATCACCGGTATAAATGACATCATAGTCCCCCGGATGCGTGCCCGTATCACTGAGCAGCGTGCGAATGGTGTTATATGCCGCCGGTGCCATAGCCGCGCCCATGTTATTGGCATCGGTCACACCCAAATCGCAAATTTTCCCAAAGCAGGCATGCGTCAGGTGCACGGACGCCTGTACGTCTGCATGGCTTAAAATACAGGCGCCCGCCGCCGTTGCCGTCCATTGGGCAGTCGGCGTGCGCTGTCCGCCATAGGCGAGCGGAAAGCGGTACTGCCGTTCCGCCGTACAAAAATGCGAGGATGCCGCCGCACACACGCGCTGGGCATAGCCGCCGTCAATCATACAGCCTGCCAGCAGCAGCCCTTCTATCATTGTCGAACACGCACCGTACACGCCGAGATATGGCACCTGTGTGCTGCGCGCCGCATAGCTGGATGCAACACACTGACCGAGCAAATCGCCCGCAATCATCAAATCCAGTGCCAAAACCGGCAGACCGCATTTGTTCGCCGCCAGCCGCACAGCAACCTGCTGCATATGCATTTCTGCCTTCTCCCATGTCGCTTCTCCGCACATGGTATCCGGAAACAGTTGGTCAAACTGTGCGCCAAGCGGCCCTTCCTGCTCTTTTTTTCCGCCGACAGCTGCCCACGCGGACAGCATCGGCGGCTGTTCAAAGGCAATCGTGCTCACTCCCATTCGTTTTCCTATCATGATGACCTCCTCACGCACCGCCGAATATTGCCAGCACAACGCCATACACGATAGACGCACTGATGCCGTACACGAGCACCGGTCCGGCGATGGTAAACATCTTTGCCGCCGTGCCGAGCACCAAGCCCTCACTTTTAAATTCCAGCGCCGGCGCTGCAACGGAATTGCTAAATCCTGTAATCGGCACCAAGGTTCCCGCTCCCGCATGTTTGGCGAGCTTTTCATACACATGCAGTCCGGTAAGCAGGGCAGACAGCGCAATGAGTGTGATAGATACGGCTGTGCCTGCGTCGCTTTCATCCAGTCCCGCCATTTGCCAAAAAACAAGAATGCCCTGTCCCAACGCACAGATGCCGCCGCCGACGGCAAACGCCCACAGCATATTCTTTCCAAGCGGTGATTTTTTGCAGCTGCGCTGTATCATTTGGTTGTACTGTTCCGGTGTCGGCTGCATACCAATCCCTCCGTTTCTCTGCATTAGTATGCACCGCTTTCCGGCGATCCATGCACAAAAAAGTGACTGCGGCAATTTTGCCGCAGTCACCCAAACAATTTCTTATTTTACAGCAGAGAATCGTACAATTCTTCGTAGATTTTCGCGGACGCCGTCCACGAGTAATCCTTTGTCATACCGCGCTCTACCATCGCCTTCCAAGCATCCGGTTCGTCATAGAATACCTGTTCCGCATAGAAAATGGTATTGAGCATCTCATCCGCATTGTAGTTTGCAAACGAGAAACCGGTGCCTGTCTGTTCAAACCGATTGTACGGCTGTACCGTGTCGCGCAGACCGCCGGTTTCCCGCACAATCGGAACCGTGCCGTAACGCAGAGAAATGAGCTGTGTCAAACCGCACGGCTCAAACCGCGACGGCATCAGCATCGCATCCGCTGCCGCATACACGCGGTGTGCGCGTGTTTCATTGAACAGAATGTTCGCGGATACCTGTCCCTTTCTCGTCCACTCATAGTAGCGGAACAGATTTTCATAGCGCGGATCGCCTGTGCCGATGATTACCAGCTGTACGCGAGAGGTCAGCAACCGTTCCATGACCCATTCGACAAGATCCAAGCCCTTCTGATCGGTCAGGCGGGTAATCATGGCGATCATCATGACATCCGGATCTTCCGGCATGCCCAGCTCGCGCTGAATCGCCAATTTACATGCCTTTTTGCCCTCCTCAAAGGTGGTTTCGTCGTAGTTTTCCGCAATCATTTTGTCGGTTGCAGGGTTGTACAAATCATAATCAATGCCGTTTACAATGCCCCACAGCGAATCTGAGCGGGCATTGAGCAGACCGTCCAGACCTTCGCCATAATACGGCATGCGAATCTCATTCGCATAAGTGTTGCTGACCGTGGTAATGCGGTCTGCGTATACCAAGCCGCCCTTGAGCATGTTTGCATCCCGATGGAACTCCATGCGTCCCAGTGTAAATACATGTCCCGGCAGGCCGGTAAAGCGCCGCATGGTCTGAATATCCCAAACGCCTTGGAATTTCAGATTGTGCACGGTCATAATCGTGCGGATGCCGCGGAAGAACGGGTTATCCTGGAACATTTCATGCAGGAATACCGGAATCAGCGCCGTCTGCCAGTCGTGGCAGTGGATAATATCCGGACGGAATCCAATGACCGGCAGCATAGACAGCACAGCCTTGGAGAAAAAGCTGAATTTCTGAATGTCCCACAGAATATCGCTGTACAGCCGCTCTCCCTGGAAGAAATGTTCATTGTCGATGTAATAATAGCGAATGCCGTCAAACTCACAGGTCATGATACCGACATAGAAATTTCCCAGTTCTCCCAAATCCATGTAGAAGCTGTCGAGATAGGAAAATCTGCTGCGATACTTCTGCGGAATGCTGGTGTAATCCGGAATGACTACGCGCACATCGTATTTGTCTTTATCCAAAGACTTCGGAAGCGCTCCGACAACATCCGCCAAGCCGCCCGTCTTGACAAACGGCACGCACTCCGATGCTGCAAACAATATATTCTTCATAATAGATTCCCTCCATTCGGGTGAAACAAGCAGTTCCCGCCTTTGTTCTTCCCTCCATATAGCTGCGCATATCTCGCAGACATTGCATCATACTATTTTATTCTATTATAAGATACCTGTTCAGCATTGTCAACGGATACAAGCGAGCAGCTGTTAAAGTTTTTGTGCATTTTCCCGTCTTTTCCGCATTTTAATACACACATCGTCGACTTTTGTGCACAAATATGAATTTTTATTCCGATATCAGCCCTTTGCCTCGCTGTCTGACTGTCCGTAGGAAAATCCCACATCACCGCTGCCGGAGCCGGTATCTGCCGCGCCGCCGCTGTTGAGCGCCATCACACAGGCGCCTACCGCCAACGCAAACAGCAAAATAACAATCACGACAACCGCCGCAATGCCGCGGCCGCTGATCAGCTGCTCCGGACCGTCATCCTCGTCTTCCAAATCCGCCTTCCGTTTGATGCGGTTGCGTCTCGGCGGCTTCTCCATCGGCGGCTGTTCTACCTGCTCCGTTGCGACAAAATCCGTCGGAATCGGAATATCCGGAATGCTTTCCACCTCTACCGGCTGTTGTTCCACAGCATCCTCAAAGACCGACTCGTCCACTTTGTGCTGCGTCTGTTGCTGTTCGATTGCCTGTTTGATGTCTTCCTTCGCCAAAACCTGCGTGTATGCTTCGCTCTCTATCGGCTGTGCGTTCTCCGCCTCTTGGACAGGCTGGCTTGTCTGCTCCGTTTCATCCGGTTCTCGAACGGACTGGCTTGTCTGCTCCGTTTCATCCGGTTCCGGCTCAGCCTGCTTTGCCTCCTGTATTTCTTCCTTCGAGATGATGCGCGTCGGCTGCTGCGCATAGGCATGCATCGCCTGATGAATGTCCTCGCGGGCAATCGCGCGCGTATACCCTTCATCTTCGATTTCATCCGCTTCCGGCGGCATCTCGCGGCCGCTCTCCGCCATAACTTCCTGCACATATTGTTTCAGCAGCTCGTCGGTATCCTGCTTGTCTTCTTGCGGCTGTACCGCCGGTTCCTGTTTCGGTGCCTGTTCCCGCTGCGCCAATATTTCCTGAATATCCGCCGCAAATACCTTCGTCTCGTCTTCGATCTCCGGCTGTTCCGGTGCTGCGGTCTCCCGCTCCGCCGGCCGTGTATGCTCACTGGTCATGACGTCCTGCACATACTGCTGCAGCTCTGAATCCTCGTCCGGTCGTGCCTGTTCCATCGCACGCGCAAGATCCTCTCGCGAGACGGCGCGGGTGTACTCGTGCTCTGCCTGTTCCCGCTCTCCCAATTCCTCGTCAATCACCTGACCGATTTCATCCTGCAATCCCTCTGGCATGTACTCTTCTGCCGGATCCGGAACAAAATCCTTTCCAAACGAAATGTGCTGTGTTGCATCCATACCGCTTGCGTCGCTCTGTACATACCCCTTTGGAACGGCGATGGTAAAATCATCCTCCGTCGAAACATGTTCGTCTTTTTTCGGCGCCGCAGTCGGTGCACCGCAATAAATACAGTACTTGGTTCCGTCTGCCAGCTGTTTTCCGCATCGGATGCAATACATACACATCTCCTCCTTTTCCTATCATTGAATTGGTTCTATTATACGGCATCTCAGAAACAATGACAAGTTTTTCTGACAGGATGCGTCATATACAGCAGCATATGCAGCGCATGCATACAAAAGAACCCCGAACGTTTCCGCTCGGGGTTCCTATATCAAAACATGAAAAAGGTAGGGACGGGACCAAACAGCGCGTGCGCTGTTGTCCTTAGTATACCAAAACTTCTCCCGTTTCATTTGCTGCAATTATGACGGTTTTGTAAAATCAAAATCCGCTGACTACGCCGATAATCAATCCCGCCAAAATGCCAATCGTCATGACAACGGCACTGAGCAGATATGCACTGCTCTGTTCCTTTTGCGCGTGCAGCTTTTGAAACATGCCGCGAATCAGAGCCACAATGCCAAACAGCGCAAGGAGCACAAAGGCAATACATCCCGCCGCCATCGCCATGGACTCCGCCGTCAGAACACGCGCAATCAGCATGATAATACCCGCAGACAGACAAATCAGGACAAATGTGACAATCGGCAGTCCGCCTGTCCGGCTCGAAAGGTCCGGAAGATTTTCCAACGGATCTTCTTCCAATCGCTCCGGCTCAACCGGCTTCGTGTCTTCTTCTACCAGCTTGACCTGATAGTTCTTTTTTATTTCCGGCTCCATCTTCATCTCATCTCCTATTTATATGAATATATGTAGCATATCACAGGATACACCGCACTGTAAAGCGTTCCGTGTCGAGATTCACAAAACATTCATTATTCTGCCGCTTTATAGTTGTACACCGGACGAATGCGCCGAACAATTTCCGCTGTCGGTGCAATCTGTTCCACAATTTCATCCATGCTTTTATACGCCATCGGCGATTCATCCAATGTATCACGCTGGACGCAGGTTGTATAAATACCGCGCATGGACTGCTGAAACTGTTCCAGCGTCAGGGTCTTTTTCGCATCCGCGCGGCTCATCAGACGGCCTGCACCGTGCGGTGCCGATTGATTCCAATCCTCGTTTCCCTTCCCGACACAAATCAAGCTGCCGTCCCGCATATTGATCGGAATGAGCAGCCTTTCGCCCCGCTTTGCGGACACACTGCCCTTGCGCAAAATCATCGCATCGGTATCAATATAGTTGTGAATGGTTGAGAACGCGTCAACACAGGTCAACTGCATGTTTTGTAAAATGGTCTGCACCATTGCCTGCCGATTGCAAACCGCAAACTGCTGCACTAGCTTCATATCATGGATATAATCCGCAAACAGATCTCCCGTGACATACGCCAGCTCCTGCGGAACATCCGGCGCATAGTCCCGCTTGATTTCCGCTGTCACCTGCGCAATATCCCGCTCACGCCCCTGCGCCTTGAGCTGCCGCATCGCCTCCTGCACATGCGGGCGGCATCTGTGCTGCAGCGCCTTCCAACCGGCTTTCTGGTAAAAATTCGCGGTCTCTACGCCGAGATGGCGGCTTCCCGCGTGTACCACAAGATACAAGGTGCCATCTTCGTCGCAGTCGATTTCAATAAAATGATTGCCGCCGCCCAGCGTACCGATGCTGCACTGCGCCCGCTTGCTGTCTATTTGCCCGGCACAGCGCAAGTCTTGCAAATTGATTTGCTTTGCCAGCGGATGCGCAGCCGGGCGCACAGCACGCCCTGATGGAATGTATGTGCGGATGACGCGATCCAGCGCGTCAAAATCAATCTGCGTTTCTCTGAGCTTGACGGTTTCCATGCCGCAGCCGATATCTACGCCGACCATGCCCGGCACCACTTTATCCGTCAGCGTCATCGTCGTGCCGATGGTACAGCCTTTGCCCGCGTGCGCGTCCGGCATAATGCGAATTTTCGCATCGGCGAACGCTTGCTGATCGCAAACCATTTGAATTTGCTGCCGCGCCTGCGGCTCCAAGGTCTTGCAAAAGCATTTTGCCGTGTTGTGTGCTCCGTGAACGACAATCATGTTACCCCTCCTATCGTACAAATATCCAGATATAGCAAAAAGACCTTAACTTTCGTTAAGGTCTTTGGTGCAGATGGAGGGACTTGAACCCTCACGTCCTTGCGAACACTAGCACCTGAAGCTAGCGCGTCTGCCATTCCGCCACATCTGCATGGCGTCTCTTCTTTTGTTGCACGACCGAGACTCAATCGTGTTTGGTGCAGATGGAGGGACTTGAACCCTCACGTCCTTGCGAACACTAGCACCTGAAGCTAGCGCGTCTGCCATTCCGCCACATCTGCAAATGGTGCGACTGGCCGGACTTGAACCGGCACGGTTGCCCACACGCCCCTCAAACGTGCGCGTCTGCCTATTCCGCCACAGTCGCATGTATGAGTTGTCTGAGCAACTTGAGGGAGAAATACCGAAGCATTTCTGTCGCATCTCTCAGCGACGATTAGTATTATACCGCGCCCACAAACAAATGTCAACTGTTTTTTCGATTTTTTCGAAAAAAATTTGCGCGGAAATTTTTCTAAAATAATTTCAAAAATAATAACTATTACTACTTGACATTCCGCACGAATCTGCTATACTGTAGATGTCGAAAGACAAAAGACCTTCCGGAGGTGCAGCATGCGAATCACGCATGAGGCGGATTACGCAATCCGTATTATGTACTGTTTGGCTGAGCGAAATCAGACGATCAGTGCAAAGCAAATTTCAGATGACAGCGGGGTTCCTTCTCGGTTCGCCCTGAAAATCCTGCGCAGGCTGACGCAGGCCGGTCTGACAGAGTCCTTTAAGGGTGTCAGCGGCGGCTACCAGCTCGCCCGCGCAGCAGACCATATCTCTCTCGGTGAGATCATTGAGGTAATCGACGGTCCGATTGAAATCAACCACTGCCTGAGCAGTGAATTTGACTGCAGCCGCGTGCAGCAAAAAAATGAATGCACATTTCACCGGCTGTTCAGCGCAATCAATCAGGATATCCGCAGCAAATTATATGACCTGCCTCTGTCACAGTTCGTGCCGGAGAAAAATCAGGCATAATAATTATATTTTGAGTTCAAACACACGATACTATACTATATTATTTAGGAGGATATGATTATGGCTAAGTTTGTATGTACTGTATGTGGTTATGTGTACGAAGGTGACGCAGCTCCGGAGCAGTGCCCGGTATGTAAGGCACCGGCTAAGATGTTCAAGGAAGTAGCTGGCGAAATCGAGCTGGCAGCTGAGCATGAGTACGGCGTATACGAAAAGACCGTTGCCAACAACGACAACGTTTCCGCTGAGGACAAGGAATATATCCTGGAGCAGCTGAAGGCAAACTTCAACGGCGAATGTTCTGAAGTTGGTATGTATCTGTGCATGGCTCGCATCGCACACCGCGAGGGCTATCCGGAAATCGGTCTGTACTGGGAAAAGGCTGCTTACGAGGAAGCAGAACACGCTGCTAAGTTCGCAGAGCTGCTCGGCGAGACGCTGGAGCCGAACATGAAGGCAAGCACCAAGGAGAATCTGGCATGGCGCGTTGACTGTGAGTACGGCGCAACGCAGGGCAAGTTCGATCTGGCTAAGTGCGCAAAGAAGAACGGTCTGGACGCAATCCACGATACCGTTCATGAGATGGCTCGCGACGAGGCTCGCCACGGCAAGGCTCTGGCAGGTCTGCTCAAGCGTTACTTCGGCTAAGTCCGATTGGTTCGCGTATTATACCCCCAATTTTACACGCAATACGATCTCCCGCCGGATCTTCGGCGGGAGATTTTTGTTTTGTCCTCTTCATTATGGCGCCTGTCATACTCCCCGCTCTCCTTTCATACACTGGAGCAAAGGGAGGGATGTCTATGACCGGAAGCGGCGGACTGAGCAGCGCACAAGTGCAGGCGTCTCGACAGCAGCACGGCTGCAATCGTCTATCTGAATCCAACGAAAACAAGTTGCTTTCTCGTTTTCTTTCGGGCTTTTCCGACCCGATCATTCGCATTCTGCTCATTGCGCTGTGCATCAATCTGTTATTTATGCTGCGCGGTGCGCCGTGGTTTGAAACCGCGGGCATTGCCGCCGCAGTGTTTTTGGCTACGTTTATATCCGCCCTGTCAGAGTACGGCAGCGATGCGGCGTTTCGCCGGATGCAAACAGAAGCTGCCAACGTGACCTGCCGTGTGCGGCGCGACGGCGGCCGCATCGTTGTCATTCCCGCGGATGATGTCGTGTGCGGCGATTTGATTTTGCTGCAGGCAGGAGAGAGCATCCCTGCGGATGGAGTTCTGCGCGAAGGCCAAGTGGATGTCAATCAATCTGCACTGACCGGCGAAAGTCACGACTTACACAAAACACTCGATGCAGAATTGCTGCGTGGCAGCGTTGTTACATCCGGAGAAGGCATCATGGAAGCCACTGCTGTCGGCAGCAAAACTGTATACGGCAGCATGGCGCAGCAATTGCAGGAGGACACGCGCGAAAGTCCGCTGCACGTTCGTCTGGATGCCCTCGCAAGTACCATCAGCAAGCTGGGCATAGCAGCCGCAGTTCTCGTTGCGGCGTCAGACCTGTTTTTGTGTTTGATTGTTCAGGGCGGCATGCGGCAGCACGCAGTGTTTATCTTGCAGCACGTCCTGCACGCCATCACGCTGGCAGTGACCGTGCTCGTTGTCGCCGTGCCGGAGGGTCTGCCGATGATGATAACCGTTGTGTTGTCCTCCAATATGCTGCGCATGATGCACGACCATGTTTTGGTTCGCCGCCTGACCGGCATTGAGACCGCCGGAAGCATGAACATCCTGTTTACCGACAAAACCGGCACACTGACCTCGGGACAAATGACCGCAGAGACCGTATTCTCCGGTGACGGCACGCGATTTGACGGGATGCAGTCTCTGCGCCGGCATGCATCGGCACTGTTTGGGCAAATCTATGCGGATTGCCGGTATAATACCGGCGCCACGCTGTCTGTAAGCGGCATAGCAGGCGGCAACGCGACTGACCGCGCGCTGCTGCGCGCGATTGCGTCATTTGACACCGGACGCGCAGAACCCGCCTGTCAGCGCATCCCCTTTGATTCCAGCCGAAAATATGCGGCGGTTCGTCTGCCTCAGCGGGCACAAACCTTGGTGCGCGGCGCACCGGAACTGCTTCTTCCCCGCTGCTCGCACTATCTCACGCCGGACGGTCTGGTGCGCCCCTTTTGTTCCCATGCGTTATCTCGCATCATACATGAGCAATCGGCGGCAGGCGGGCGGTTACTCGCTATGGCAGTCACTGACCAAGCCGTATCCGAAACACATCTGCCGCACGGCATGACCCTGACAGCCCTGCTCGTTCTGCACGATCCCCTGCGCCGCGAGACACCGCAGGCGATTCACCAGCTAGCGCAGGCAGGTATCCGCACCGTCATGCTGACCGGCGACCATCCGGATACCGCGCGTGCCATCGCCCAACGATGCGGCATTCTATCCGATGCCCACCCACTGATAATAGACAGCCGGCAATTGCACGCTTGGTCAGAGCGTGAGCTTATCCAAAATTTGCCCAAGCTCGCCGTTGTGGCGCGGGCACTGCCAACAGACAAAGTGCGGCTGATTCAGGCGTCACAGACCGCTGGACTCGTCACGGGCATGACCGGAGACGGCGTCAACGATGCGCCTGCCCTCAAGCTCGCAGACATCGGTTTCGCCATGGGCAGCGGCACCGCCGTTGCCAAAGAAGCCGGTGATATTGTCATCACAGACGACAATCCGGCATCCATCGCGCACGCCGTGCTGTACGGACGCACGATTTTCAAAAGTATTCGGAAATTTCTGGTCTTTCAGCTGACGATGAACCTTTGCGCCGTCGGCGTATCTATCGCCGGACCGCTCATCGGTATTGACACGCCGGTCACCGTCATGCAAATGCTGTGGATCAACCTGATTATGGACACACTGGCAGGCTTGGCGTTTTCCGGAGAGCCGCCGCTGCAGGAATATATGCGCGAACCGCCCAAGTGCCGCGAGGAACCCGTGCTCAACCGATATATGAAAAGTCAGCTTATCTGGACGGGCAGTTATACCATTGTTTTATGTATTATATTTCTGCGCGCCGCACCCCTTCGCCGGTTTTTCAGCTATGCCGCCGATCCCATTCGATTTTTAACCGCATTTTTTACGCTGTTTATCTTTTGCGGCATTTTCAACGCCTTCAATGCGCGCACGCACCGGCTGCATATCTTGGCACACATCCGGCGCGATCCGCTGTTTCTCAGCATCATGACAGCGGTCTCCCTCGTGCAGCTCGGACTGATTTATTACGGCGGCGCCCTGTTTCGCACGACACCGCTGCCGCTATACCAATTGTGCGCTGCAGCAGGTCTCGCGCTCACCGTGATTCCCGCGGATTTGCTGCGCAAGCTGTGGCTGCGGGCAGCCGGACGCGAACGAAATTTTTGACGGATTTTCCGCAGTTTGTTTCGGCTAAAATTTTTGTAACATGCAGAAAATCTATTGCATTTTGTCCATGCGTGTAGTATACTTGTACTTGTCAAGAAAATAACATTGTTCTTCGGGGCAGGGTGCAATTCCCTACCGGCGGTACAGCCCGCGACCCGCTGGAAGCAATTCCGCGGCCGATCCGGTTTGAGTCCGGAGCCGACAGTCACAGTCTGGATGGAAGAAGATACAATCGAGACATGTTACAATGTCTCTTGTTTGTTTTGCCCTGTTTCACGCACATGCGTAAACAGGCTCTTTTTGTTTTGTGCGCCCTGTTTGATGCATTTCAAGCGGGGCTTTTTGTTTTGGAGTTGATAAAAATGTCTGAAATCACGCAGCGCGATGTGCAGTATATGCGTCATGCGCTGGAGCTTGCCAAGCGCGGCGCCGGACACGTCTCTCCCAACCCGATGGTCGGCGCGGTCATTGTCAAGGACGACCGCATCATCGGCGAGGGCTGGCATGAGCATATTGGCGGTCTGCATGCAGAGCGCAACGCATTTAAAAATTGTACGGAGGACTGCACCGGCGCTACCATTTATGTGACACTGGAGCCGTGCTGTCACTGGGGGCGCACCCCGCCGTGCACGGACGCCATTTTGGAGCACAAGATTGCCCGTGTCGTTGTCGGCTGTCTGGATCCGAACCCGCTCGTCGCCGGAAAGGGTCTGCGCATTTTGCGTGACGCCGGTATTTCTTGTGTTTCCGGTGTTCTGGAAAACGAATGCCACGCCGTAAACGAGGTGTTCTTCCATTACATTACGACCAAGACCCCATTTGTCGTGATGAAATACGCGATGACGCTGGACGGCCGCATTGCCGCGTACACCGGAGATTCCAAATGGGTGACCGGCGAAACGGCGCGGCTGCACGTACAGGAAACCCGCAAGCGCCTGAGCGGCATTATGGTCGGCATCGGAACCGTGCTCGCAGATGATCCCATGCTCAACTGCCGCATCGAAACCGGCGTCGATCCCATTCGTCTGATCTGTGACAGCCAACTGCGCACACCGCTGGACAGTCAGCTTGTGCGCACCGCAAAGGACATTCCGACTTGGATTTTCTGTGCACACGCACAGTCTGACCGCGCTGCAGCGCTGGAAAAAGCCGGCGTTCGTGTCGTCTCCCTGCCGGATGCCGACGGCAAGCGCGTAGACCTGCGCGCTGTGATGAATTACCTCGGCGAACAGCAGGTTGACAGTGTATTGCTGGAAGGCGGCGGCACGCTCAACGGCGAAGCCCTGCGGCTCGGACTTGTCCACAAAGTACAGGCATATATTGCCCCGAAGCTGATCGGCGGCGCAAGCGCACACGGCCCTGTCGGCGGCCCCGGCATTGCAAAAATGGCAGATGCGCTGCAGCTGGCTGATTTAACTATTACACGGCTGGGAGAGGATATTCTCATCGAAGGCCGCATCCGAAAGGACTGAAGCTATGTTTACCGGAATTGTCGAAGAAGTCGGTGAAATCACCGGTCTGCGGCAGTCAGCAACCAGTACGGTTCTCGGCGTTCGCGCCAGCACGGTTCTCGGCGGCACGAAGCTCGGTGATTCCATCGCCGTCAACGGCGTTTGTCTGACCGTGGTTCGCCTCACCGGAGACGGATTTGAAGGTGACGTCATGCCGGAGACCATGCGCCGCACCAATCTGGGCGCCCTCAAGCCGAAATCCCGCGTCAATCTGGAGCGTGCGATGGCGGCGGACGGCCGATTCGGCGGACACATCGTTGCCGGACACGTGGACGGCACCGGAACCATTACAGATTTATCTCCGGAAGGAAATGCCGTTTGGGTGACAATTGCCGCCCCGTCCAGCATCCTGCACTACATTGTAGAAAAGGGCTCGATTACGATTGACGGCATCAGCTTGACGGTGGCTTACGTCGATGACCGCTGTTTTAAGGTCTCGATTATCCCGCACACCGGTCAGGAAACCACTCTGCTGACCCGCAAGCCCGGCTATGTCGTGAATCTGGAATGCGACATTGTCGGAAAATATATTGAAAAGCTAATGAAACCCGCGCCGGAAGCGGACAAGCCGTCCGGCGGCCTGACCGCCGATTTTCTGTCGGCACACGGGTTTCTCTGACAGGAGGATATAAAAATGGCTGATTTTGCAACCATTGAAGAAGCTCTGGACGCCCTGCGTGCAGGCAAAAACATTCTGGTCATTGACGATCCGGATCGTGAAAACGAAGGCGACATCATCTGTGCCGCACAGTTTGCAACCACAGAAAACGTCAACTTCATGGCAACCTATGCCAAGGGTCTGATCTGTATGCCGATGAGCGGCGAATACTGCGACAAGCTGGGTCTGCCGCCGATGGTCGAACAGAACACCGACAACCACGAGACCGCGTTCACCGTAGCCATTGACCACGTGAACACCACCACCGGTATTTCCGCCGAAGAGCGCGGCTATACCGCCCGCGCAACGGTTCTGGCAAACGCCAAGCCGTCCGATTTCCGCCGCCCGGGTCATATGTTCCCGCTGCGCGCACGCGAAGGCGGCGTGCTGATTCGCTCCGGCCACACCGAAGCTACCGTGGATTTGTGCCGTCTGGCAAATCTGGAGCCGGTTGGTCTGTGCTGTGAGATTATGCGTGAGGATGGCACCATGATGCGCACGACAGAACTGATTGAATTCGCCAAGGAACACAATCTGGTTATGATTTCCATTGCCGACCTGATTGCTTACCGCATGCG
The DNA here is from genome assembly GCF_018918345.1 of Butyricicoccus intestinisimiae. Taxonomy (NCBI): domain Bacteria; kingdom Bacillati; phylum Bacillota; class Clostridia; order Eubacteriales; family Butyricicoccaceae; genus Butyricicoccus; species Butyricicoccus intestinisimiae. The sequence continues at coordinate 150,730 of NZ_JAHLQI010000003.1, forward strand.
CGACAAGGACGAAGCCCTTGTAGAAGAAGTTGCTTGTGCGGACATGCCGACCAAGTTTGGCCATTTCAAAATTCACGGCTTTATCAACAAGGTTTCCGGCGAGCATCACGTTGCCCTGACCATGGGTGATATCGCAAACGGTGAGCCGGTTCTGTGCCGTGTTCACTCTGAGTGCCTGACCGGTGACACGTTCGGCTCCAAGCGCTGCGACTGCGGCGAACAGCTGGCGGCTTCGCTCAAGGCAATCAACGAAGAAGGCCGCGGTCTGCTGCTGTATCTGCGTCAGGAAGGACGCGGCATCGGCTTGATTAACAAGCTGCGCGCTTATGAACTGCAGGAGCAGGGCTACGATACCGTAGACGCGAACATCAAGCTCGGCTTCCCGGCTGATATGCGCGAGTACGGCATGGGTGCACAGATTCTCGTTGCCCTCGGCGTACAGAAGCTGCGCCTGATGACCAACAACCCGACCAAGATTCACGGCCTGTCCGGCTACGGTCTGGAAATTGTCGAGCGCGTGCCGATTCAGATCGCTGCAAACCCTGTCGATGCGTTCTATCTCAAGACCAAGCAGGAGCGCATGGATCACATGACCGAATATAAGTAAACTTTGACCGTTTATTCAGGAGGATATCAAATATGAAACTGTTAGAAGGAAATGTAGTAGGCACCGGCCTGAAGGTTGGTATTGTAGCTGCCCGCTTCAATGAATTCATCGTAGGCAAGCTGGTCAGCGGCGCACAGGACGCACTGGTTCGTCACGGCGTATCTGCGGACGACATCGAAATCGCTTGGGTTCCGGGCGCATTTGAAATCCCGCTGATTGCACAGAAGATGGCAAACTCCGGCAAGTATGACATGGTTCTGTGCCTCGGCGCTGTTATCCGCGGTTCGACCTCTCACTACGATCTGGTTTGCAACGAGTGCGCAAAGGGCGTTGCACAGGTTTCTCTGTCCGCCGGCATTCCGGTTCTGTTCGGCGTCGTTACCACCGACACCATCGAGCAGGCTATCGAGCGCGCAGGCACCAAGGCCGGCAACAAGGGCTACGACGTTGCTTGCTCCGGCATCGAGATGGCAAATCTGATCCGCAACCTGTAAGTTTCTCATATGATATATACGCCCCGCATGCGCCCCAGACACGCGCTGTGCGGGGCGTATTTTATTTCTTGCTGTTATACAAAAAAACTGTCGATTTTTTTGTAAGTTTTCCATAAGTTTTCCATAATATTACACAAATCACCCTAGCATATTTCCGAAAAGTATGATACACTATAAATAGTCTCTTGTGAGATATTTCACAAAGCACAAGAGACCATGGTTAGGAAGAGATTTTTTTTGGAAAAGGTGGAACAAACATTATGGTCACTTGGAACAATTTAGACACGCTCGCAGCATTCAGCAAGCTGATTCAGTTGAAGGACTGCGTGAATATTGCACGGGCAATGACGGGGGAAAACGGCGCTGCACGTGTTAAAAAATATAGTGCACCGATGGCGGCAGGTCTGCACTTCAATTATGCCGCAAAGCAGGTGAATGACGACGTTCTTGCCGTGCTTGCGGAGCTCGCAAAAGAAACCCAAGCCATTGACAAATACAAGGAGCTGCTGAGCGGCGCCGTCATCAACACCGGCGAAAAGCGCCTTGTGCTGCATCAGCTGGCACGCGGTCAGCAGTGTGATGCTGTCATCGCAGACGGTGTGGACAAGCGCGAATTCTACGTGTCGCAGCAGAAGAAAATTGCTGCATTTGCCAAGAAGGTACATGCCGGTGAAATCACCAACGAAGCCGGCGAGCCGTACACCACCGTCGTTCAGATTGGCATCGGCGGCAGCGACCTCGGCCCGCGCGCCATTTATCTGGCTCTGGAAAACTGGGCACGGGTACATGACACGCTCAAGATGGAAGCGAAATTCATCAGCAACGTTGATCCGGACGATGCAGCAGCCGTGCTCCAGTCGGTAGACATTGCACACACGCTGTTTATCGTTGTTTCCAAGTCCGGCACCACGCTGGAGACGCTGACCAACGAGACATTCGTCAAGAACGCCATCAAGAATGCCGGTCTGGAGGTCTCCAAGCACATGCTGGCTGTCACCAGCGAGACATCTCCGCTCGCCAAGGGCGCAGATTATATGGCCGCGTTCTTTATGGATGACTACATCGGCGGCAGATATTCTTCTTCTTCCGCAGTCGGCGGCGCGGTACTGTCGCTTGCCTTTGGTCCGGAAGTTTTCGCTGACATTCTGGACGGCGCAGCAGAGACTGACAAGCTGTCTCTCAACGAAAACATTTTGGAAAATGCCGCTCTGCTCGATGCTCTCATCGGCGTATACGAGCGCAATGTACAGAATTATCAGTGTACCGCTGTTCTGCCGTATTCGCAGGCACTCAGCCGCTTCCCTGCTCATTTACAGCAGCTGGACATGGAGTCCAACGGCAAGTCCGTCAACCGCCGCGGCGAGCCGATTCATTACGCAACCGGTCCGGTAATTTTCGGTGAGCCGGGCACCAACGGTCAGCACTCGTTCTATCAGCTGCTGCATCAGGGCACAGATATTACCCCGCTGCAGTTTATCGGCTTCAAGAACAGCCAGATCGGCATGGATGTCACCATTCAGGGCAGCACAAGCCAGCAAAAGCTGTGCGCTAACGTTGTCGCACAGATTGTTGCCTTTGCCTGCGGCAAGGACGATTCGGACAACAACAAGAAGTTCGAGGGTGGCCGCCCGTCCAGCATCATCATCGGTGACCAGCTGACACCGGCTGCGCTCGGCGCTCTGCTCGCACACTTTGAGAACAAGGTCATGTTCCAGGGCTTTATCTGGAATCTGAACAGCTTCGATCAGGAAGGCGTACAGCTCGGCAAGATTCTTGCAAAGCGCGTCCTCGCGCACGAGACCGACGGCGCACTCAAGGAGTACAGCGACCTGCTGGACATTTAACATCAGACAAGCAAAAAGGCGGTTCCGCGAGGAATCGCCTTTTTCTATTGTGCTACGTATTTTCCGACAATTGGCGGATTCTTACTTTATTTCTTAAGATTCCAGCTTATTTATTGACAATCCATATAATGCATGTTATTTTTTGTATATAAAATATATGCAACATTTCCAATCGTTTTCGCATTTTTGTCACATATCAGACATTACTTTCTATCGCTCACTTAGAAATGGAGGTTTGTCTTATGAAACTTATGAAACTTCGAAAGAAACTTCTTATAGCGGGAATTCTCGTCCTCGTTCTAATCGGCGCAGGTCTATGTTATCACAACTACCGTGCTGAGCATTCCTACTACGCTATGGGTGGTAAAGTAGTGGTAGCAGATAAGCAGATGTCTGGTTCTCAGCATTATATTGTGATCAAGGAAACAATCGATGCCTTGCAGCAAAAAGATTACTACTACACATTATCCTGCACAAAAGAACAATATGATCAGGTCAATGTCGGTGACACCGTATATTGCGAACGTTTTCAGAGTGCTGTTACCTATAAGGGAAACATCAATAAAATAGAAGTAATTAGCTGATGTCCCATCAATTGACCGTCTGATTTGACACGTTCCCGCCGCTCCGCTACAATACCTTTGTACAAAACCTACCAAAAGGAGAGATATTATGAACAAACAATGGCTTTGCGGCGTTGCCATACTGGGACTGTTCTGTTTATCCGGCTGTTCCGGTGCGCCGAGTGAAAGCGCCCAAACGGCGCAGGCGCAAAAGCAAGTGCAGTCTATTTCCCTGCGCGACAGCGAGCACACGGACATTCCGGTTCATACAGACGGCGTACAGCTTTCTGCACTGCAAATAGACGATGTGACCCTATTATCCTGTGCAGACGTACAGAAGGCATTCTCGTGGCTGAAATGGTCGGCGGACAGTGAAAACGTCACGCTGACCGACGAGAGCGGTCAGACACACGTGCTCTCGGCAAACGATGATTCGGTTCGCGTCATCAAAAACAGCGATGATTCCGTCTCGGAATGCTGGATTGACATACAGGTGTTGTCTGATGCGCTTTCTCTGCGGTATTTGAGCGACACGGAGAATCAGACGATGTATCTATCTCCCAAAATTGACACCGCGGCCATTCCGTCCGGCAGACAGGTTCCTGTTCTCATGTACCACGCGGTCTCTGACCAGACATGGGGCTTAGAAGGCTTATTCCTCTCCCCGCCCGATATGGAAGCACAGCTCAAATACCTGACCGAAAACGGCTACGACCCGATTTTCTTCTCGGATTTGCCGCATCTTGACCAATACAGAAAACCGGTGATTCTGACCTTTGATGACGGCTATAACAACAACTACACCGACTTGTATCCGCTGCTGCAAAAGTACAACGTCAAGGCGACGATTTTTGTCATTCCGTCCTCTGTCGGCGGGCAGTATTCGATGACTGCGGCACAGATTAAAGAAATGGCGGATTCCGGTCTGGTATCCATCCAAAGCCACACCCAAGATCACAAGGAGCTTGCCTCGTTGTCTGCCGACCAGCAAAAACAGCAGTTCGCGCAGTCTCAGCTGGCTATCGCCCGCATGACAGGGCGCATTCCCTCCGTGCTGTCCTATCCGTCCGGAAGCTATGACAGCAACACGCTGTCTCTTGCGCCGGAATATTTTGACATGGCGGTGAAGTCCCGCGGCGGTCTGTGGACGGTGCAGAATAATTTCTTTGAAATTGACCGGTATCCGGTGTACCGCGACACTGGCATCCACAGTTTTCAAACGTTTATCCACTGAATAGAAAAAGCGAGGTGTTTGACACACCTCGCTTAAATTTTTACGCGGAGAAAAAAAATAAGGCAACTACTCGAAATCAAGTAGTTGCCTTGGTACGCCAGAAGGGATTCGAACCCCCGACCTTTTGGTTCGTAGCCAAACACTCTATCCAGCTGAGCTACTGGCGCATACCGTTTTGTTTTTTGCGTCATCCCTGACTGCTTGATTAGTATACCAAGTATTTGGCGTTTTGTCAACAATATTTTTAAGTTTTTTTAAAAAACATTTTCACAGCCTATTTTACAGCTTTTCAGGCGGTTTCTTCCTGTTCTGCTGTACCAGACGAGCTCTTAATATGTCTGCCGATAATCTCAGATACATCGCTGATCGTGACAAAGGCAGAGCCGTCGTATTCCTTGATGATGCGTTTGAGCTCATTGATTTCCAAGCGCGTCAGCACGCAGTACAGCACGACCTTCTTTCCGCTGATGAGTCCTTCTCCTTCGAGAATCGTGCAGGTGCGTCCCAGACGCTGATAAATCATGTCCGCCAGCAGGCCGGAATGATCCGTGATAATCATTGCCGCCTTTGCCTGCTCCAAGCCTTCTTCAACCATGTCGATGACTTTAAAGCTGATGAAGTATGTCAGCAGGCTGTACATCGCGCGATCCCAGCCGAACAGAAAGCCCGCCACAATATAAATCACAACGTTGATGCCGAAGATAATCTGACCGGTCGAAAAATTGCTGCGCTTGCTCACAATCATCGCAACCACTTCCGAGCCGTCCAGACATCCGCCGCTGCGCAGCACCAGACCAACGCCGACGCCCAGCAATACACCGCCGAACACAACCGCCAGCAGCTCCGAGCTGGTCGCGTTTTGAAATTCCGCAAACACTTCCAAAAATACCGTGAAAATCACCATGCCGTAAATGCCGCTGACAAAAAAGCGCTTGCCGAGCTGCTGAAATCCCAGCAGCAGGAACGGCAAGTTGAGAACGATAATAAAGATACTGATTGGCTGTAACGTCAGCTGATTTAAGATAATGCTGATGCCTGTGATACCGCCGTCCAGCACGGTATTCGGCACGAGGAATTCTTCCAGCGCAAACGCTGCCAAAATCGCTCCCGCCGTAATCATAAGGTATTGCAGCAAATAGTCTCGAATCAGTTTTTTCAATTGTCATCCGTCCTTTCTTGTATATGATATGATGCTTATGCCCAATCTCTGCAGCGCGACACGGCTTTTTCCCAGCCCGCCAGCTTCTTCATGCGCTGTGCGCTGTCCATTTGCGGCTGGAATGTGCGGGACACTGCCACGGTGCGTTTGATGTCCGAAAAATCCGCCCAGAATCCAACCGCCAATCCCGACAGAAATGCAGCGCCCATTGCGGTTGTCTCTACGCAGGCGGGTCGCGTCACGGGCACATGGCAAAGATCCGACTGAAACTGCATCAAAAAGTCGTTGGCGCTCGCGCCGCCGTCCGCACGCAGCGTTTGCAGGGCAATACCGGCGTCCTGCTGCATCGCACGCAGCACATCCGCCGTTTGATAGGCAAGCGATTCCAGCACCGCACGCACGACCTGTGCGCGGCTGGTGCTGCGCGTCAATCCAATGAGCATGCCGCGGGCATACGGGTCCCAGTACGGCGCGCCCAAGCCGGTAAACGCCGGCACAAAATATACCCCGCCCGTGTCCTGCACTGACTGTGCCAGCGCCTGGGTATCCGCCGACTGCTTGACCAGACCCATTTCGTCGCGCAGCCACTGAATTGCCGCACCTGCGACAAACACAGACCCTTCCAGCGCATATGTTATCTTTCCGTCTATTTCCCAAGCAACCGTCGTCAGCAGGCCGTTGTGGCTCTCTACCGGTTTGTCTCCGGTATTCATGAGCAAAAAGCAGCCGGTTCCATATGTGTTCTTGGCATTGCCCGGCTCAAAGCAGGTCTGACCGAACAGCGCGGACTGCTGATCTCCCGCCACACCAGCGATCGGAATCGGAGCGCCGAACAGCTGTGCCTCAGTCTCTCCGAGTACACCGCTCGACGGCACAACCTCCGGCAGCAGCTCCATCGGAATATCCAGCTCGCGGCAAATCGCCGCATCCCACTTGTGCGCGTGAATATCAAACAGCATCGTGCGCGCCGCATTGGTCACGTCTGTCACATGCCGCTTGCCGCCCGTCAAATTCCAAATCAGCCAGCTGTCCACCGTGCCAAACAGCAGCTCGCCGCGTTTGGCGCGGTGTCTCGCGCCCGTCACGTGATCAAGAATCCAACTGATTTTCGTCGCGGAAAAATAGGCATCCACGAGCAGACCGGTCGTCTTGCGGATATACGGTTCCAAGCCGCGGGTGCGCAGATCCTCCGCCATAGACGCCGTTCTGCGGCACTGCCAAACAATCGCCGGTGCAATGGGTTCTCCCGTCTGTTTATCCCAGACAATGGTTGTCTCGCGCTGATTGGTGATGCCAATGGCGGCAATCTGTTCGGGTCGGATAGCCAGCGCAGCAATCGCCTCCTGACAAACCGTGCGCTGTACCTCCCAGATTTCTCGCGCAGATTGTTCCACCCATCCGTCATGCGGATATACCATGTGCAGCTCACGCTGCTTCATCGCACGCACATTGCCCTGCTTATCAAATATAATACAGCGGGCACTCGTCGTGCCTGCGTCAATCGAAAGAATATACTGTTCCATGTTGTTCTCCCTAAAAAAACACGTCGGATAGCAACTGACGGCGCAGCAAAAAACCTGCTGCGCCGTCGCTTATCTCAAATATTCGGTTTATCCTCTCAGCAGCTTGTCATAGTACGCTTCATCCTGTACCTTTCCAACGGCGCAGATAGATGCCTGTTCAAAGTCAAAGATGCTGCGTGCCAAATTGGCAATGTCTTCTTCCGTGACCGCGTCATACAGTGCGATAACTTCTTCCAGCTCCAACGCATGGTCAAAGAACATCTCACTGCGTCCCAGCTGGTTCATTCTGCCTGATGTGCTCTCCAAGCCAAGCAGCATGTTGGTCTTTGCCTGCTCACGGCAGCGGCGCAGCTCGGAACGATCCGGTCCTTCCTCAGCCAGACGCAGGCACTCTTCCTTGATTAACTCGACCGCCTTGCTCTCTGTCTCTTTGCCAAGAGCGGTATAAATGGCAAACATGCCGGTGTCCTCATGCGAGGTGTTGAACGAGTACACCGAATAGCACAGACCGTTTTCCTCACGCACGGTGCGGAACAGGCGGGATGCCATGCCTCCGCCCAAAATGGCACCCATCAGTGCATTGACATAGCGTTCTTCTGCGCGAATCGGCAGACCCGGAAATGCAATGCACAGGTGGTTCTGTTCGATTTCCTTCGGACGAACGATAATCTTCGGCGCATAGCCCGCCGGTTCGATGACGTTGCGGCCGCTGCCCTCCATTTCGGAGAACAAATCGCAGATAAACTGAATGTCATCCTTTGTAAACGAACCTGCGATCGCAACAATCGTATCTTTCGGACGGTAGTATTCATCCATGTACTTGTGCAGGGTGTCACCGGTCATTTTTTGCAGGCATTCTTCGTTTCCGAGAATCGGGCGTCCCAGCGAAAAGCCGTCGTAGCACGCCTCAAAGATTTTCTCCGTTGCCACGTCCTCCGGCGAGTCTTCGTACATGTCGATTTCTTCGAGAACAACGCCGCGCTCCAGCTCTAAATCCCGTTCGTTGAATGTGGAATGCAGGAACATATCCGCGAGAATTTCCACACCGGTCTTGAGATGCTTATCCAGTGTTTTTAAGTAAAAGCAGGTGCACTCCTTTGTCGTAAAAGCGTTGACCTGTCCGCCGATGGCATCCATCGCAATGGCAATATGCTGGGCAGAGCGTTTTGCAGTTCCCTTAAATACCATATGCTCAATAAAATGCGAGATGCCGCTGAGTTGTTCCGGCTCATGTCGGGAGCCGTTCATAATCCAAATGCCAATCGCAGCCGAACGCATGCCCGGCACGTGCTCCGCTACGATGCGCACACCGTTTGGCAATGTAATACGGTCATACATCAATCAATCTCTCCCTTAGCGATTCCGTAAAAGGAATCGCTCTATTCTACTGTTTGTTTTAGTATAACATACTATAAACCGGTTGCGAACCGTTTTATCGGTTTTTTATTGCAACATCTTGTTAACTTTTTGTTTTGCAAAACGCCAAAGAAGCTGGGATTTCTCCCAGCTTCTCAACCTGCCTTACGGCAATTGAAACAGTTCGTCATGATGCGGGCCAAGCAGCTTCACGCCCTGCTTGAGCAGGCGCATAAACTCGCGTGCGTCCGCTTCTCCCAGCACACAAAGCAGCCATGCATAGCCGTCTACTTCCTTGTGATAGACCTGCTTGGCATACTCTCGTCCGGCAGCTGTCAAGCATACAAGGACTTTTCTTTTATCCTGTGTTCCCGGCGTGCGCTCGATATATCCCTTGCGCTCCAATTGCTTGAGAATGTTTGCCACGCGGCCGGAGGTCAAGCCGACACACTCCGCCAATTCTCCCGCGCACACCGCTTTGTCTCGATGTGCAAGCATCAATAACAGCTGTTCTTCTCCTCTGGCTGCAATGCAATCCGCAATCCAACTCAACGGACGCGCATTTTCCACCTGCATTTCAACCAGTTCTTTTGCCAATTTTTCATACTCCACACCACTTCACCTCAGTACATTACTTGATAATGTTAGAAGGCTTGTAGTTCTGATAACTCGGTTTCTTGTGTGTCTCATGTGTCCAAATTTCGTCCGCTTCCTTTGCCCAGCAAGCAGCGTAATCCTTGCACTTTTCGCACAGATGCTCTACCGACTCCGGAGACTCCAAATCCGTGCTGTGTGCGCCGGTCTCGTGCACCATCTTTTGCAGCAGCTCCGGATTCTCCAGCATCGGACACGGGCGCAGATGGTTGTGATTGAACGGCTGACCGTCATGATATGCCTTAAACAGCGGGCTCTGCAGCATCTCCAGAATCGAGTTGCCATGGATATTGGTGTTCGAGTAATGAATGAACACACACGGCTCTGCGTCGCCGGCAGAGTTGATATGGAAGTAGTTTCTGCCGCCTGCGATACATCCGCCGACAAACTCACCGTCGTTCTGGAAGTCCATCGGATAGAACTCAATATCAGACTTGCTGGAACGAACGTAGCGAATGCGCTCAATCATGTACTTGCGCTGTTCCATCGTCGGCATCAGCTCTGGTGCAGCATTGTTGCCGACCGGCATATAGTGGAAGTAGAAGCCGAAGCGCGCGCCCTTGTCAGCAATCATCTTGAGGAACTCATCGCTGGTGACAGCCTCGACGTTGTGTCTCGTGTAGCAAATGGACGTACCGAACAAAATGCCGTACTTCTTGAGCAGATCCATTGCGCGCATAACCGCAGCGTAATGACCTGCGCCGCGGCGCTCATCGTTGGTCTCCGGCGTGCCCTCGATGGACAGCTGGAAGGTCAGGTTGCCCAGACGGACGACTTCTTTACAGAAATCCTCGTCAATCAGCGTAGAGTTGGTGTACAGAGAGAATTCTACATCGTTGTGCTTCTCTGCCAGCTTAAGAATATCCTTTTTGCGGACGAGCGGTTCGCCGCCAGTCATCATATACAGGTATACGCCCAGCTCCTTGCCCTGCGTGACAATTTTATCCATATCCTCGAAGGACAGGTTGTGCTTGTGACCATATGTGCCGGACCAGCAGCCGGTGCAGTGCATGTTGCATGCAGAGGTCGGGTCAAACAAAATCAGCCACGGAATGTTGCAGTCATACTTCTTGCGGTTTTTGCGAATCTCCTTGGTGCCGCGGAAGAATGCCTCAAAGCCCAGATTCAGAGCCGCCATCTTTGCGACATGCGGGTCGGTTTCGTCGAGCACGCGGTTGATAAAGCGAATCCACTTGTTTCCTTCCGGATGGCGAATTGCCTCACGAACCTTATCATAATTTTCCTTCGGCATGCCGTCTCCCCAGAACTTCTCTGCGAAATCGACGATGTCGAGGAATGCTTTTTCTCTATCTTTCTTCGCATTGGACAGCACATGATCAATGATGACGCTTGCTGCCGCTCTTTGAGCCTTATGCGAAAGCTCTGCTAATCCAGCCATTTTACTTGCCTCCAATTAAGTATCTTTTACTGAAAGTTAATATACGCCGTTCTTCACATTCTGTCAAGTCTTTTTCGACAAAAATGTAAGTTCTTTTATCAATTCCTTGCTTTTTTTCCCAGATAACGATATACTGAAAGAACATTCTGTACATAAATCAGAAAGGAGTTCTTTCCATGCGTCTGCTGTATCTGCTGGTCTGGGACGCGATGTTCTGCATCGTGCTGAGCATCAGCCACTTTGCTTCTGCCACCCTAATCTCTCCGGATTCCAGCTATATTGTCACCCTGATTACCTTTGCCGTTTGCGGTGCATTTCTCGGACATCTGCCTCACGTAGACGGATTAACCATTGTTTTTGTCACGCTTCCGGCGCTGTATCTGGCGCTCGCGCCATTTCTCGCACCGATTTTAAATACGCTGCCCCTCCCGCTGCCGGGCGGCATTTCTCTGGTGCCGGCCGCACTGCTGTCCCCGGATACCCTGCTGCTGCGCTATGCCGGCGCACTCACAGCCGGATACACGCTGTGGCGAAAATTCCAACAGTGAGCAATTTTTGTATCAGCCGAAGTTCTCCTGAGAACTTCGGTTTTTTCACGGCTGTCTTTTCCACAGCATATTCTGTTCCGCGCCCGTCTAGCACACGTGTTTCTTTGGCGTACAAGGAAATTTTTCCAATCTTTCCTTGAACCAAAAAGGCTGTATCCTTGCCGGATACAGCCTCTTTTTTCATTTAAAACGCCAATTACAGGACTTTTTCTTCTTCCTTTACGTCCTTACGGGACAGGTTGATGCGGCCCTTGTCATCAATCTCAATGACCTTAACCCAAATCATGTCGCCAACATTGACAACGTCTTCTACGCGCTCAACGCGGCGCTTCTCCAGCTTGGAGATATGAACCAGACCGTCCTTGCCCGGTGCGATCTGTACGAATGCGCCGAAGCCCATCAGACGAACAACCTTGCCGTAGAATACATCACCGACTTCCGGATCCTTGACGATGGTTTCAATCATCTTCTTTGCCTTCTCGCCGTCAGAACCGTTGATAGCGGAAATGCTTACGGTGCCGTCCTCAGCGATGTCAACCTTTGCGCCGGACTCGGCGGTAATCTTCTGGATGACAGCGCCGCCCTTGCCGATAACGTCACGGATCTTGTCCGGATTGATGTGGATGGTCATGGTCTTCGGTGCCCACTCGGAAACATCAGCGCGCGGCTCAGCAATTGCCTTGAGCATAACATCGTCGAGAATCTTGTAACGAGCATCGCGGCACTTGCGGAATGCTTCCTTGATGATGGACGGAGTCAGACCGTCAACCTTGATATCTACCTGAATACCGGTGATGCCCTTCTTGGTACCTGCTACCTTGAAGTCCATGTCGCCGTAGAAGTCCTCTACGCCCTGAATATCGGTAAAGGTGGTTTCCTGACCGTCATCGGTAATCAGACCGCAGGAAATACCGGCTACCGGAGCCTTGATCGGAACGCCTGCATCCATCAGAGCCAGCGTGGAGCCGCAAACAGAGCCCTGAGAAGTAGAACCGTTGGAGGACAGAACCTCAGATACCACGCGGATTGCATACGGAAATTCTTCTACAGACGGCAGTACCGGCACCAGAGAACGCTCAGCCAGCGCGCCATGACCAATTTCACGACGGCCAGGACCGCGGGACGGGCGGGTCTCGCCAACAGAGAAGGACGGGAAGTTATAATGATGGATATACCGCTTCTCCTTCTGCTCGAAGATGGTATCCAGCGTCTGTGCATCAGACAGCGTGCCCAGCGTGCAGACAGACAGAACCTGCGTCTGACCACGGGTAAACAGGCCGGTACCATGTGCACGCGGCAGAACACCAACTTCGGATGCCAGCGGACGAACTTCTTCCATGCCGCGGCCGTCTACGCGCTTGCCCTGTGTCAGCCAGTGGCGAACAACCTTCTTGCACAGCTTGTCCACGATCTCGGAGATTTCAGCTGCGCGCTCAGTAGCAACTTCTTCACCCAGCATCTCGTCGATTTCTTCGCGAACTACCTGCATGCGGGCGTCACGAACCGTCTTGTCGTCGGTGTCAAAGGCAACCTCTACCTTTGCGCGTGCGAATGCTTCGATCTGGTCGAACAGCTCATGATCGATATCATGATGCTCGTACTCAAACTTCGGCTTGCCGATCTCTGCCTTGATGGAGTCGATGAATGCACACATCTTCTTGATTTCCTCGTGTGCAAACAGCAGAGCATCCAGCATCTGATCTTCCGGAACTTCCTTTGCGCCAGCCTCGATCATAACGATCTTCTCAGCGGTGCCGCAAACGGTGACGTCCATCAGGCTCTTCTGGCGCTGCTCCAGCGTCGGATTCAGCACGAACTCGCCGTCTACCAGACCAACGTCTACGCCTGCTACGGTGTAGTTGAACGGAATATCAGAAATAGCAACTGCGATAGATGCACCATTCAGAGCAGTTACCTGCGGGGAGTTGTCGTAATCGTTGCCCATAACGGTGCACACGATGGATACGTCATTGCGCAGATCCTTCGGGAACAACGGACGCATCGGACGGTCGATCTGACGGGAAGCGATGGTAGCCTGCTCGCTTGCCTTGCCCTCGCGGCGCATAAAGGAGCCCGGGATACGGCCTACTGCGTACAGCTTTTCTTCAAAATCAACGGAAAGCGGGAAGAAATCCACGCCCTCACGCGGCTTCGGGGAAGCGGTAGCGGTAACGAGAACTACGGTATCGCCGTAGCGAACCAGAGCGGAACCATTTGCCAGCTGTGCAACCTTGCCGGTCTCAACAGTCAGCTCGCGGCCTGCGAACGTGGTCTTAAACACGCGCGCTTCATCAAATGACTTATGGGTAATCGTCGTCATAACTGTCTCCTATCTTAATAAAATTCTTCGTTTTTTCGGAAAGGCCGACAGTCCTTCAAGCACTTGAAGCAGATGTGGCAGCACGTCCACACTTCCTTCAACTGCTCAAGGAATTGCCGTCCAGTCCATTCCTTCATAAACGGGCAGAGAGGACGACCGCAGCGCGTGCGGCCTTCCTCTCTCATGAACAAGTACTTACTTTCTGATGCCGAGCTTAGCGATGATAGCTCTGTAACGCTCGATGTCCTTCTTCTTCAGGTAAGCGAGCATGTTGCGGCGCTGACCAACCATCTTCAGCAGGCCACGACGGGAATGGTTGTCGTGCTTGTGCTCCTTCAGATGCTCGGTGAGCTGCTTGATGCGCTCGGTCAGGATTGCGATCTGTACTTCCGGAGAACCGGTGTCGGTCTCGTGGGTACGGTTTGCAGCAATAACTTCAGCCTTCTGTTCTTTGCGGATCATAATTAGACACCTCATAATATAATATAGTTTGTAGCTTTCCGCACACCGGGCAGCGGCTCAGGTGTAAGGACACGGTCAAACGTGTCCGGTATCCAGACTGCTCAGTGAGGGGGATACGCTAACTACTGCATCATATCACACGGCACGCCGTTTGTAAAGTAAAAATTTTCGGAAAATTTTCCTGTATTTTGTACATGTCATTTTTTTCGTCCGCCGCGAGGCGTCTTGTTTCATTTTGCAGCGCATTCATACAGATTGTACAAGTTTTTTTGCGAATTTCCGCTGTTTTTTTACCGTCCAATTGCAATTTTTCCATGCAGTCTGTATTTGCGAAATCCTGCATTTTCCGTCGAACACAATCCAAGTCTCCGCATTTTCTGCATGTGCAGAAAATGCTTCCTGCACGCATTGTATACTTGCACAGTTGCCCGCCAGATGGCTGTGATTTGTTTCATGAAATTTGTATCTTTTCAGGAAGATGAGGCAATGCTATAATACATCCATCAACAACAGGCAAGTCACTGAGCAATCAGTGCTGTGTCTACTCTCCGTGCTCTCCGCACGGATTCCTCTTTTTCTCTTTTCTGAAATGAAAACACATGGCGGGGGCTGTGCAATCGTGCGGCCTGGATGTCATGTGTTTTTCTTTTGCCTTTTTTATACATTCTTGCATTTTTCCTGCTGTATTTGTCTATTTCCTCTTTTTTACATTGACATTCTTCCGTATTTTTGCTACAATAATACCAATTTACAGGGGAACTACCGTATGTCCGTTCGGGCATCGAGTTGAGAAGGTTAAAACCTGACCCTTTGAACCTGTCGGTTAACACCGTTGTAGGAAGTAAAGGTATTTCGGATACTGAATCCAGATATGCATTGATTTCCTGCGAAATCAGTGCATTTTTTTGTTTCCTACGTTGTTCCCACGTTTCTTTTAGGAGGATCAGCATGTACAAAACACAGATTGAAGCAGCCAAGCAGGGGATTATCACCCCGCAGATGGAAGTTGTCGCAAAGAAGGAAAATATTGACGCAGAAGTTCTGCGCGACCGCATTGCCCGCGGCACTGTCGTCATTCCGGCGAACCGCAACCACACGTCCTTGTCTCCGGAAGGCATCGGCGAAGGTCTGAAGACCAAAATCAACGTCAATCTCGGTATTTCCGGCGACTGTCATGATTATGAAGAGGAATTCAAAAAGGTTCGCATGTCCATTGATTACGGCGCAGAGGCAATTATGGATCTGTCCAATTACGGCAAGACCCACACCTTCCGTCAGGAACTGATTGATATGTCTCCGGCGATGATCGGCACGGTTCCGATGTATGACGCCGTTGGCTATCTGGAAAAAGATCTGAAGAGCATCGAAGCAAAGGATTTTCTGCGCGTCGTCGAAGCGCACGCTAAGACCGGCGTAGACTTTGTGACCATTCACGCAGGCATCAACCGCAAGACCATTGATACCTTCAAGCAGACCAAGCGTCTGACCAACATTGTATCGCGCGGCGGCTCTCTGCTGTTCGCATGGATGGAAATGACCGGCAACGAAAACCCGTTCTACGAGTATTTCGATGAGCTGTGCGACATTCTGCACGAATATGACGTCACCATCAGCTTGGGTGATGCCATGCGTCCGGGTTCCAACCACGACTCCACAGATGCCAGCCAGATTACCGAGCTGATTGAGCTGGGCATCCTGACCAAGCGCGCTTGGGAAAAGAACGTACAGGTCATGATCGAAGGTCCTGGCCACATGGTGCTCAATGAAATCAAGGCGAATATGGAAATTGAAAAGCGTCTGTGCCACGGTGCGCCGTTCTATGTTCTCGGTCCAATCGTAACCGATATTGCTCCGGGTTATGACCATATCACTTCCGCAATCGGCGGTGCGATTGCAGCGACATACGGTGCTGACTTCCTGTGTTATGTCACACCGGCAGAGCATCTGCGTCTGCCGGACGTCAATGACGTAAAGGAAGGCATTATTGCCTCCAAAATCGCAGCGCACGCCGCAGATATGGCAAAGGGCATCCCGCACGCCCGCGACATCGACAACAAGATGAGCGATGCGCGCCGCCGTCTGGACTGGGACGAAATGTTCGACCTCGCCATTGACGGGGAAAAAGCACGCAAATACTTCGAATCCAAGCCGCCTCAGGATCGTCACACCTGCTCCATGTGCGGCAAGATGTGCGCAATGCGCACCACCAACTATATTCTGGAAGGCAAGGATGTCTCCCTGCTCTCCTCCAGCGAAAAGTAAGCCTCTTTATTTTTCTTCTCATATCATCTATATATGCGAAAACCTCCCGTGTAAAAACGGGAGGTTTTTGTGTTACATCGCGATTTCTCCCAAGAAAGCCTGCCCTCTCTGTCGCTGCGCGACATCTCTCCCAGAGGGAGAGACGAGTGGGTCTGTGCGCAATAAAAACTAAATCACATATTGTCCGTCAATCCCAAAATATAATCCGTCGAAGTCTGATAAAATCTCGCCAGACGAATCAGCACATCTGTCGGTATATCGCGCAAACCGCGCTCATATCGACAATACTGCGGCTGTTTCATGTCCAGAAAATCCGCCACCTGTTTTTGCGTCAAATCATGATCTTCACGCAATTCTCGTAATCTTTTATAATAATTATTCATGAATTGCTATCGATAAACCGTAAAACATCATTCGGCGTACATTGCAAGATGTTGCACAGCTTCTCCAATGTATAGACTGTAATCCCTTTGTTGTGTTTTAAATTAAAAATCGTTCGGGTATTAATGCCGTATTTTGTGATTAACGTATATGTTGTAATCTGTTTTTGCTTCATTGTTGCCCATAGCGGACTGTAATCAACCAAACCGGCACCTCCTCCCACGATATATGTCTTATTATCGTAGGAAAAGAGATACTTGAATATACTGAAAAATGTAAGTATAATATTGGTATCAAATGACAAAGCCGGAGGGATCTTCATGCGAGTAGAAAAATACTATTATTCCGACGCGAACAAGCCTGAGTCAGACATCCAAAACACGGAAAAGTTCCAGTCGTTCACGCAGTTATCTGCGTCCTGTCAATCTCTCGCACGGGAAATCGGCGCGAACCTGTTCATGGATACCGACGACCACGCGGGCTGGATTACCTTCATCTGCGATGTTTTGAGCTTCAAGGGCGCAACGAAACAAGCTATGCAGCATCTAGCAGACGTCGCAGATGAGGTGACGATACGAGCATCTGTAGACACCGGCGCGAACAGCCCCGCAGATGTTGACAACGCGGTGCAGCTGACCTTCTGGTTTGACTTTATTTAATCTCAACACAGCCCTCTCTGTCGCTGCGCGACATCTCTCCCAGAGGGAGAGACAAGTTGGTCTGCGCGCAAAACCAAAGCCTTCCTCTCTGAGGAAGGTGGCGCGGCGCAAGCCGTGACGGAAGGAGCAGCACGTGAGCAAGTCTGTATGCAAGTCAACTTGGTTCGTCAGGTGTGCGGTTCGCTCCGGCTTCTTGGCTCTCCCTTTGGGAGAGCTGGCATTTGCGAAGCAAATGACTGAGAGGGCAAGGCGCTGACAAATTCGTATGAGAGATACCCTGATTCGTCAGGGTTAGTCGGCTGCTCCCTCAGTCTTTGCCTGCGGCAAATCCAGCTCCCTCACAAGGGAGCCTGCCCTCTCTGTCGCTGCGCGACATCTCTCCCAGAGGGAGAGACAAGTTGGTTTGCGCGCAAAACCAAAGCCTTCCTCTCTGAGGAAGGTGGCGCGGCACAAGCCGTGACGGAAGGAGCAGCACGCGAACAAGTCTGTATGCAAGTCAACTTGGTTCGTCAGGTGTGCGGTTCGCTCCGGCTTCTTGGCTCTCCCTTTGGGAGAGCTGGCATTTGCATGGCAAATGACTGAGAGGGCAAGGCGCTGACAAATTCGTATGAGAGATACCCTGATTCGTCAGGGTTCGTCGGCTGCTCCCTCAGTCTTTGCCTGCGGCAATCCAACTCCCTCACAAGGGAGCCTGCCCTCTCTGTCGCTGCGCGACATCTCTCCCAGAGGGAGAGACAAGTTTGGATTGCGCGTAAGACAAAAAATCCCTCCGGAGCATTTTCCGGAGGGATTCATTTGTCTATGCGAAATTACTTCACGATTTCCTTTGCAGCAGCCGCGTACTTTTCAATCTTTGCGTCTACTTCTGCCTTTTCCTTGCCGTTTGCCATGATGTAAACCTTGACCTTCGGCTCGGTGCCAGACGGACGGATGATGAAGCTCGTGCCGTCCTCCAGATCGTAATACAGAACGTTCTGGCCCTTCAGCTCTACTTCGGTCTGTGCGCCAGTTGCCAGCTCGGTCTGGATGCCGGACTGCAAATCGCGAACGTCCTTTACTGCGGTTCCGCCAACTTCCTTGAGCGGGGTCTCACGCAGCTCCTTCATCAGCTCTGCCATGCGGGTCAGACCGGATACGCCCGGCATCACGATGGACAGGGTTTCTTCTGCATAATAGCCGTAACGCTTGTACATGTCCTGCATTGCATCGTACAGGGTCATGCCCTTGGTGCGGTAATAAGCAGCCATCTCTGCAATCAGCATGGATGCAATGACAGCGTCCTTGTCGCGGGCATGGTCGCCGCACAGGTAGCCATAAGACTCCTCAAAGGCGAACAGGTACTGATGCGAACCGGTTGCTTCGAATTCCTTGATCTTCTCCGCCAGGAACTTGAAGCCGGTAAACGTATCAAAGCAAGCAACGCCGTTGTCGTTGGCAACCTTGCGTGCCATTTCGGTAGAAACAACAGACTTGAGCACTGCCGGATGCGGCGGCATGGTGTTGGTCAGCTTCTTTGCCGTGATGATGTAGTCAATCAGCAGCACGCCCATCTGGTTGCCGCTCAGCGTGACATAGTCACCGGTGCTGCTCTTGAGCACGGTGCCGCAGCGGTCGGAGTCCGGATCCGTGCCGATAATCAGGTCAACACCCTGCTGCTTTGCCATCTCGATAGCCAGATTAAAGCCTTCCTTGTTCTCCGGATTCGGAGACTTTACGGTCGGGAAGTTGCCGTCAATGACCATCTGCTCCGGCACACAAATCACGTGCTTGTAGCCGATGCGCTTGAGGATTTCCGGAACCAGCTTGTAGCCCGCACCGTGGAACGGCGTGTAAATAATCTTGAAGTCATCGGCAACCTGTGCGATGCAGTCCGGATTGATGCTCATCTTCTGAATCTGACGCAGGTAAATCTCATCGGATTCCGGTCCGATAATCTTAATCAAACCCTTGTCAATGGCTTCCTGATGATCCATGGTCTTGACATCAGTAAACATGTCCAGCGCGTCCATTTCCTTTGCCACAACGTCAGCTTCCTTCGGCGGCAGCTGTGCGCCGTCCTCCCAGTAAACCTTGTAGCCGTTGTACTCCTTCGGGTTGTGGGATGCAGTGACCATAACGCCTGCAAGGGTGCCATATGTACGAACCGCAAACGAAAGCACCGGAACCGGACGCAGGGATTCATACTCAATGACATTGATGCCGTTCGCTGCCAGAATGCTGGCTGCCAGATGAGAGTACTCATCCGAATGCAGACGGCTGTCGCAGGCAATTGCTACACCGCGCTGCATAGCACGCGGGCCATACTGCTTAATCAAATTTGCCAGACCCTGCGTTGCTGCACCGACAGTAAAACGATTCATTTTATACAGACCAATGCCCATCGTGCCGCGCAGACCCGCTGTGCCGAAGGAGAGCGGTGCAAAAAATCGCTCTTGGATTTCCTTCTCATTGCCCTCCAGAGCTGCCAATTCCGCATGTTCCTCTGCGGTCAAAGCCGGAGATTCCATCCACTTGCGATATTCTTCCATATAGCCCATTTCAAAACACCTCATATTTCCTATTTTATTTTTTTCATAGAATTTTTCTTCCGTTGAAGCAGAAGATATCTCTAGAAAAATTATACAGCATTTCACAGGAAATTTGAAGGATAATTTACCAAAATTACAAAATGTTTTTGTCGCACACAATGTGTCCCTGTATTTTACAGCACTTTATCTAAATTTGATGGACATTTTTGTGTTACTTTGCAAAAGCAACACGATTTTTGCGTTTTCGAAATAAATTTTTCAGCTATTTTCTACGCAAAAAACGGATGTCCGCACGGACATCCGTTTTTGCTTTTTATTTGAAGTTTATTCTTTCGGCAGCAGCACTGCTTCGCAGCGATCCAGCACACCGGCCAGTGCCGCCAGCACGGTGCCGTAGTTCGCAGACGGAACGCCTGCCTCGCGGCAAATTGCCACGCGCGCCTGTACCGAACGGGTGGACATCGTCGCACCGGTGTCGTGAATGACGAGATCATACGACGACAAATCCTCCGGCAGATCCAGACCAAAGTTGTAATCAATCTGCAGCTCCTCACCCACGACACGGCGCAGCGAACGCGGAATCTTGATTCTGCCGATTTCCTTATATACCTCGCTCGCACGGCTGCCAACGGCAACGAGAATGCGGCTGTTTTCCTTCAAATCACCCAGCGTGCGCGCACCGGCGATGAAGTCCTCGAGCACACCGCGCTGTTTTGCATACAGCAGCGAATACGAGGTCAGCGGAACATTTTCCGGCACAATATCACGCACCTTGCCGAACGAACGTGCATAGGCAATGACTAGATCGACGCGCGGAATCTCCTTGAGCGCGTTTTCCAAATCATCCTCGTGGATGATGACGCAGCGTGCGCCGCGGTTGATCAAGTCCATCATAATCAGGTACTCATGAATCAGACCGGATTCCGGCACGAGCAGCAGGACATAATCTCCCTCGCACACCAGATTGTCCGGCACAAGAGAACCTTCGATATCTTCGCTGGTTCGAACCATCTGCGACAGGCGGGCACGCAGCAGCGATATCGAGCCGGACGTATTGGCAGAGATAAAGATTGCATCCGGAAACTCCATTTTGAGCTTGGCAATATCGCCCGCATACGCTTCGTCACAGCGGTTAAATACCTGCAGATACGGCACATCATTTTTGACGAGCCAATCATGCGCATGCTGATAGGTCTGACGCGCCGTTTCATCAAATTCCTGGATGTTAATTACATAAATAGCAATGTCAGCGCGGCGAACCGTATTGCGCACGCTCGTTGCATTTTCGCCGTCCAGCTCACTGACGTCGTTGAGTCCGGCGGTGTCAATCAGCGTAACTTCCCCGATGTGTCCAAGACGGCAGCTGCCGACAATCGGACCGTACTTTTCTTTTCCGCTCCGTTTGATGTCCTTGCGGTGCGAGACCAGCAAGTTAAAAATACTTGTCTTGCCGCTGCCCACCTGACCGAACAGAACAACATGCCGATTCTGACCGCCGATTTCGCCCGCCAGATCTGCGGATAAATAGTTATGTCTCATGATTTTTCTCCTCCCTATGGGATCACTCCGGCACCATCGCATCTCTATGCTGCCGAACGCCGGAAGGAAGCCTCCTTTGAACTCTTTTCTACATAGCTTTCATTATATCATGAAAATACAAAATGTACAGAGCGATGCCGCTTTTTTACCAACGTGCTTCCTTTTCTTCATATACCAGCGCAATGCCGCCCGGGCCGACATAGGTTCCGATGACCGCACCGATTTCTACATACGTGATTGCAATGTCACTGATATGCGTCTGGAGCATGCGCGTAATCATCTCAACGCGCTCCGGCGCACAAGACGAAATCACCATGACATGATGCAGGTCTGCGGCGTGCCGCAAGAATCCCTCGACGAGCTTTTTGCAGCCGGCCTGTACACCGCGCACCTTGTCCACATTCTTCGGTTCTCCCTCAAAAAACGTGAGCAGCGGCTTAATGCCCATGACCTTGCCCGCAAGAGCGGTTGCCTTTCCGATGCGGCCGCCTTTGCGCAGATATTCCAAGCTGTCAAAAATAAAATACACCGCCAAATGATTCTGCAAATACAACAGACGGTTGAGAATCTCCTGTGCCCGACAGCCCTCGCGCACCATGCGCACAGCTTCCAGCGCGAAGCCCGCCACAGCGCCGGACGCCGTCATCGAGTCTATCAGATGAATGTTGGGCTGAAATTCTTCTTCCTCCCGCAGCATACGGCGCGCCATACTGGCACCGCTCAGCGAGCCGGACACCTTGCCGGATACCGTAATAACAATGATATCATCATAATCCGCAAACTGCTTCATGGCATCCATCCATGTCTCAATGGTCGGCTGGCTGGTTTTCGGCAATTGCTTGCTCGCAGCGAGCTTTTTGAAAAACTCCTCGCTGGTCAGATCGATACCGTCTCGATATACCGAACCGTCCTCAAAAGCCACCTGAAGCGGAACGACGGAAAATCCTGCTTTTTGTGCACGTTCCGGCGTAAAATCACAGCTGGAATCCGCAAGAATTGCTATTTTACTCATATCTGTTTCTCCTCATTCTCCATATCAGCTTTTCTTGCTTTCAGTGTAGCATATCCGCATCTATTCATCAAGCACTGCAAGAAAAAAACGCCTGCCAATTGCCTTGGCAGGCGTTGCTCTCGTTATGTTTCCGGCGTACCGGATTTGTTGTCCTCCTTGGGCCGTCTTCTCGGACGGCGGCGGCGCGGCGGACGATGCGCATCGACAAAGTCTTTGCCCTCCTGCGGGCGGCGCTCATTTTGTGCCGGACGGTTTTCTCCCTGTTCGGCATTTTTGTTATTGCGCTCACGGTGCGGACGGCGCGGACGGGATTTATGCTGCTTGTCGCCGTTTTTTGCATATTTTTCCCGCTTTTCTCCGTGCTCTCCGCCCTGCTTTGCCGCAGCTTCTGAAGGCTTGCGGCGTTTTTTCGGGCGTTCGGAACGGCGATTTTCCTGTGGCTCGCTGTGCGCGCCCTCGTGCTGCTCCTGCGGCTCGATGCTGTCAGTCAGCTTTTCCGCAACCTTCGGCGCAGCTGCCGGCTTTGCCGACATCGGACGCGCAGGACGGCGCGTTCTGCGTCCTGCCTGCAAGACCTGACAATCTGCACACGCATACACGCGCGGCGTGTCCGGATCGTCCTCCAGCTGTACAGTGCACTGTCCGCGCAGCATGGCGTTGCTGAGCACCACACCGATGCCGTCCGGTGTCTGCACCGTGGAATCTATGCGCGGTGTCACGCGCGCCAATTCTTCATATGCCTCCTGCTCATATTTCAGGCAGCACATCAGTCTGCCGCAGGTGCCGGAAATTTTTGTCGGATTGAGCGACAAATTCTGCTGTTTTGCCATATTGATAGATACCGGCTGAAAATCGTCCAAAAACGATGCACAGCACAGCGGTCTGCCGCAGATGCCCAATCCACCCAGAACCTTCGCCTCATCGCGCACGCCAATCTGACGCAGCTCGATGCGGGTGCGAAAGACCGATGCCAGATCCTTGACCAGCTCGCGGAAGTCTACACGGCCATCCGCTGTGAAATAAAACAGAACCTTATTGAGATCAAATGTATATTCGACGGAGACCAGCTTCATATCCAGCTTGTGCTCCGCAATTTTCTTTTCGCAAATCGCAAAGGCTTCCTTTGCGCGCTTTTGATTGGTCTCTACGACCTTTTCATCCGAATGTGTCGCAACGCGCAGCAGCTTTTTGAGTGGCTTGGTGACCTCGCCCTCTGCAACATCTCTGTTGGCAATGGCAACTTCTCCATATTCTACGCCCCGTGCCGTCTCAACGATGACATGCTGTCCCACTGTTGTCTGGATGCCGCACGGGTCAAAATAATATACTTTTCCGACTTCTTTGAATCGGACGCCTATAATCTGAGCCAAATTTGTTCCTCCTACATCTCGCCAAAGCGGCGAAACGCTCTCTCATAAAATCTATTGTATCCGCTCAAAGCTTCCGGCGGCAAGACATCCTGTCAGCAGCGCCATGCTCGGATTGCGGGAAATGCGTTCGTCCAGCTCTCCCATCCAATCATACAGTGCGAGCAATTGGCGCACGGTGAGCGTTCGGCTCACCGCCTGTGTCTGTTCGGACAGAGCCGGAAGCAGCGGGGACGGTATGCCGCGCGCGCAGAAAATCGCATCGCGCAGTGCGGTGCGCAGCGCTGTCAGCACATGAGAAAACTGCTGCCGCGATAAGCCGGAGCAGTTTTCTGCCGCCTGCAGCAGTCCCAGCTCTTGCCTGCACTCCAATGCACGCAAAAATTCGCCCGCCAGCTGCGTCATTTCTTCCGCCTCATCGCTGAGTGCCGCCAGCGCGTCACCCGCGATGCCCTGACAGCCTGCGGCGGCGCATTGCAGCACTGCGCTGTCTTTATCCGGATACTGTCGGCGCAGCAGCTGCATGACACAGCCGGTATCCAGCGGCACCATGGCATATTGCGTGCAGCGCGACAAAATCGTCGGCAGGATGGCACTTTCATTTTCCGTCATCAAAATGAAAAACGCATATTCCGGCGGTTCTTCCAGCAGTTTGAGCAGGGCATTTTGCGCCGCAGCGTTCATGTTCTGCGCATGGCGAATGAGGAAAATGCGGCGGTCGCTGTCGCCCGGATACACGGCACATTCCGATCGAATGCGGCGTGCAGTGTCCACTTTAATTTCCGCATCGCCCGCATCAATGCAGGTGACATCGGAATGATAATTTTGCTCGACCTTTCGGCAGGCGGCACACTGTCCGCACGGCTTTTCTCCCGTGCTCTCACACAGCAGTGCCATCGTCAGCACGCGTGCCGCGGTCAGCTTGCCGATGCCTTTCGGACCGGTCAGCAAAATGCTCTGCGGAAAGCGTCCGTGCAGGGCATGCTGCCAAGCTGCTTTCAATTCTTCATTTCCCAGCAAACTGGCAAACGTCATAACGGTTCCGCCTTTCCTCAAAAATCACCGTCCATCACGCAGATGGATGCAGTATCAGTATACCATCCGTCCCGCAGAAATTCAATGTGAACTTGCCGAATCCGCTCTCCCGGATATACAAGCGGCACGCCGGGCGGATACGGCGTAATCGGCCGCGCACAGATTTTTCCGGCGCTGTGCCCCAACGGCACGGTTGTTTTGGCGCCAAACCACGCCTTTCGCACCGAGCACACGCGCTCCGGCTCCGGAAACGGCAGCGGCTGCCGATGCGGCTTGGAAACGGCACAAAACCGCTTGTCGCGCAGCGCGCCCATAAGCCGCGCATAATCGCGTTCGGTGTCCGCGCCGGTGCAAATGCACACGAGATAATTGGCGTCCGCCATCTCGGCATCAATCGCAAAATCCGCATGCAGTATCGCGGAAAGCTCCTGTCCCGTGACATTGGTGTTTGTACATCGAATGGTCAGCCGACACGGGTCAAGCGGTGCCTTTTCCTCTGTCAGGGTATCAAATGCGGTTACCTGCGCAATCTCCCGCCGCAGTGCCTGCACCCGCGCGGCACACTGCGCATACGCCTGTGCGCCGTCGCCTTCCAGCCAAGCCCGCGCCAAGTCAATGGACGCGAGAAGCAGATACGATGGGCTGGACGTGCCGAACAGCGGTGCCGTCTCCAGCAGCGTGTCAAACGGAATGCGGCCGGACGAGAGCAAAATCGCGCTTTGTCCCCATGCGGGCAGTGTCTTATGTGTGCTCACCGCCGCCAAATCCGCGCCCTGCTCGATGGGAGACGGCAGACCAACCGCCTTGCAATGGGCGCCATGCGCCGCATCGACGAGCAGCGGCACGCCGTGCGTATGACAAATCTCCGCCAACTGGGGAATATTTTGCAAAATACCATAGTAGTTCGGGCTGGTCACCAAAACGGCGGACGCCTGCGGGTTCTGCCTCAGCGCATGTTCCACATCTTGCGCGTCAAGCAGTCCCGGCATGCCGTCCAGCGGCTCCGGCACGACAAACACCGGTGTCAAATCCAGCAGTGCCATCGCGTGCGTGACGGATTTGTGACAATTCCGATCTAAAATCAGCGTGCCGCCCTCTGGCACAGCCGCGCCGATCGCCGTCATCAGCGCCTGCGTCGAGCCGCCCGTCAAAAACAGACAGTCACGGGCGCCATAGTATCGCGCGGCATCGCGCTCAGCGGAGAGAATCGGTTCATCTCCCTCATACAAATTGCCGGTTCCCTCGATTTCCGTGTAATCAATCGGAAACGGAAAATTCAGCTCCGGCAAAACCGGACGGCCTTTGTGTCCCGGCATATGAAAACGGGCGGCCTTGCGAGCCGCCTGTTTCCGTAATTGTTCGTACAATCTTGCGTCAGACATATTCCTTGGTTACCAGTGGGCTGAGATACAGCGGATTGACATCGAGAATCGCCGTGTCACCGTTTTTAATATCCAGTCCTGTCACATCGCAGGATACATGGCACAGACCCACATGTCCCAGCACGCGGACGCGATGTCCGGCAATGCTGATGTAGATATTGCCCTTGCCCCTGCCGTCTTCCAAATCGTTCTTTACATAACGCATGACATCGCGCGGACGGAACAAATCGCGCTTTTTTTCCACGGAAAAGCCGTCTGTATAGCCGACCGGCACAACCGCCACGCGTGTAGTGTCCTTTGCGACATAGCCCGCGCCATAGCCAAAGGTGTGACCCTTCGGCACGGTGCGCGTCTCAATGACGCGGCTTTCGAGATAACCCAGACGGGACAGTCCATATTTTGCGCCGCCAACAATGCGTCCGGTAAACGCAGAGCCGACGCGAACCGCGTCCAGCATCATATCGTCATAGCGGAACACACCGTTGGAGTTTGCCGCATGGCGCATGCCGACACAAATACCGTCCGCTTCCAGCTGGCTGATGATGTGGCACAGCTGCTTATACTGTCCGCGCGTTGCCGCCTCATCGGCAAACGAGGAGTGAAAATGCGTATAAATACCGGTCACCTGCATGCCCGGGCACGCAGTATACACTTTTTTAATCTCCGCATACTGATCCGGCAAAAAGCCGTAGCGTCCCATGCCCGTGTCAATCTTGACATGCGCCTTTGCCTGCATGCCGCAGCCCTGTGCAACTTCATTCAGGCACTGCGCTGCCTCCGGCGAACCGACCGTCGCAATCGCGTTCGCCTGCACGACCTGATACGCTTCATCCGCCATCGCAGTGGAGCGCATGACGAGAATGTCTTCCTCGGTATAGCCCCAATCGCGCAAGCGCTGGGCGTCCTCCGGCTCGGTCACGGCAAACATGCGGATGCCGGTCTCCTTCAAGACCTCTGCCATCTGCTTCATGCCAAAGCCGTAGCCGTCTGCCTTGAGTACGGCAAATACCGGCACGCCCGCCTTTTTCTCAATGATGCGGGCATTTTCCTTGAGCTTTTCCCGCTCAATCACGAACTTTTTCATGTTACTTGTTCTCTTCCGGCTTCTTTTCTTCTTTCTTTGCCTGCGACTCGCCGCGATGATCGCCGGTCAAATTCTTCGGCTTGGAAGTATCCAGCGCAGCGTTCTTCTTCAGGAAGCGCTTGCGGCGCAGGTTGCGATAGGTGCTCTGACCGTGTACAACGGCAAAGTATATCGGCTTGTTGAATACCAGATCATATTCGCCGACAAACTGTACCAGATCGCCATTGAAATCCTTCTTGAAGCGGTACAGACCGTACAGCGGGTTATCCGGTGTCAAATCGCCGGAAACGCCGCGGAAGTCATAGATGCGGCACTTCTTCTCCAGAGACCACTGAATCATCATCCACTGCAATAAGTAGTTCGGCATCAGCTTGCGGACGTCAAATTCCTTGGTGCCGTTTGCGGATGCGCCGTACAGATACCAAACCTTGTCGCCGTAGTAAATCGCAAGCGTACCTGCAATCGGCTTGTCCTCATAAAATGCCATGTACAGACGGGCATTGTCCCCCATCGCATCCAGCATCTTATTGAAGTAGCTTGCCGGACGGGTGACGAAACCGTCACGCAGGCCGGTTTCCAGCATCATCTTTGCGAAAAACGGCATCATTTCCTTGCCAACCAGCTTGATCTTGACGCCGCGCTTGATTGCCTTGCGCACCTTGGTACGGGTATCCGTCTTAAAGTGCATGATGGCGTCCTCGCCCTGCGTGTCGTCGACAGTGATGTCGAATGCCTCGCCCGGCTCAGCGGTATAAATCTTCTTGGCGTTCATCTCGGAGACGTCCAGACGGAACACGAAGTTCGGCTGAATGCCCTCAAAGTTCTTGCCGTCGCCGGTGGCATTTTTAAAGCCCAGATGCTCCAGCTCCTTGATAAACTCCTTATCCTCAATCGAAACGTCCGGATCAATCTTAAGCACGTAAGAATGATACTTCTTCGCCAGCACGCGAGCGCCCTCGATGAGCTGCTCCATGGTTGCGCGGTCATGCGGATCGCAAACCGGACCGCGGCAGCCGTACATCAGTGTCCACGGCATATGCGGCAGGTTGCGGATGAGCACGGCGAGAGAGCCGCAGATTGCGCCGTTCTCGTCGCGAACGATGACTGCTTCCCACTTCCAGTTATCCTTCAGGTTCGCCCACTTCTTGGACTGCGCGAAATGGCCAAACGGGTGGCTCATATTAAAGGCTTCGTATTCAGCCAGCGTATTATCATTTACAAATTCAAACATTTCCATCCTCCTGATCTGATTGGAACAGAATTTCATACTTATTTCCATTATAACACCGGAACAAACGAACGTCTATGCGCGTTCCGGCATATTTTTTAATTATATGCCATTTCTGCCGTATGTACAAGGTGCAATCATCCGTATTTTCAGATGTTTTGTGCCGGATCTGGGTGCATGTTACCGAAGGCACGTGCCGGCTCCTGCCGTCCTCCGTGAAATTCCATTCGCAGCCACGCCGCACAGAACGTCATATCCGAGCAAAAAATTTGCAAAATCTGAACAACTTTGCCGTTTTTTTGTCATTCTTTGCAGGCACGATTTGTCTCCCTTGCAAAAATAGACAAAAATTTCCGCTTTCGCACGCTAAATTACAGCAGTCGGATGAAAAGGAGTCTGGCGTCTTGACAACCCCGCCTCAAATGCGATTTAATAAGAATGTCAGTTTGAACGAACTGGTAATATTATCTGATTACATAGGGACCGATATATGACTCTTTTTTATCCCTATGTACCGTTGAAAGGCAGGTATCACTCTCATGTCCGAAGGAAGAATTTATAACTTTTCGGCTGGCCCGTCCATGATGCCGCTGCCGGTCCTCGAGAAGGCCGCAGCAGAAATGACCAACTATGGCGGTTCCGGCATGTCAGTTATGGAGATGAGTCACCGTTCAAAGTACTACGACGATATTATCAACGGTGCGCAGGACGTTCTGCGCCGCGTCTATAATATCCCGGACAACTACCGCATTCTGTTTATGCAGGGCGGCGCAACCATGCAGTTCTCTGCGGTTCCGCTCAACCTCATGGTAACCGGCAAGGCAGATTACGCCATCACCGGCAACTTCGCACGCAATGCATACAAGGAAGCAAAGAAGTTTGGCGACATTCACATCGCTGCAACCTCTGAAGCTGACAACTTTACTTGGGTTCCGACCCCGGATCAGCTGGACATCCGCCCGGATGCAGATTACTTCTACATCTGCGCAAACAACACCATCTTCGGTACCGAATGGCACTACGACCCGAACGCAGGAGATGTTCCGGTTGTTGCTGACATGTCCTCCAACATTCTGTCCAAGCCGGTCGACATTTCCAAGTACGGTATGATTTATGCCGGTGCACAGAAAAACATGGGCCCAGCAGGCATGGCAGTTGTCATCATTCGCGAGGATCTCATGGGTCACTACCGCGAGAACATGCCGGTTCTGCTGGATTACCAGCTGATGGCTGACAAAAACAGCATGTACAACACGCCTCCTACGTACTCCATCTACATGATGAAGCTGGTCACCGAATGGGTCGAGCAGATGGGCGGTCTGGAAGCGATGGCAAAGAATGCGGATCTCCGCAGCAGCATGCTGTATGACTATCTGGATTCTACCGATTTTTACAAGGGTGCTGCACAGAAGGCTTCCCGTTCCCGCATGAACGTCACCTTCCGCACCGGCAACGATGAGCTGGATAAGAAGTTTATTCAGGAATCCATCGACGCCGGCATGACCAATCTGAAGGGTCATCGTCTGGTTGGCGGCATGCGCGCTTCTATCTACAATGCTATGCCGATCGAGGGCGTTGAGTACCTCATCGACTTCATGAAGAAGTTCGAGAACAACAACAAGTAATGTGCTTGTAAAGGAGATTTTTCTGTCATGCATCAGGTAAAACTGTTTAATAAGATTTCGAACGCAGGTCTCGATCTGCTCAAGAAGGATTCCTACGAGTATTCGGAGGATTTGACGGACTATGATGCGATCTTAGTTCGTTCTGCCAAGCTGCACGATCTGGAGTTCCCGAAGGGACTCAAGTGCATCGCCCGTGCCGGCGCCGGTGTCAACAACATCCCGCTCAAGAAGTGCACGGAAAAGGGCATTGTCGTATTCAACACCCCGGGCGCAAACGCAAATGCCGTAAAGGAACTGGTTCTGTGCGGTCTGCTGCTGTCCTCCCGTGACATCATCGGCGGCGCAAACTGGGTAAAGACCCTCGCAGGCAACGGCGACCAGATCAGCGCACTGGCTGAAAAGGGCAAGTCGAACTTTGCCGGTCCAGAAATCGCAGGCAAGACGCTGGGCGTCATCGGTCTGGGTGCCATCGGTGTCCGCGTGGCAAACGCTGCCATCGAGCTGGGCATGGATGTCATCGGCTATGACCCGTATCTGTCTGTCAATGCTGCTCTGAACATCCAGCGCGGCGTAGCTTATACCGCAAACCTCAACGACATCTTTGAAAAGTCTGACTACATCACCGTACACGTTCCGCTGATGGATTCCACCCGCGGCATTGTCGGCGAGGAAGGCATCGCAAAGATGAAGGACGGCGTTCGCATTCTCAACTTCGCCCGCAACGGTCTGTGCGACGAGGATGCTGTCATCGCAGGTCTGGAATCCGGCAAGGTTGCTTGCTACGTGACCGACTTTGCTTCCGAGAAGCTGCTGGCACAGCCGAAGGCAATCTGCCTGCCGCATCTGGGTGCTTCCACGCCGGAGAGCGAGGACAACTGTGCGCGCATGGCTGCCGAGGAACTCATCGAGTACCTCGAAACCGGTACCATCCGCAATTCCGTCAACTTCCCGAATCTGCGCGTACCGCGTGAAGCAAACATTCGTATCTGCATCATGCATCGCAACATGCCGAATCTGATTGCACGTCTGTCCACCACGCTGTCTGACCGCGGCATTAACATTGAAAACATGGGCAGCCGTCCGCGTGACGAAATCGCTTACACCATCATGGAGACCAACAACGAGTTGACTCCGGAGACAAAGGCTGCTCTGCAGGCTGTAGAAGGCGTTATTTCGTTCCGCGTTATCGAGTAATCATATCTTCTATATAATGTACTAACCGCAAAAGCGCCGCTTCCTTCACGGAGGCGGCGCTTTTGTCTTGTGTGCGCAGCAAAAAGCAACAGCCCCGCACATTTCTGTGCGGAGCTGCCGACAAAGAGAGATAGAAAAAGTTAGAAAAAAACAAAAATTATTTTTCGCGGATACGCGTTACAGAAAAATTGAAAATCTCGCTGCGGAGATAGTCTATGGTATACAAGACCGGATTGCCGCGGGAGTCAAAATGCTGCTGTTCCATGCCGAGGATCTGCATATCCTGCTGTTCTCCGCGCAGCTGGACAGCCAGCGGGTCATCATGCTTTGGAATCAGGATGTGCGCCGAGGAGCGGCTGACAAAAATGCCTTTGCGGTTCTCAAAGTAGAAAAACAACGAATCCGGCATGTGCATCGGGTCTAATTCATCCGCCAGATATACCGGCATGTAATGCATGCTGCAGCAAATCGGATCGCCGCTCTTGGTATAGCGCGTGCGATTGACGTAAAAAACATTGATGCCGGACTTGACGCCGAGCGCCGATGCCACCTCACTGGACGGAATGGTGAGTCCGGTTGTATAGCTGGAGCGTCCCTCTGCGATGCCAGCCTGACGAATCATTTCGCTGATCGCGCACAGGCGCGTCAAGTCATTTTCCGCCTTGGCGGACACTTCCATGAGGAAGGTGCCGACGCCATGCTTGGAGTAGATAATGCCCTCTCGCCGAAGCAGTTCCAGCGACGCACGCCATGTTTCGCGGCTGATTCCGAAGTGCTGTGCCATTTTGGTCTCGGACGGCAGGCGTTCTCCTGCCTGATAGATTCCCTCGCGGCACATAACCATAAATTCTTCTTTTGCCCGCAGCGATGATGACATGCGTTTCATTTCTAACCCCTTTCTGCTTGTCTAGACCTATTTTCTCTCTGGTATAGACTTCTATGTTACCTTGTCCAACCTATCGTTTGCAGAGGTACATGTTGGAGCGGATATTGTCTGCTTTTATTCTTGTTGTACTTAGTATATCCCGTTCCGGACAGAAAGTAAATTCGCAGTTTACACAAAATGCGGGCACGTGCACACAGCACTTTTACTAATTATGTGCGCGTGCACGCAATTGCTTTGCGTGCACATTTGTGTCTTCAAGATTGTTATTTTTTCGGCATTCTCCGGCGTCCGGCGCGGCATACAACCGCACGCAGTTGTCGGACAGGTATACTTCGTTCTTTTTTGCGGCTATTTTGCGGTGTTTTCGCAAAAAACGCTGTCTCTTCCGCTGTTTTGGTGTATAATAGCAGTATCATTCCATACAACAACAGGAGGTCTTTCTGTATGGCTGAAAATAAAACCAACGCGATGCGCATGCTGGATCGCGCAAAAGTTCCCTATACGCCGCACACCTACGAAACCGACGGCGAACACGTCGACGGCATCACGGTTGCCACATCCATCGGCGAACCGCTGGAGCGCGTGTACAAAACCCTCGTGACCGCAGGCAAATCGGGCGGACACTATGTCTTTGTCATTCCGGTTGCGGCGGAGCTGGATCTCAAAAAGGCCGCAAAGGCTGTCGGAGAAAAATCCGTGCAGATGATTCACGTCAAAGACATCAACAAGCTCACCGGATATATTCGCGGCGGCTGCAGCCCAATCGGCATGAAAAAGCAGTTTCCGACCGTTCTCAGCGACTCTGCGCGCGATTTGCCGACCGTCATTGTGTCCGGCGGACGCATCGGCTTTCAGGTTGAGCTGGAGCCCAACGCACTGCTCAAGCTCATCCGCGGTCAGTTCGGGGACATTGAGGTAAAATAAAAAGCTGGAACCCATGGGTTCCAGCTCCGCTCCGTCAAGGTCTGCTCTGCTTTTTCTTGTGGCGCTTGCGTTGATGATACAATCGGATGGAAAACAGAATGACGAACATCAGCACAATGGCGCAAACCACAATGCTTGCACCGAGGATGGCGTCCTGTGCGAGCTTGGGCAGATGGCTCAGCTTCTGCTGCATCGACGCAGCAACTCCCTGCTTTTCCGACTCGGACTGTGTCTGCACAGCCTGTTCCTGCTTCTCATTTTTGTCATCCATCACAGGAAGCATCACGGTTGCCAACGGCGCTGAACCGTCCAATCCGGTTTCTTCCTGATATGCTTTCCGGCTGTTTTCCGCAACCGAGATTTGCAGCTGCACACCGGACGGTGTTTGGGCGCAGGCGTAAGACAAATCTTTTTCCGTCATGCTCGATGGCAGGCGCAGAGTAACAGCCTGAAGCTCCGCTTCATCCAGTTTTCCGCCCGTTTTTTTGACTGCTTTTTTTGCCTGCTTTTCAAATGCATCTGTCGGCACCGTCAATTTCGGATACGCGCTCTCTGCATAATTGAGCAGCGCGGTTGTCTCTGTGAAAATACCATTCTTCACCGGACAATTGAGCAGCGTGACAATCATATTGCTGCCGTCGCTGGTCTTGGCACAGGCAATAAATGTGTTGTGTGCCTTGGTCGTCCAGCCGGTCTTTGCCGCATAAATACGCGCATCATAAACCGGACTTCCCTGCTCCAGCGCATTCACCTTGGTCTTAATCTGCCAGCCTTCCCCAATCACGTTGTCTGCCGGCAGCGTATACGTGACAGATCCCGCATATTTGGCAAATGCCGGATATTTATTTGCCGCTTGGGTGATAATGGCCATATCGTGTGCACACGTATAATGCCCATCGGCATCCAATCCGTTCGGATTCATAAAATGCGTGTGTGTGCAGCCGAGCTCCTCTGCCTTTGCATTCATCATGGCAACGAAGTTATCCACGGTACCGCCTACAGCTGCTGCGAGGATGTTCGCCGCATCGTTTGCGGAATAAACCAGCATACAATACATCAGCTCGTCCAGCGTCAGATTCTCACCGGCCTCAAAGCCAATGCGCGTTGACGCCAAATCAACCGTCGCCAGCGCCTCATTGGTCGCGGTCGTCGTGCCCTGCAAATCGCTGTTTTCCATGGCAACGAGCGCTGTCATTGTCTTGGTGATGGATGCCATCGGCAGCTGTGTGTAGGCATCTTTTTCATATAAAATTTCTCCCGTGTCCGCATCCATGACGCACACACTTTGTGAAGTCGTCTGCGGCGCTGCAGCGAGTGCGCTCATGCTGCTGCACAGCAGAAGTACCGCCATCAGGCAGGCGGCAATTTTCTTACCCATGTATGTCCCTTCCCATCTGAATTATGTTTTGGTTTGTACAAAACCACTCTTTATGATACACGATAACCAGCAAAATAACAACCATACCGCTATCTTTTTAAGATTATTCACGGAGATTTCACATGATTTTGATTTTTTGGCTCTTGCTGGTCAATTGCATTGGTGCTTTCGTCACGATACACGATAAGCACGCAGCCCAGCGCGGCGCATGGCGCGTGCCGGAAAAAACGCTGTTTGCGCTGTGCATTCTCGGCGGCTGCCCCGGTGTCTATTTGACGATGCGCACCATTCACCACAAGACCAAGCACCGGCGATTTATGATTGGCATTCCGCTCATCTTTGCGGTACAGCTCGCCCTGTTTGCTTGGCTGTGTTATCAGCACACACCGGTTTTGCTGTAAGCAAAAACCGATTCACCCCCATGATATACCATACAAGGAGGTCTTTTATGCTACTCATTCAAAACGGCACCGTTCTCGATCCATATACTGAGACTTGCAAAAAACTGGATATTCTCATTGACGATGCCGGCATCATTCACCGCATCGCACCCACCATTCCTGCGAACTATATCGAAGATGTCTATGATGCATCCGGCTGCATGATTTCTCCGGGTCTTGTCGACGTACACGTACATTTCCGCGACCCGGGACAGACGGAAAAGGAAGATATTTACACCGGCGCCGCAGCAGCAGAGGCGGGCGGATACACCACGGTTGTATGCATGGCAAATACCAAGCCGACCTGCGACAATCTGGAAACGCTGCAATACGTGCAGGATAAAGCGCGCCATGTCATGATTCACGTGCTGCAGGACTGTGCCGTCACCAAGGGATTGGGCGGCAAGGAGCTGGTTGATTTTGAAGCACTGCATGAGGCAGGCGCTCCGGGATTTACCGATGACGGCGTCAATTTGACCAGCGGCAAGCTGTGTTTAGAGGCCATGCGCCGCGCCAAGGCACTGGGCGTTCCGCTGTCGTTCCACGAGGAAGATCCGGCGTATGTCCTGTCTCCCGGCGTCAACTACGGCAGCAAAGCCGCAAAGAAATTTGATGTACTCGGCGCAATGCCGTCCTCTGAGGAAGAAATGATTGCCCGCGACATCGAGCTCGCCCTGATGACGGGCGCGCGCGTTGCGTTCCAGCACATCAGCTCCGCCAAATCCGTTGCGCTGATTCGCGCCGGCAAGGCGCGCGGTGCGGACGTGCACGCCGAGGCAACCCCGCACCATCTGGCACTGACACAGGATGACGTGCTGACCTACGGCGTCAACGCCCGCATGAATCCGCCGCTGCGCACGGAGCAGGACCGTCAGGCACTCATTGCAGGTCTGGCAGACGGCACCATTGACATGATTGCCACCGACCATGCACCGCACACCGCGGAGCAGAAAAACAAACCGTTTGCACAGTCCATGTCCGGCATTACAGGTCTGGAAACCGCCTTTTCCGTGCTGAACACCGCGCTGGTTTGCGCCGGCAAGCTGACGCCGATGCAGCTCATGCGCTGCATGAGCCAAAATCCGGCGCAGTTCTACAACCTGACCGGCAAATCCATCGAAGAAGGCAACCGTGCCGAGCTCATGATTGCGGACTGGAACGCCGATATCACGTATACGTCGTATCGCTCCAAGTCCAGCAACACACCGTTTACCGGCAAGCCGCTCAAGGGCGAAATCAAGGGCATCGTGTGCGGCACGTACACCTCGCTCAAGCAGAAATAACCCCATGCATACAGCAAAAAATCCGGAGACATCGCGCGATGTTCTCCGGATTTTTTTGCGTTACTTATGATATTTTCCGCCAGATGCGATATTGAGCGCCCGATACAGCTGTTCCAGCACCATCACGCGCGCCAAATGATGCGGAAACGTCATCGGTGACATGGACAGCCGCAGCTGCGCGGATTTTTTGAGGCTTTCATCCAGTCCGCACGAACCGCCTATCAGCACACTGATGTGCGACACGCCGCTTCCCATCCATTTGCTCAGCTTATCCGCAAACTGTTCACTGGACAGCGTACCGCCCTCAATGCACATGGCAACCACGGCACTGCCTGCCGGAATTTTCGCGCGGATCGCCTCCGCCTCTTTGGCAAGTGCCGCGTCAATCTGCGCCTGTGACGGGCTGTCCGGCAGCCGCTGCTCGGTCAGCTCTATGATTTCCAGCTTACAGTAGCCTTTCAGCCGCTTTTCATACTCGGCACATGCCTCCCGATAAAATTTTTCCTTGAGCTTGCCGACACAAATCAACCGAACATGCAGCATGGCGCACCCTCCTCTGTCAGTGGTATCGGCTGCTCCATCGCGCCGCGCGGCGCAACATATACCTCGCAGTCCGCGCCGCGCAGCGCCCGCTGCGTGCAGCGCAGAGCAGCCAGCGGATTGTTATTCTTATCACTCAAATGTGCGAGCACGAGCCGTTTTGCGCCGTTTTTGACGGCCTTCAGTGCGCCATCCGCACACGCTTCGTTGGAAAGATGGCCGAGCTTGCCGCGAATGCGCTGCTGCAGGTAAAACGGGTACGGACCATGTCTGAGCATATCCACATCATGATTGGATTCCAGCACAACGGTATCACAGCCGCAGATGGTCTGCTGTACCTCGTCTGACAAAAAGCCGGTATCCGTCACATAGCCGAGCTGATGCCCGCCGCCGTCAATGCGATAGGCAACCGGCTCTGCAGCATCGTGAGAAATCGGCATCGACTGCACACGCAGACCGTCCACGAAAAACGTCTCTCCGCCCGCAAAGAGACGGAAATTCTTTTTTGCCTGCGGCAGCTTTTGCAAAATTGCCGCTCCGGTGCCAAATGTCGCATACACCGGCAGCTCATATTTTTTTACAAAGGTCGCCAAGCCTTTGATGTGGTCTGTGTGCTCGTGTGTGAGCAGCACCGCAGACAGATTCGGAATCTCCATATCAATGCGGTGCAGCGCCTGATTGAGCGCGCGCACCGACACGCCCAAATCAATCAGCACAGAAGTCTCTCCCGACTGCCACACGGCGCAATTTCCCGACGAGCCGGAAGCCACGGAATAATAAAAACTCATTGATATCCCCTTCGACAAAAATGGGGAACTGCCTCGGCAGTTCCCCCGCAAAGCTGCAAGAGCTTATTCGTTTACTCGTTCCATCTCGCCGCCGATGCCGCACACCTTTTCGACGAGCTTTTCATAGCCGCGTTCCACATAACCAATGTTGGAAATTGTTGTCACGCCCTGTGCCGCCAAACCGGCAATCACCATTGCCGCGCCTGCGCGCAGGTCATGTGCAACCACATCGGTGCCAAACAGATCCGGCACGCCTTCAATCACAGCGGTTTCTTTAAAGACGCTGATGTGTGCACCCATCTTTTCCAGCTCCTCCGCATAGCGGAATCGGTTCGGCCAAACACCCTCTGTGATATGGCTGGAGCCGTCCGCCAGCACCATAGCAGCCGCCATCTGCGGATGCATATCGGTCGGGAATCCCGGATACGGCATGGTCTTGAGATTGGTATGACGCAGCGGACCATTGCGAATGACGCGAATGGAGTCGTCATACATTTCAATTTTCACGCCCATGTCCTCCAGCTTGGTGCCGATGCACTCCAGATGCTTCGGAATGACATTCTTAATGAGAACATCGCCGCCGCAGGCTGCAACCGCCGCCATGTAGGTACCGGCTTCAATCTGATCCGGAATAATCGAGTACGTGCCGCCATGCAGGCTTTCCACGCCGTTGATGACGATTTTATCTGTACCGGCACCCTTGATATCAGCACCCATCTGATTGAGGAAGTTTGCCAAATCTACGATGTGCGGCTCCTTTGCCACGTTTTCCATGACGGTCTGTCCCTTTGCAAAGACAGCTGCCAGCATGACGTTCATGGTCGCGCCAACCGTGACAACATCGAAATAAATATGGCTGCCGACCAGACCCTCCGGCGCAATGGCCGAGATAAAGCCTTCCGGCTCCACGCGAACATAGCTGTTCAGACGCTCAAAGCCCTTGATGTGCTGATCGACCGGACGAATGCCGCCGAAATTGCATCCGCCTGGCATCGCCACGCGGGCATGTCCATATCTGCCCAGCTCCGCACCGATGAAGTAGTACGATGCGCGCAGACGCGTCATGAGCTCGAATGTCTCCGGACTTTCCAGATCCATGGTGCCCTTTTCGGTCTGAATGGTTGTTTCATCCAAACGGGTGATTTTCATGCCCATCTTTTCGAGAATCTCGAACTGCAGCATGACATCGACAATATTTGGAACATTTTTAATAATACACGGCCCATCAACCATCAACGTTGCTGGGACGATAGCAACAGCAGCATTTTTTGCGCCGCTGATCGTCACTTCGCCGTTCAGCGGATGTCCGCCCTTGATGATATATTTCTCCAACGAAACCTTCTCCTTAAAATCCTAACTGCCAGGATAGTTGTTTCCCCAGTTAACCTCTATTTACCCTTTACGCATGTGCGGATTCCGAGAATACCCGTGTCAGCACATGTATACGAATAATATGTTAACACAACTATTACAAGAACGCAAACGATTTTTACACATATGCTGATTTTCCCCGCAAAAAAACAGTTTCATCAGGAAAAACGCGTCATTTTGGTACGGAATGCACAAAAATCATCCCTCTGCGTCCCAGATATCTGCCGCGGCATCTGTTGCGTTTTGCTGTGTTGCAGCATTGGATGTGCTTTGCTCCGTGCCGTCCTCCGGCATCTCCAAGTCCGGCAATGCGTCATCCGCATCGGCATCGTTTGCCGTGACGCCGGTTCCGGAACCGGCGTCTGCTGCACTGCCGCTTCCTGCCTCCGCTTCATCGCCGGTCTGACTGGTTTCACCGATGCTCTCCGCCGTGACAACTTCTCCGGTCATAATATTGAGCAAATAGTCGCCCTGATCCGTCGAAAAGCGCCAGCATGGAATGGTCGCAAAGCGGCCGCCGCTGCGATCCGACAGCACATATGCCGCCTGCACGCGGAGAATCTGTCCCGCACCGCTTTTTGCGCCGAGGAATTGAAATAGTGCCTGCTGCTCGGAATAGGTTTTCAGGGCGCGGATTTCCAACGGCTGCGCCGTGCCTGTGCACCAAGTGCCCGTAATATAGAAAATATTATTGGGCGCAATGGCAACATCCAAGCTGCATCCAATCAACTCCGTGTCATAGATGTTTTGCTGCACACTGACCGAAAATCCATTGTTGTCCTGTGTCGCAGCGATTTGCTTCCGAGAGACGGAAAATCCCGCCGTCTTCAGCAAGTTTTCCACAACCTCAGCCGCCTGATCGTTGTCCTGCGGCACTTCTACATCCGACAGCTGCACATCTGCATCCAGTTTTCCGGACTGCGACCACGATACCGTTCCATTGTCGCCGCTCCAAACCACTGCGCTGCCCTTTGCTTGGGTCTTGATGTCTCCGCGCAGCAGCGTCTGCGCCAACTGCTTCTGCACGCGTTCGTCCGCCCGCAGCGTATACGCCTGCGGCGCGTGTTCCATCGTCCGGTACACACTGGATCCGCACAGCACGCCCTGCTGTGCGAGCATGCTGTCCATCTGCTTGTGCATCTGATGCTTGAGCACAGCGTCATATCCTTTGACACAGCCCAGCGCCAGCAGCAGCACAACATTGACCGCAAGCAGCACGGCAATGACCGCGTTCCTCACGCCGCTCCACGGGCGAATCACGCTCGGTTTCGGCTGTTTTTTCCGCCGATTGTTCCGCAGTCTCACGATGCACCACCTCCTTGAATCAGATGGTCAAAGTCCTGCATCACAACGGTGATATGATCCGGTGTCCGCGTCCGATTGACCGCGTCCTTCGCATCCTCCTTGCCATATTGCAGGACATACCACTGCGGCGAGACAGCCGTGCCGGTATTGTCATACCAAGCCGTTGTTCCCGTACTGCCTGCAGCACTGTCCGCATCCGAGGTATCATCCTGCATTTCGTCCCACGACAAATCCGCATCGCCGTCCTCTGCGCTCCAAGCTGCATCCGCCGCATCGCTCGCAGCGGACGCATAGGCATCGCTCCAGTCGTTTGCGGTTTCCTTTGCCGGATCGACATAGCGCAGGCTGAGGATCGCATCCGCATCAAACGCCAGCGATGCCGCCGCCTGCTTTTCCGGCATGACGGCAATGGTCTCTCCGGTTGACTGACAGGTGCGCAAGGCAAGCTCTGCATGGGTGAGCATGCCGTTGTCAAAGGTATAGCGCGCCAAATATCCAGCCGCCGCATTGTCCACCGGCACGCCGTTTATCTGCATGCCATACACGACAATATATTTGCCGCCATCATCGGTGTACGTCTTTTTGAGTGCCGGAACCGCACCGCTGCCGATGGCTTCCAATATCTCACCGGTCAGCCGGTATGCCGTCTGCACATCCTGCTGGTACAATTTTTGTCCGTGCGCCGCGCTCACGCCGATGCCGGTTCCGTCATAAACCGCCGTGCC
Source organism: Butyricicoccus intestinisimiae (assembly GCF_018918345.1). Lineage (NCBI taxonomy): Bacteria > Bacillati > Bacillota > Clostridia > Eubacteriales > Butyricicoccaceae > Butyricicoccus > Butyricicoccus intestinisimiae. Next base: position 191,829 of record NZ_JAHLQI010000003.1, read on the forward strand.
ATCGCCGCCCAGACGAAACGTATGTTTGCCTGAAACATATATCGTTTTTCCGCCCGATGTGTACGCATGCTGCACGGCATCCTCTGCCTGCAGGCCGAACGCCGTGAGCACTTGTTCTATGCCGTCCTCTCCGGTGTACGGCGCAAACGACATCACATCGAATTTCATGCCGCCTGCGTTATACAGGACATCCGGCGAAATTGCCGCGGTCTTTTCGTCCACCGCAAGACTGCATCCGTTCGGTTCAAACTGCTCGACAGCGAGCCGAAAATCCTCGTCCTGCACGGAAGTATCCGTGCGTTTGATGGTTCCGCTGCTGCTGTCCCGAAAATACAGCTGATACCCGTCTTTGCTCTTGCTCAGAAGCACGGTTCCCAGCGCACAATCCGCCAAATTCTTTGTGTCCGAACAGCCGAGCCAATTGGCAATCATTGCAGCCGGAACCTGCCCATCATACTGCATCATCAATATCTGATTGCTCAGCGCCCGACTATATGTCTCCATCGTCGTTGTATACGGCTTGGATGCATGAGACAGCGCCTGCATCCAAACATCCGCCGTCTGCTCATACGCCTGCTTTACGCCGTCCATGTTGTATTCCACGCCGAATACACCGTTCTTGCTGCGCGAAGCAAATCGAATCGGCATGGTTCCCGCGGCGTCATCGGTCTGTGTCTGTTCCGACGACAGCAGCCAATGCGGCAGAGAGAGTGTATGCTGCGGCAGAACCTCCCGCCACAAAAGCACGCTCTGCACCGGTATCGCCGCAAGCAGGACAACCAGCACGCCGTTGCGCAGCAGATGCTTGTGTCGCGCAAACCAGCGCGTCTTTGCACGGCGGGTGCGCCTGTTCGGCAACTGTTTCCGGCTCATTGCTCCCTCCTATCCGAAGGCGTCACAATTGCCGCAAACAAGCCCGGCTCCAATGTGGCGAACGTGACATCCATCGTCGCATGATTTTGGCGCAGCTTGCCGCGAATTAAGCTCTGTTCGGCGGTTGGCATCGGCACATCATGAAAGACATCTTCAAAACAAAGCGTTTTGCCCGCTTTCATCTCTGTGCCGAGCAGCTGCTCCGCCATCAGATTGATTTCAAGCACCTTGCCGTCCGCCTGAAACAGCACATAGCCTTCCTGCAAAAACGGCAGCAAAATATTGAGTGCCGTGCGGTCTCTGCCCTTCCGTTTCTTTTTTTCCGGCGCATACAGCGCTGCCGCCATCGCTTCCCAATCGCCATGCGGCACCAGTGCTTGATTGTTGCGTTCCCGCAGCTCCTGTGCGGTGTGCGCGGCACAATCCGAAAAGGACTTTGCCAGCCCCCAGCTGATGCCCGCTGCGGCAAGCAGACTGAGCACCAGTCCCGCCAGCAGCAAAACTGCCAGACGCGCCATCAAAGCGCGCATACTGCTTCCATCGTCCTGAATATCCAAAATCAGCGCGCTTTCGCCGGTAATCGGAACCGCAACATCCATCTTCGTCGGCAGCAGCGGCATGGCATCTCCCACGCCGCCGCCCATTGCGGTGACGATATTGTCCGTCATAACGGCGTTCTCATCGCCCGCCAGACGGTCTCCCGTTGCGGCGTCCCAAATCGAATAGCTTCTGCCGGAGCCGATGCGCAGCTGTCCGGCATAGGCGCTGATAATTTTTTCCGTTTCAGCGGCAGCACTGTCTGCGGCGCCCGTTGCATTTTCGTTCATTTCTGACAGCAGGTCTGTTGTGAGCACCTGAGAAACCTCCGTCTCAAACTGCTGTTCGGCATAGCGCGCCATGCCGAACAGCAGACAAACGGACACAATGACAAGCGCCGCCGCCACGGCCACCAGCATACTTCCCGTCAGTTTTTTCTGCAATGATTTTCGCATGTATGATATTCTCCTGTCTTACAGCCCCATAATCAGCATTTTGCCGACAGCTGCAACGGTTTTTGCATCGTGAATCTCCCCCGATGCCACGCGCTGGCACAGCTCCTCAAACGGCATACGCACAATTTCCACAAATTCGTCCGCGTCCGGATGACATGCGCCTTGTGCCAGCTCCTTGGCGCAGTATAAATACAAACGCTCATCCATAAATCCCGGAGACGGCCAAATTTCTCCCATGGAAATCATCTGTCCTGCGGTCAGTCCGGTTTCCTCGGACAGCTCCCGCCGGCCTGCCTCTTCCGCGTTTTCCGGACCGCGATCCATCTTTCCCGCCGGAATTTCCAGCGTTGTCTCTGCATACGGATAGCGATACTGGCGCACCAGTGTGACCATTCGATTCTCGTCTATCGGCAGCACGCCGACGCCGCCCGGATGCTCACACACCTCACGAATGCACGGCTCGCCGTTTGGCAGCAGGGCATCATCTACGCGGACGGTCATAATCTTTCCGTGAAAAATATAATTGCTGTTTACTCGCTTTTCTGTCAAGTCCATCCCTAAAACTCCTTTTACAGCACAGCCTTGTGCGGCTGTTTTTGCCGATGATAACTCAGTTTTCAGTATAAAAGCAATGGTACGCTTTGTCAAACGGCTAACTGTATATTTTATCCTCTATTTTTATGTTTTTTCTGTGCACAAACAAAAACAGGACTCGGTGTGTACCGAGTCCTGCCCAATGGCTGTGTATACTGCTTAGCCCAGATAGTTCTTCATCATGGTAGCTGCTTCTGCACGCGTTGCATTGCCCTGCGGATCAATGCACAGCTTGCCGTTCACGGTCTTGCCCTTGATGATGCCCTTTTCCTTTGCCCAGATGACTGCATCCTTTGCCCAGTTGGAAACCTTTGCTCCGTCTGCAAAGTTGTTCAGATCTCCGGAAACCGCCGGTGTGCCGGCATGTGCGTACAGCATGCGCGCCAGCTGCTCACGGGTGATGTTGGTATTCGGACGGAACATGCCGTTTGCGTATCCGGTGACAATACCGTTCTGGCTTGCCCACAGAACTGCGTTGTAATACCAGCTGCCCTGTGCCACGTCGGTAAACTTCATCTCTCCGGAAACCGCCGGGCTGCCAGCCTGTGCGTACAGAATCTGTGCAATCTGTGCGCGGGTCAGCGGCTCATTCGGTGCAAAGCGGTAGTTGCCGACACCCTTCATGATGCCCTTGTCATATGCGTACTGCACATAGTCCAAGAACCAGTCGCCGGTGTTGACATCGGAGAACAGGTCAATGACATTGCTGGAATTCGGATTCGGCACAAATACATTGATTGCCGTTTTCTTGCCGCTCACCTCAACGGTAACGGTGGTCTTGCCGTAATTAACCGGATAGATGCCAACCGTGCCGGCGAGATCTTCTGCCTCGACAATATTGTTGTTTGCACTGATGACCGTTACTTCACGGTTTACGGTCGTGTTCTGCGGATTGAACTGCACATCATAGAATGCAGAAGCGTTTTCCTGCTTTTCAATGGTCACGCCGGTAACCTTCTGGCCGTTGCCGTCTACCAGCGAAATGCCGTTGAGGCCGACTGCCTTCTTGACGATGGTGAAGTTCTCTCTGCTCTTGGTGGAAGAAACAGTGTTCCACTTGTTATTTGCATAGTACTGCGTATAGAACTCAATTGCATACGTGCCTGTGCTCATTCCGTCGGTGTCCAGCGGAAGAACGCTGGTATACAGACCCTCTTCAGCCTCAAATGCTTCTACAAAGGTGTCCAGCGCCTTGTTTCCCTTATACAGCGTGCAGACATAGCGCTGTCCGCCGCGGCCGTTGTCGTACTCAACCAGTGCGAAATTGATGGTATTGCCGGCAACAACGCTCTGTCCCTTTACCGATGCACCCAGCTTGATGTAGGAATAGTCCTCTGCCGCCACATTCTTCGAAATTGCAGCGCCCTTCTGTACAGCCAGCTCACCGGCAGCTTCTGCGGTGTCTGCGGCAAATGCCGGAGCCGTTGTCGCCAGCATGCCCAGTGCGAGAAGCAGGCTTGCCACTCTCTTTTTTACGCTCATTGTTATGTCCCCTTTCGACACATTTTTTTACCGCTTTATGCGGTGGTTTACAAAAAGTAGTATACCACACTTTTTATCCAAAGGAAATACTTTTCTCAGATTTTATAAAAAAAAAACGCGCAAAATATTTATATTTATATGTGATTTATACCTTTAAGATACAAGTTGCCTAAAAGAGAGGCTACCACTGCCTCTCTTTTCTTGTTTTTTCGTCAAATGCCCTGATACAGGTCGATGTATGCCTGTGCAGAACGATCCCAGCTAAAGTCGCGGTTCATAGCATTGCACTGCATCTGGCGCCATGCCTTCTGGTCATGACGGAACAACGCAGCAGCTTCTTCAATGACATGCAGCATCTCATGTGCATTGTAATTTGCAAACGAGAAGCCGGTGCCCTCGCCGGTAAACTGGTTGTACGGCTGTACGGTGTCCTTGAGTCCGCCGGTCTCGCGCACGAGCGGCAGGGTGCCATAGCGCATAGCAATCATCTGCGCCAGACCGCACGGCTCGAACAGAGACGGCATCAGGAACAGATCACAGCCCGCATAGATCTTATTTGCCAGATCTGCCGAGAACATAATGTTGGTCGAAATCTTATCCGGATGCTCCCACTTTGCACGCATGAACATCTGCTCATAGTCATAATCGCCGGTGCCGAGCACGATCATGCGCACATCCTTTTCCAAGATGTCATTGAGCACGCACTGTACCAAGTCCAGACCCTTCTGGCTGGTCAGTCTGCCGACCATGCCGATGACCATGGTTTCGTCCGATGCTTCCAGACCGCACATCTTGAGCAGCTCCGACCGGTTGACCTTCTTGTCATCCAGCGAGTTGATGCCATAGTTTTTAAACAGATGCGGGTCTGTCTCCGGATTGAACGCATCGACGTCAATGCCGTTGACAATGCCGCAGACCTTTCCCTGATTCCAGCGCAGGACGGCATCCAGACGGAAACCGTAAAACGCGGTCTGAATTTCCTGTGCATACGTCTGCGATACGGTTGTCACGCGGTCAGAGCAAACAATGGCAGCCTTCATCAGGTTGACATCGCCGTCCTGCTGCATAAAGCCGTTCTGGAAGTGATGGTCATCAATGCCCAAAACGTAATCCAGAATTTCGCGGCCGTACTGACCCTGGAACTGGATGTTGTGAATCGTAAAGACGGTCTTGATGTTGCTGTACCAAGGACGGCAGTTGTAATCCAGTCCGTAGTACACCGGAACGAGTGCCGTCTGCCAGTCATTGCAGTTGATGACATCCGGATGGAAATCAATGGCAGGCAGCATTTCCAAAATTGCGCGGGAGAAAAAGGCAAAGCGCTCCGCGTCATCATACTCTCCATATACGCTGTTTCGTGCGAAATAGTACTCATTATCCAAGAAATAGTACTTTACGCCGTCCGATTCATACACAAAGATGCCGCAGTACTGGCTGCGCCATGCAACCTGCACATACAGATTTCTCAGGTAGTACATCTTATCGCGCCACTCCGGCTTAATCTGGCAGTACAGCGGGCAGATCACGGCAACCTCGTGTCCCTTTGCCGCCAGCGCCTTCGGCAGAGAACCTGCCACATCGCCCAAACCGCCGGTTTTGATAAACGGCGCTACCTCGCTTGCTGCGTACAATATCTTCATATTTGATATCCTCCATGTCAAAAAAAGAGAACCGGGAGAACGATACCATCCGTTCCCCCGGCTGGTCCCGGAGCAATGATTCGTTTTTTCACCCGCACCCGAGATTATATCTCTGTATTGTTTTTGCTTATACGGTCGCGTTCTTTGCGATTGCTACCGGATAGGTTGCGCTGCCCATCATCTTGCGGTTCTCGCGCACGGTAACGCCCTTATCCGTTACGACATACGACAGCTCAACACCCTCGCCGATGCTGCTGTTCGGCAGCACGATGCTGTCCTTGACAATGGCATCCTTCGCAATGGTGCATCCGCGGAAGATGATCGAATTTTCAACCGTTCCTTCGATGCGGGAGCCGTCTGCAATCAGGCTGTCGCTGACCTCCGCATCTTCGCCGTAATACGTCGGTGCTTCATCGTAAATCTTGGTCAGAATCGGACGGTTCTTCAGGAATACCTGATCGCGAATGTCCTTGTCCAGCATATCCATCGATGCAGAGAAGTAACCCTTGACGTTTTCAATCTTTGCGGAATACTTGTCAAATACATAGCCGTGAACCTTATCGCCGCGCTTGAACACATGCTGCATCGCATCGCGCTCAAACGAGCGCAGGTTATGGGTCACACAGTCGGACAGCAGGCTCTGCAGGTACTTGCGCTTCATGATGTAAATGCCCATGCTCTTGTACTTGCACTTGCCGCCCATGTTGTCGCCGTTGCGGATGTCCTCTACCTCATGGCGCGGGGACAGATCGAGGAACATATCAAAGGCGCCGCCTTCCGGATTCTTTGTGCAGACGATGGTGACATCTGCCTCCGACTTCTTATGTTCCTTCATGACTTCATCCAGCGGAATGTTTGCCACGATATCTGCGCTGCAAATCAGCACGTGCTCGCTCTTGTTCTTGTTGAGCATGTCGCTGATCGAGCCGAGTGCCTCCAAAGAGGTACGATAGTTTTCTGTTACCAGCGGCGAAGACTTCGGCGCAAATGCGTTCGGCGGAAGCAGGAACATGCCGCCGCGCTTGCGGGACAGATCCCAATCCTTGCCGGAGCCGAGGTGATCGAGCAGCGACTGATACTTGTCGCGCATCAGAACGGCTACCTGATAACAGCCAGAGTTCACGAGATTGGACATCATAAAGTCAATCACGCGATAGCGGCCGCCAAACGGCACCGACGCTACCGGACGGTGCTCGGACAGCTCGCGCAAGTCATTATTGCCATCAAATCCAATGATAATTCCCAGTGTATTTTTCATTCTTGTTCTTCCCCTCACTCTGCGTCCGGAATGTCCTGATCCGGCATTTCCTTTGCCGCTACAATGGCATTCTTGCCGATGGTGACGTCCGGTCCTACAACTGCAACGCCCCAGTTATCTCCTGCTTCATCCGGCGTATTGCCGATCTTTGCGCCTGCACGGATATGTGCGCCCTCTGCGACAATTGCGTACTGTACAACAGCGCCCTTGTCTACAACGGCACCCGGCATCAGAATCGAATACTCAATGGTTGCGTCGGTGTCAACCGTAACATTCGGGAACAGAACAGAATTGGTAACATTGCCTTCGATTTCGCAGCCCTCAGATACCAGAGAATGCTTAATCGTTGCGTGCTTGCCGGTAAAGTGCGGTGGTGCGGCGGTGGTACGGCCATAAATGCGCCAGTCGTCGTCCTCCAGATCCAGACCGGAGTTCGGGGACAGCAGATCCATGTTTGCTTCCCACAGAGATTCGATGGTTCCTACGTCCTTCCAGTAGCCGTCGAACTGATAGGTCTGCAGATTCTCGCCGTTTGCAAGCATTGCCGGAATGATGTTCTTGCCGAAGTCATTGGAGGAATTCGGGTCGTTCTCATCGTCAATCAGATACTTGCGCAGCTTGGACCAAGTAAAGATGTAAATGCCCATCGAAGCGAGGGTGCTCTTTGGATGTGCCGGCTTCTCCTCGAACTCATAAATCGAGCCGTCCGGATTGCAGTTCATAATACCGAAGCGCTTTGCTTCTTCCAGCGTAACGTTGAGTACTGCGATGGTTGCGGCAGCATTCTTTTCCTTGTGCTGGTCGAGCATCTTATCGTAATCCATCTTGTAAATGTGGTCGCCGGACAAAATCAGCACATATTCCGGATCGTACTCGTCGATAAATCCGATGTTCTGATAAATCGCGTTTGCTGTGCCCTTGTACCACTCGGAACCGCTGCCGTTCTCATACGGGGACAGAACGGATACGCCGCCGTTCAGGCGGTCGAGATCCCAAGTCTGACCGTTTGCCAGATATACATTGAGTTCGTGCGGCTCATACTGCGTCAAAACACCGACGGTATCAATACCGGAGTTTACGCAGTTGGACAGCGGGAAGTCAATGATGCGGTATTTTCCGCCGAACGGAACCGCCGGCTTTGCAACCTTTGTCGTCAGTACATACAGTCTGCTTCCGCGGCCGCCGGCCAGCAGCATTGCGACACATTCTTTCTTCCTTACCATTTTTCTGCTCCAATCTTTGTTAAATTTTAGCTTTTCCTCTGCACGCAGCCAAGCTGCCTGCAGCGTTTTCTCAGAAGATTTTACGTTCTTCTGCCTGAAATTCCCACTCTATCAAAAACTGCCTCTCGGCAATGTTTGTTGGCTATTTTTTCTCATTTCTTTTGTTTAAAAAATCGAACGCAGTACGGCGGCATCTGCATCGTCAGGCGGCAGCTGCCGTCCTGTTGTTTTTTGCTTGTCACAGCACCGGACTCTCCCGTTCCGCCGTATGCGATTGCGTCAGAGCAGAAAACTTCCTCCCACTCCTCCGAATCCCGCAAGGTTAAGCGGCAGCCGGTCAGCTTGTGTGCGGTCAAATTCATGACCGCGAGCAGCCGTTCGCCGTCCGGACTTCTCCGCTCCAGCGCAAGCAATCCCGGACTGTCGGCATCTCGATTGATCCGGACAATCTGTTCGGTGCTGTCGCTCGTCCAAAGCGCCGGATTGCCGCGGTAAAATTGATTGAGCGCCTGCACATAGGCTTTCATCTGCCGGTTTGCCTGACAGTCCAAATCCTGCCAGTCCAGCGCATGATGACACGCCCATTCGGTGTACTGTGCAAACTCACCGCCCATGAACAGCAGCTTGTCACCCGGATGCATCATGACAAAGCCATACAGCAGCCGAAGCGGTGCAAACTTTTCATGGTACTCTCCCGGCATGCGTGCCAGCAGAGAGCCTGCGCCGTGTGACACGGCATCATGAGACAGCGGCAAAACAAACCGCTCTCCGGTGCTGTTGAGCAGAGACAGCGACAGCCAATCCGCCAATGCTTCCGGATCGTCCGTATGCTGCAAGTGCGTCAGCGCTTCTTGTACCCATGTATCGCGCCACATAGCGGTGAATCCAAGGCCGCCGAGTGCCGTCGGCTTGGTCACAGAGGACCACTTGCCCGTGCTGCTCGCAATCATGCGCACGGTTGGTTCCTGCTGCTTCACGGTATCACACAGCGTGCGCAAAAATCGCGCGCCGTCTGTATTCCAATTTTCTCCGAATTGGTTTGCTTTCCACTCACCCGCTTCGCGCTGGTAATTCAAATACAGCATCGGCTGCACAGAGCTGACGCGCAGACCGTCTGCGTGGAACTGCGTAATCCAGAACATCGCAGAGGACAGCAGGAACGACTGCACTTCGCCGCGCCCGAGATCAAACTTCTGTACGCCGTACACCATATCCTTCGGGTCGGATTCGCACGCTTCATAGCATGGCTGTCCGTCAAACATGAACAGTCCATGCGCATCGGTCGGAAATCCGGCAGCCGGCCAGTCCAAAATGACACCGATATCCGCCTGATGGCAGCGATCCATCAAATACATCAGGTCATGCGGCGAACCGTACCGGCTGGTTGCGGCGAAAAAGCCCAGCGGCTGATATCCCCAAGAGCCGTCATACGGATGCTCCAAAAGCGGCAGCAGTTCCAAATGGGTATACCCCATCTCGCACAAATACGGAATCAGCCGATCTGCAATGACGCGATAATTAAAAAACGAACTGTCTTCCGCTGTCTGCCACGACCCAAGATGTACTTCATAAATATTCACCGGTTCGGGTGCAATCTTTCTGCGCTGCATCCAGTCAGCATCGCCCCATACATACCCGTCCATCGGATAATAGCGCGATGCATTTGCCGGCCGCACTTCTGCATAGAAAGCAAACGGATCAGATTTATCAAAAACCTGACCGCCCTTTGTCCGAATGCTGTATTTATAGCAATCGTAGCGTTCGATGTCTGTCAGGAAGCAGCTCCAGAATTCCGAATCCTCCGCCATGCGGGTCATCGGTGCCAAATCACGCGCCCAGCCGCTTTTCTCATGAATCACGGAGACATCCGCAGCATGCGGCGCCCAAACGCAGAATTGTACGCCTTTCTTCCCGTCCTTCACGGCACGATGCGCACCCAGCCATTCCCACGCGCGCTGTTCGGTTCCGTCGTGAAATGCTTGCAGACGGCTCTCCAACTTCTCATTTTCATTCGTTTCCATTGGTGCCATCTCCCCTCTCAAAATCATTCATCAAACACACGAATACACGAAAAAGTCTTTCCTATTTGCCGCCGGTTTCCCATCCGGCGCAGCTTGCGGACTTCCCTTTCTCGTTTGTAGGAATATTATACAACATTTGTAAAAACAAGTCCAGAAAAAATGTGGATTTTTACAGACATTTTCCAATCTTCTTCATTTTTATCCTGTTTTTATTCTTTTATGGCATGCAGAATCATACACAGCGCTTCATCCGCCGCGTCCTGCCGCGCCTGCGAACGTCCATGCGGAGATACAATTTTATGAACCTGCGTGCTTCCTTTCCAGAACAGTCCGATGTAAATGGTGCCGACCGGTGTGCCGTCCTCTCCGCCGTCCGGACCGGCATAGCCGGTGATGCCAACGCCGAGATCGGTTCCATAGACGCGCGCAATGCCCTGTGCCATTTCCGCCGCTGTCTGCTGCGACACAGCCGTATACGTCTCCAGCGTCTCCGCACGCACGCCGAGAATTTTTTGCTTGATTTCATTGCAGTAGGTGCAGGCGCCGCCTTTATAGAATTTTGACGCACCCGCCACATCGGTAATCCGTGCGGACAGCAGCCCGCCGGTGCAGCTTTCTGCAACAGAAAGCGTCAGCCCGCGCTGTGTCAAACACCGCGCCACTTGTTGTTCCAGTTCCGGTTGTGTCATACAATGGCTCCTTTCTGTTTTTCCGCTCGCCGTCTTTTTATTATTTTCATGATAGCATATTTTTTGTTAATCTGCAAGAATTGGAAAAGCACGAAAAAAGGCGCATGTGGAAAAATTTCCACATGCGCCGATATATTCGACAAATTATCCAATCGTGGACAGCGCAGAGCCTGGAATAATGCGGCCCAGTTCGTTGTACTCGTAGAAGCCCTTGCCGGACTTCTGACCCAGTCTGCCGGCGCGAACCATTTTACGCAGCAGGCGAGCCGGACGATACTTCGGATCCAGCGTCTCATGGTACATAACTTCCATAATAGCAAGGCAAACGTCCAGACCGATCAGGTCACCCAGAGCCAGCGGGCCCATCGGATGGTTTGCGCCCAGCTTCATCGCGGTGTCGATGCCCTCTACAGAAGCCAGACCCTCTTCAAAGATCTGAATCGCATCGTTAATCAGCGGAATCAGCAGACGGTTTACAACAAAGCCCGGACCCTCGATAACTTCTACCGGAACCTTGCCGATGTCCTCAGAAATCTTCTTGACCGTCTCAACCATTTCACGGGTGGTAGTCATGCCCGGAATGACTTCGACCAGCTTCATGACAGCCGCCGGGTTAAAGAAGTGCATGCCGATGATCGGACGGGTCAGCTCGCCACTGATTTCCGTGATGGACAAGGACGATGTATTGGATGCAATCAGCGCATCCGGCTTTGCAATTTCCTCAATCTCCTTCAGCAGCTTTTCCTTTGCCTGCAGATTCTCGATGGCAGACTCTACAATCAGATCAGCCTCTTTGCATCCGCTGATGTCACAGATGGTGATCTTGCCCATGATTTCGTCCATGCGCTCCTGTGTAATCTTTTCCTTCGCAACCTGACGCTTGAGCGGCTTCTCCAGCAGCGCACGCTTGTGGTCGAATCCCTTGCCGGAGACAACGCAAAGATTTACTTCATATCCTTCAGACTGTGCGAATGCCTGGGTGATGCCCAGACCCATTACGCCAGAACCAACAACTGCTACTTTCATACAAAATACCTCATTTCTTAACGCGCAGGCTCCATACCTGTTTCCTGTTATCAAAACGCCTGCCGCAGCTACTATAGAGTTGTTATTTTTTTAACAATCTATCATGGTTAAAGTATACCATAGTCCGCCGCATAATGCAACCACTAATTTGTATATTTTTGATGAAATATCCAATTTTTTTCAAGTGTAGCCAAAAAAGAGCACATCTGCGCATGTGCAGATGTGCTCTTGCATAACTTCTTGCAATTTTATGAATATTTCCTGATGATATTGTTACAGTGTCACGCACTCCACGCCAGCCAGCGCTTTTTCTACGAGCGCATCGACATCCAGCACCTTCTCCGCTTCCTCCACCTTGAACTTCTTCGGACGGGTCAGCGGGTGCTTCGGCGTAAAGACGGTGCAGCAATCCTCATATGGCAGGATAGAGGTCTCGAATGTACCGATCTTTCTGGAAATCTGTACGATTTCTTCCTTATCCATGCCGATTACCGGACGGAACACCGGCATCGAGCAAACCGCACCTGTGACGCTCATCGCCTCCATGGTCTGCGAAGCGACCTGACCCAGGCTCTCGCCGGTAATCAGCGCACCGGCGTCATGCTCCTGCGCCACACGCTCTGCCAGACGCATCATAAAGCGGCGCATAATCAGCGTAAACATATCCTCCGGACAATTATCGCGGATGGCTTCCTGAATTTCCGTAAACGGAACAACATAGACCTCCATGCGGCCTGCATAGTGGGTCAGCAGTTCCGCCAGTTCCATGACCTTTTCCTTCGCGCGCTCCGAGGTATACGGATAGCTGAAGAAATGCACCGCGCACAGCTCCAGACCGCGCTTTGCCATCATATAACCGGCAACCGGAGAGTCGATGCCGCCGGACAGCAGCAGAGCCGCCTTGCCGTTGGTGCCGACCGGCATGCCGCCAGGACCCGGCATTTTGCCTGCGTGTACATATGCCGCCTTGTCGCGCACCTCGATATTGACGCGCAGCTCCGGATTATGCATGTCCGGAATCAGATTTTCATACTTGTCATCGAGATCGCCGCCGATTTTCTGGCAAATCTGGATGGTATTGAGCGGGAACTTCTTATCCGAGCGCTTTGCCTCAACCTTGAAGCGCTGGACACTCTCCAGCTCATCGCCCAGATATTCATTGACCGTGTTCCAAATAGCGTCCATATCCTTTTCGCAGACCGCTGCACGGCAAATTGCTGCAACGCCGAATACATTGTGCACGGCATCCAGCACTTCGTCCATGTCCACACCGTCTGCCGGCTCTACATAGATGGTAGACTGCATGATATACACGCTGCACTTACCGACCTTGGATACACGGCGGCGCAGATTGGCGAGCAGGCGGCTCTCAAAGCGGCGGCGGTTGAGACCCTTGAGCACGACTTCGCCGAGCTTTAACAGTAAAACTTCTTTCATATTCAAACCCTCATTCAAGTGATAAATTTTTCAATGATTCACCTGCTTATCTTATCACAGCGCATACAGGTTTGCAAGAAAAACACGGGTATCAGTCCGTTTGCACATTACACCACGTGACATACGGATGGCTCAGGGCAAATATGACAGCTACCGCTGTGAGCATCCAAGCGTGCAGGGTAATGCCGCACAGCAGGAACAGCAAAGCCGGAACAATCGCCAGCGCCATGCAAATCCACGATTTTTTGCAGGTGCATCTGCTTGCCCGCATCATCACATACACAATGCCGGTCAGACCGACAGCGAGCACAACCAGCACCGGAGACAGCAGCGCAAACAGCACGGCCAGCACAGCGATTGGCACGAATGCCGTGTACACAGCCTTGCTTTTGAGCAGATGCCGCCACAGCAGCACATACAACAGCAGGCACATCAAGCTGCCCACCTCATAAATCGCCAGCAAACCATCCGACGTTCCCCCTTTGACCGACAAAATCATCAGGAGCATACAGCCATATCTGCCAATCTGTTCCAGCACATTCATGCAGCGACTGGCACATTTATTTTTCGCCTGCTTATTTTGCAGCATGTAAATTCCATTTGGAATCAGCAAGGCAGCAATCATCAAAAGATGAAATACGCTGAACCAACCAAACGTCACGACAAACACCTCCCGTTGCTTCTTTATATTCAGTATAAAAAAATACAGCCGGCGATACAACTACAGTTCCATTACAAAATAACAACTAATCGGTAAACAAAAAAATCACCTGCTTTTTCGGCAGGTGATTCAGTATGTTATTCCGGTGTGTTATCTTCCGATGATGTATCCGGCGGGAGCTTCTGTGTCTGGATACGTTTCTTCAACACCGCAGACAGAATGAGAACAAACCGAATGCCAACGATAATCAGGACAATCAGAGCCACAATCAGCACAAAGTTGAGCAGGATAGAAAGATACTGCATCGCAGTATAAAATCCGCTGTTCATAAACCCAAGCATATTCTCCATGCGAAGCACCTCCTATATCCTGAAATTCCATAGATTTATGATTTACCAGCCGCCAGTAAAGGTTTTAGAATACGATATATATCTCCGATAATAGGTCGTGATTCCAACAGTATAACTTGACGAAAAACCAATATTCACAAGAGTACCACTACTTATATTGCCTTCTACAGAATAATTTCTTTGTACGGCAACTTCTAAGTTTCCATTAGCATTAAAATAAACACTTCCACCGCTAACTTTAGCGGAAACACCTCCGCCAACATATGTATGAGGACCCGAACCCGCAGCAATTGCCCATGGACTCCAAACCTCCTCATATACCGATGTAGATCCCGATGACTTATATGCATAGAAGCCATACTCTATACCTATACCGTATGGCTTACAACCAGAAGGATAATAGGTCTGTGATACTGTCGTTACAACCTTTCGCGCGCTCCGATTCTTAGAATTTTCACGCTCAAGCTCCAAAAAAGTCTCATGCGCTAAACTCTGCGCAGAATCAGCATTCATTCCAGATTTTTCAACCAAAAGTGTCGCATAGGACTCTTCATCCAGAATCGTTTCAGTCCATGCCGTGCTATCTGCGGAAACAACTTCATTCACAGTAATAGTCGATGAAACACCAGCAGAAGGCAAAGAGTTAAAAATAATACTTTCGTTTGAAGATATTTCCTCGGAATTGTAGTCATCACGAAAATTTCTGGACGCCGGTATATCCACAGCATTAGTCCCGATTGCTATTGACGATATTGCAACAGCTCCTACCACCATACAACTCAATAATCGATTCAATTTACTCATACACTTAACCTCCTCACTTCAAATGATTCAAAAATCTTGTAAATTATCCATACTTATTTTATTCCCAAATGTCGTCTTCTCTTCTTGTTCTAAATTATATCATTTTTCAACCATCATTGTAAATATAAAACGTATACAAAATTTAACAAAAATTTTCTACAAAGAAATTTTTGCCGATGTCTTTTTCTGATAAAAAATGACACACGATTTTTCAGCGTGTGTCATTTTTATGCAATATGATGTTATTATGCCCGTCTCAGCCGCGCCGTGCCTTCTTCCAAGGCATCGAGCAGGGCATCGACATCTTCCTCTGTATTGGACGGGGCAAAGCTGATGCGCAGTGCACTGTCAATGTCTGCATGATCGACTTTCATCGCCGCGAGCACATGGCTGGCTTTGCCCTTGGAGCAGGCGGAACCGGACGATACATATACGTCATGCATCTCCAAAATGCGCAGCAGCACCTCGCTCTTACAGCCTGGGAACGACACGTTGACAACATGCGGAATGTCATGCTTGCCATTGTACTTTGCCCAAGAGAATCGCGCAGCGATGCCAGCTGTCAGGCGGTCACACAGCGCCTGTACTTTTGCATAGTTTTCATCCATCTGTTCCAGACGCACGCGGCACGCCTCGCCAAACGCGGCGATATTCGGTACAGCTTCTGTGCCCGGACGCATGCCGCGCTCCTGTCCGCCGCCGTACATGAGCGGCGCAATGCGCGTGCCCTTTTTGATATACAGTGCACCAATCCCCTTCGGCGCACCGATTTTATGTCCGCTGACGCTGATAAAATCTGCATTCCACAGCTTCGGCTTGATAGGCAGACGCGCCAAACCTTGCACGGCATCAATGTGAAACAGCGCCTTCGGGGCTTTTTTCTTGAGGATCTTGCCAAATTCCTTGACCGGCAATACCGTTCCGACTTCGTTGTTTGCAAGCATACACGTCAGCAGCACGGTATCCGGACGAATCGCTTCGCGCAAGTCCGACACGGAAATGTGTCCGTCTGCATCCGGCTGTAAATAGGTGACTTCAAAGCCCTCCTGTTCCAGCTTGTGCACGGTGTTGAGGGTTGCCGCGTGTTCGATTGCCGTTGTAATGATGTGCTTGCCCTGTCCGCGGCGGCGGCACGCGCCGAAAATCGCGGTGTTGGTCGCCTCTGTGCCGCAGGAAGTAAAGGTAATTTCCGACGGCTCGGCGTTGAGAATCGCTGCCACATGGCGGCGCGCAGTCTCTACAATGCCGGATGCTTCGATTCCCATTTTATGTACGCTGGACGGGTTGCCGAACTGCTCGGTCATCACCTGACAGGCGAGCGCAGCAGCCTCCGGCAAGACGGCAGTTGTCGCCGCATGATCCAGATAATGCATGATTCTTGACTCCTTTTTTCTAATATGCGTTCAGTCTGCCTGTAATCTTAGCACACACCGGATGGGTTTGCAAGTAAACCAGTCTGTATTCGAGTTGCCCTGATTCGTCAAGGATACTTGGCTCTCCCTTCGGGAGAGCTGGCATTTGCGGAGCAAATGACTGAGAGGGCGGATTCTGACAAGTTCGTATCAGGCAAATCTGAGAGAATCATATAGCTGGCACAAGCCCTCTCTGTCGCTCCGCGACATCTCTCCCAGAGGGAGAGACAAGTTTAGACTATGCGAGTTAAAAGCCTTCTTCTCTGAGGAATACAAACAGCACGCGAGACAACCGCATTTCTGCGCGATCATCCGCGTGCTGTTTTCAGACAACGATACTTCATATTCTATTCCTCTTACGCCGCCCAGAAACGCCACGGCGCCCATCGCAACAGTTTTCTTCTGAGTCTCAGCCTTCTCTTGGTCATCATCTGGAACGCCTCCTTTCCGCCGTCCGCAAGTTGTTACTTTCCGTATCTTTATTATACCACAGCCGCCGCTTTCCCGCCATTAGAAACATTAGACAATCTTTCTTTCGAGAATTTGACGTGCAAAAGAGCGCACGCGGGAACAGTTGATTCCCTGTGCGCTCTATGTGATTTTATGTGTTTCCTAAATAGTCTGCAGTTGCAGTCACCTGCAATTCTCCAATTCCATCCACTGTTGTTTTGCACGTCATCGTCACTTGGCATGGTTTATCTTTTTGTTTATCAGAGTCTATCGTTACAGCATCAATTGTCACCATATCCGAAACTTGTTCTGTCGAAAGTTGTAACACATTGCTTGCCTCATCTATCGGTTGTCCTTCTGTATAAATAACCGTGTTATCATCAGATCGAATCGTCAGCGAAACCGACGATGTTCTTTTACAGAGTTCAGTGCCTTTATCGGAGCAAACTGTGCCATACGCAATACTCCAACTCGATTTTCCCGCCGTACCAACGTCTGTGATCTTACAGCACAAATATGGTATGCGTACAACCGTGCAATTTCTTCCAAAGAGAGTTTTTGTCGTACTGACATATGCTGTATCTGTTGTCCTGCTCCATCCATTTAATAGAGAAAATGCAGATTGCATTTCTTCCCATTCCTGTTTTGTATCCATATATTGCTCAGGTAAATCTTGCAGGAGATACTCCTCTGTTTCTGTTGAAATCGGCACAAACATCCCAAACAACAAGAATCCTATACATAGTATTGCTATGCCAACAGCAGCTTTTATTTTCATTTTATCATCGCTACTGCCTTTCCCGTGCGTTCGTCAGCTTCGATTTCCTTCAGCACATCTTCCATGCTCTGCGAGTCGCTTCCCAATGCGTCATACAGAATGCTCGTACTCAGGAAAAGAAACTGACCAGTTGGATCCGCAGAATCTTCCCGATACGCAGTGTAATCGGCTGGAATATCTCGTGCCCCGCTGTACTCACCGAGCAGCAGCAATGCATTTGGCGTATCATACACCGACATGTCATCATATGCCATCGTATACTGCGCGAGCAGCATCCCTTGATGCATACGAAACTTGTCGCGCGCCTCGCTGAATGTCGCCGCGTCTGTACGATCTATTCTGTCTCCGCACAAATCCATGCCGATCTGCATGGTGCTGTACAGCTCAGTCCGATAGCTTTCCAGCCGTTGCTGTTTCTGCTGAGCCGGTTGTATGCCGAACGCATATCCCATCACAGCAAGCAGCGCGAGCAGCAGTACAGCACTGACAAGCCAGCTTTTCTTTTGTGATTTATTCACTAAACGTCTCCTCTTTCAAAACTTTATGATATTGTAAGCTGTTGAGTCGCTGTTGTTGTACGAATTGGAAAAGCAGCTGTATATGTCTCTACAAGATATGTCAAATTTCCTTTTGCTGTATATGTGCCAGTTAATCCATTAGTTGTAATATCAAAACCTGCCGGAAATCTTTTATTATAATTGTCAAAGTTTACATTTAATTTTTGTATATCTGCTCTTAAATAGCTGTGTGCCCCTTTATTCCTGAAACTCCGCCGTTCCGTTTTCCACATGGAGCACAGAAGTTGCAAAAGTCTTAATTTCCTCTGCGTTATGCGAGGCGAACAACAGGGTTTTACTCGGATCATCTATGTATTCCTGAAAGATGCTGTGCGCGATGTCAATGCCATCTCTATCCAGCGCATTGAGCGGCTCATCCATAATCAAAATATCCGGCTGTTCCATCACAGCCTGCGCAATACGCAGGCGCTGAATCATGCCCTGAGAATACGTGCGAACCTTTTTGTCCTTGGCTTCTGTGAGCTTCACACGGTCTAAAATCTGCAATACCTGCTCTTTTCCAATCTTGCGATTGATTTCCGCCAGCATCATCAGGTTTTCATAGCCTGTTGCGCTGTTCATAAACTGAGGAGCATTGATAAACACGCCCGCATTTTGGATGAAATCAACATCTTTTCCAATCACGTTTCCATCTACGGTAATCGTTCCGCTGTCAGGACGAGAAAATCCCGTGATGAGCTTTAACAGCACACTTTTGCCGCTGCCATTATAGCCTGTGACGGCAACCGATGCGCCCGTTGGAATTTCCAAACTCAAATCGCGAAAAATCACGGTATTTTTATACGCCTTCGCCACATGTTCTAGCCGAATCATATATTTCCTCCTTTATATTTTCAACGGACGCCGTGTTCCATAGATGAGAAGCGCAGCTTGCACAACGACAAACACAAGAATAGCTATCAATTGCTGCTGCCAACTGCCAATCGCCAGCAGTGCCGACTGCTGCTGTAGCAGATCAATCGAAAACAAAATCACCGTAACAACAACGAGAATCCCGATGATACCGGCACGGGAAATCGTCTGAGAGAATACCTCTGCAAACACAATTAGCATGGTCAAAAAAGCAAGCAGCTTTACCCACAGCAGGATATACACAATCGGAAAACAATCATACGGCACAAATTTCACTGCACCCAAGCCGTGCTTGACCGTATAGATCGCATTGGCGGCAAAGACGCAAAGAAGCGGCACAGTGGATGCAAACGCAACATACTTGCCATTCCGCCGCATGGTATGTATCCAATAGCTGCGCTCTGAGCCAAACCGCAAAATCGAAAGCGTGCGAAATCCTTCCGGATAAGCATACGAATTGCTGTATACAAAGACACCGGCGAGAATGAGCATCGCCAGATAGCAGTAGGAAAACGAATTCCATTGACTGCCGTAGCCGCAGGCGTACATCTGCACCGGATTGCTCAAAGCAAGTGCATAGGCATCATGTATACTGTACGCGGATTGCCGCAGCACAGGGGATTGAGCAACTTGGCTGGCAGACAGGATACTGATGAGAGCGACTACCAACGCATACATTTTTTTACTCATGTCTTTTCCTCCGAAAGATACTCTTTCTTCGGTCTGCGGCACAGGTACGCCAATCCAGCAAAGCACAGAGCATACGTCAGCACGACGCGTATCCATCCGCCCTCCGGCAGTCCGTCATAGACCGGAAACGAAAGCGGGCTGATCTGCTGAATCCATGTGCCCTGCTGGACGCCGCTGGCAACAAAGAACAGCATCGGAATCGCCTGTGTCACGATATAATGCTTCGCGAAAACCGCTTTGGTCTGATACAGGCAAAGCATCGCTGTGCACAATAGCATATGTACGACATATACCACAAACGGCACCAAATAAAATTGCCCTGTAATAAAATACCGCTCTGCCAATCCTGTCAGCAAGGCCGTTCGTTCCACCACAAACAGCAGGGCGGAAGCTATCGCCCAAAACACCGTGCTGAATGCCATCAAACGGCAAAATGTCCGCTTTCGATATGCCTTCCATGTCGGATAACGTGTCAGCTGAATCGGCGTGCGCAGCTGAACCAAATTCTGTGCCGCCATGAGCACGACAAACGAAAAAGCAACAAAGCCATAGGTCTGAAACGCATTGACCAGCATCGTGTCGTTGCCGGACGCCGTCCACTGCGGCTTCGGTGTCTCCACACGCTGTTGCACCGTTGTTATCACGGCATCGGGAAGCGGCTTGAGTTCTCGATCTGTCTGAATCACACCGAGTACGACAAGTACAGCCAGCAACAGCAGCAATTGCTTCCATTGTGTTTTCCAACGCATACGCTTCCCTCCTCTCCGTCACGCCCTGCGCTTGCGCATACCGTACCAAATCATCACAATGGACGGAAGAATGACAATCGCCATCGCGCAAACAACGCCCCAGATGCCATGTACTGTATGACCATATCCCCAATAGTCCGGCGAGCTTGGCCACAGTAAATTTTCTGGAGAGAACAGCGGCAACGGCCATTTATCATCAGATACTCCTTGCGAAAACAGCGAGGTGGCAACCAAGCTGTAAATCGTGGGAACCAATAAGTAAATATATACTCTATTGATTAGATAAGAAATTGCTATCGTCAGAAGAGAAAACATCATCGGAAGCAAAAAATATCTAAAAACTCCTAATAACAGCACATATAGATATGGATGTACTGCTGCATTGAGATTCCAGCCCCAGTCATTCACAAATACATTAAAGCAATTATTCGCATCGTATGTACTGGTACACCAAATGCGCATAGCCAACATCGTTGCCAAATATGCACAGAATACGGTACATCCAGCAATGACTGTAGCTCGTATAACCCATAGCTGTTCGGTCCTTCTAGGATGCTTCATACGCGGCATGGCAAATGGTAAAAAGTGATCTCTCATCTGAATAAACGGGAGCACTGCCACGGAGGACAGTATCGGTATCAAATGCCGTCCGTATGAAACATACCATTCCATGGCGTCTACAAATGAAATTTTAAGCCGTATGTACGCAACAACCCATGGATCTTCTCCCAAAACCGCGTTGTTTACTCCTTCGACATGTCTCCAAAATCTCGGGAGCATTCTAGTATCAAATCCTAGAAACAAAAAACTTATGATAGGCAATGCAATGATAACGCTCAGCGTATACATATTAAAAATCTGTTTTTTCTGATATTTTTTCATCTTATCACCTTTAAAAAAATGCTCGTGCTTGGCACGAGCATTTCATGTTTTACGGATTCCAAGAGCCGCTATTGTATATTCCTCGTGTGCTATCTTTAACTAATTTTCCCTTCAAGGAATAACTTCTGCCATTCACTACATCAGCAGTAATACTCCGACTTCCGCCCTGAAGTGTAAGAGCAACACTTTCAATAAAATCGCCACCAGATGTATAGATCGCAACCTTGCATCCCTTCACTTGTCCTTCAGACCCCGACCAAGATGCAGTTGCATATCCCTTCGATGTCTTCGTCTTCAATCCAGCAACAGAAGTCCACTTGTTATCACCCAAATAGCCAGACCAGCTATATGCAAATGCCTGTGAACCGACCGCAGTCATCATTGCTCCTGCCAACAAAAAGGCGCCAATTCTTTATCCGAGAAGGTGTTTGTCTATTTTGTATAGTATAGCACAGGCTATTCCCAAATTCAATTGTAAATGTTACACAATGCGTGCCGCATTGTTTTGTTAACGCTGCTTAATCCCCATAACTTACCATAAGCTCTCTTATGATCTGCTATAAGCTGCTCTTAGTATGCACTTTTGCAAACAGCGCGCCTGCCGCGAGGACAACGACCGGCAGGAACAAAATCTGATACAACTCTTGCGCCATTCCAAATGCTTGATTGCTGCCTGCGCATAAAATGCAAATCGCACTTGTCAATATTGCCCCAAGCCACACACCGTGTGATTTCTGACAGGTGCTCCCCGCCCGCACACATCCGGCAAAAAACGATAAAATCAGCGCCGCGCGCGCCACGGTGCACACGAGCAGACTGCCGGAAATCAGCACTTCTCCGCGCTGAAACGCCTCGCCAAACGACAGCACACTTGCCGCCGTATACGACGGATACAAAACCCCGCGTGCGCCCTCTGCGCCGAGCAGGCAGATGTTGCGCAAATACAGCACACTGAGCAAAACGCCCGCCAGCACACAAGCGCGCAGCAAACCATTGCGAATGCGTGTTCCCTGTCCGCCGAGCACCGCCGCCGCATAAAACACCTCGCCAAACGGCACAGACAGCAGCAAATACACGCGTTTGGGTAAGTCCTTCACGCCGCCCGATAAAATCGGACGCAGTTCATAAAAGTCCAATTGCTTCCAGCTCAGCACCAGCGACAACAGCAGAGCCAGCACGACCAGCCACACCATCGGCTGCGCCCAAAGCGCAAGCTGCCGCACGCCATGCTGTGCCGAAGCCGCCGCGCACACGAGCAGTGCCGCCGTCAGCAGCCACACCGGCCAAATCCCGCCGGATACCGTCCGCAAAAAAATCACACCGCTGAGCACCGTCATACACAGCGACCAAAACGCCAGCGCGGCAAGCGTCCACATATACAGCGTGCCGCCCACTGCGCCAAACGCCGCGCGCGGCAGCTGAAACCAATCGCCCTGCGGCATCCGTTCGGACGCCAAGCAGCACAGCGCCGCAACCGGCAGACTGCACAGTCCCGCGAGCAGCAGAACAATCCAGCCGTCCCGCCCGTCCTGTGCCGTCATGGTCAGCGACCAGCCGCTGAGCACAACGAGAAGCACACCTGTCACCTGTCGGCTGCTGATGGGGTTCATTGGTTTCCTCCTTCTGTACTCTGCGCCGCGTGCATCGTCACAGACACCGTGACGGGCACGGTGCGCCATGCTTGTCCGCTCAGCCGTCCGATGCCCAGCGCATCACAATCCGCCTGTTTGAGCCGCTCTATCACGCGTGTGCATTGCTCCTGTGCGACCCGCGCCGCGCGGCGTACCTGCTCATCGGTCTTACACGCGGCATCCGCGGACACCTGAATCTCACAGGTATCCTCCGCAACGCTGCGCCGGACACGTATCGCGCGGAGCACAAGCGGCTCTCCGTCATCATACAGCACCGCTTGCTCCCCGCTGTGCAGCAGCAGCGACAGCACCGCTGTCTGTTCTCGGTTCAGCCATCCGCTGCATGTCTCACCAGAGAACAGCGCACATCCGTCCAGCTGCACCTGTTTTCCCGCCAGAGAAACCGCCGGAAGCACCGGATCTATCCCCTGTGTTTCCAACGCATTGTACACGCGGTACAGCGGCACATCCGGCACTTGCGACTGTTGTATCGCATACGACAAACTATCCCCCACGGAAAATCCGACCGGCTCTCCGCCAATGGACTGACAGGCAAAGATATCCGCCGCGCGGCTTTCTCGCACAGCGCACACGCGCACGGACGGCCGCACCGCACTGTCCGCATGTAATTCCTGCACGCAGGAACCAATCCCTCCCGACAGCACGGTATCGTCCAAAAACAGCACGCGCGCATGACTCCAATACAGCTGGACATCCAAACCCGCACCCGTGTCATCAATCGCCTGTTCCATTGTCTGCGCCGCACCGGATACCTGCTTGGATGCGGGCACAGCCGTGTCTGCATCGGGCAGAGCAAGCTCTGCCGTCAATTGATATTGCTGTCCCTCCCGCGAGATCGTCCCAGCCGTGACGGCGGACAGATCGCCTGCATCTTTCCAACTGCATCCACACAGCAGCAGACACAGCAGCAAAGCCGCGCCCGCGCGTCTCATCGGCGCACCCCGCGCCATCCCGCAAGAAACCGATGCTCCGGCTTCATTGCAAACCATGGAAATCGGAGCAGTACATCGCGCCGGCTGTGCTTTTCCGCCGCGAGCACATTGGTCAGATACGGCACGCCAAACGAGGACAGGCGGCACAGGTGCGCCAAAATCAAGCAGCCGCCGAACAGCACGCCATACAACCCCAACAGCGCCGCACACACCAGCAGAAAAAAACGCAGCAACAGCGTTGCCGTGCGCAGCTTGGGAACAATCAGTGCGGTCACGCCGGAAAACGCGATGATAATGACCATCGGTGCCGACACAAACCGCGCATCGACGGCAGCTTGTCCGAGCACAAGACCGCCGACAATCGAGAGCGCTTGTCCAATCGTATCCGGTGTGCGTGTACCTGCTTCTTTTAATATCTCAAACACTGCCAGCGTGCCGACCGCTTCGGCAAATGTCGAAAACGGCACGCCCTGCCGCGCGGCAGAAATGGAAAACAGCAGGCGCGTCGGCAGCATTTCCTGCTGCCAAGTCAGCAGCGCGACATAAATCGCCGGAAGCGTCAGTGTCAGCACAAATCCCAGCACGCGCAGCCAGCGCGTCAAATTGGTATACAAAAACGAGATATAATAATCATCGTTTGCCTGAAAGGTCTCCTGTAAGATGTGCGGCGCGGTCAGCACAACCGGCGTGCCGTCCACGACAATGGCAACCCGCCCCTCCAGCAGCTTTGCCGCGACAATATCCGGCCGTTCGGTGACACCAACGGTTGGAAACGGCGAAAAACGGTTATCCCGAATGATTTCACCGAGATAATTGGCGTCCAAAATCGAATCCAGCGGGATGTCCTGCAAGCGCTGTCTGACCGTCTCCAATACCGCTTCATCCGCTATGCCTTGGATATAACACAGGCTGACGGTCGTATGCGTCACAGAGCCAATACCGGAAAATTCAAAGCATAGATTGGGCGTGCGCAGCCTGCGGCGAATGAGCGCCAAATTTCCCATGAACGCTTCGGTAAAGCCCTCGCGCGGACCGCGCAGCACCTTTTCATTGTCTGGTTCGTCCGGTCCGCGCTTGGCAAAGCCTTTGGTGTTGACAACCGCAGGTCTGCTGTCGCCGTCCACCAGAACAATCGTGTCGCCGTACAAAAACGCGGCGAGCAGCTGATCGGTTTTCAGGTCAAACGGACAGTCATCAATTTGCAAAACCTCTCGAATGACATCCGGCATTTGCAGAGAATTTCCCGTCCACAGGCTGATCGGCTTGACAATGCTCTCATTGATGGCCTGACTGTTTACCATGCCGTCAAAAAAGAACAGCGCCGCCCGCAGCGCAGACTGTCCCCGCACCTCTCGGCAAATAAATGTATCGTCGTGCACAAACAGCCGCTTCATCATCGCAATATTTTCATCCAAATCCGTCGTGAACGATAACTCCAATCCCAAAACCTCGTTTCTATTCCTGCGTCAGTTGTTCCGCCAATTTTTTGCCGAACGCACGGATAGCGACTTCTGCCTCTTGTATGGTATTGCCGCTTGTGCCGCACTCCAAAATCATGCTGCCTGTCGTTGCCTGTTCATTGAACCGCTGCTTGCGCAGATTGATCGGGCGCATGAGCGTCGGATACGCAGACAAAATATTCTTTTGCAAATTGACGGCAAAATTCAAATTGCTTTTCCAATTGGGATGCTTTTTTCCGCCGGCATTTGTGCCCATGACAAACATGAGCTGCGCACAGGTCTGGCCGTCAATCTCCGACACCACTTTATATTCCATACCGGAGGATGTAATCATCGAATCCCGATGCAAATCAATAATCACTTTGAGCGACGGCGTTTTTTTCTGCTGCTGTTCGATAATATCCATCGCGCGGCTGTACGATTTGTTATAGCTCGGCGCATCAATGATTTCGCGGCAATGCACAACGCCGATGCCCTGTTCCTGCAGTACCTGCGTCAGCACATCTCCAATATATACAACATTGTGTGCCGGATCTTCCGATCTGCCGCCATGCTGGTCAACATACGCCTCACTCGCATGGGTGTGCAGAATCATAACCGTCGGCTGCTCTGCCGATGCATTTTTTGTAATCTTGAGCGGAGATGCCAGCATGTCTCCCAAATCGTAGGATAAACCAGAGTCATTGGAGAGATACACGCCGTCCTGTCCGGGATAGCCGCCCTTTTGTCCGGTAATCGTCAGCTGTTTGACCGGCGCGCCGTCCGCGGTTTGTGTCGGCGCCTGCGCGGTTTCTGCCGCCTTTTGCACATTGTCCGGCAGGGCAAACAAGCTCTCAGAAACCCGCACGGCACTGGCATCGGTATCACAGCTTTCGCCGTCCGTCATGTTTTCCGGCAGCGCCTGTGCCGCGACAATTTCCGACACGCCAACCGCCTGCGGCGCGTGCTCGGACACCGACTCCCAGCCCGGCGCGCCGATCTCCGACGACAAAGCGGCCTGTACAAAGCCGGAATTTCCCGCCAGCTGCTGCATCCACTGCTCCAGCGTCCCACCGCCTCCCAGCCGATCTGCCGCCAGCAAGCCGCCGGCCATCATCAGGCAGGGAATGCACCACATGGGTATCCACGCCTTTTTTCGCTTCATGTGTCTCCCTGCCTTTCCCGCCGCGTCCTGTACAAAATTCTATTCGCACCGGCGGAAGGATATGCAGTTTTTAAGACAGGAACAACTCCATGTCTGCGATATCCAGCGAGGGATGCAAAAATAAATTGATGCCATAGCCGATCACTCGCGCGGCATCTGCGGTCTGCTGGTCGACATCTCGTGTCGTGACCAGCACCGGCGTATTCAAATCATCCAGCGCCTCGCACTGCGCACCGGACTGCTGGGCAATATCCGCCGCCAGTGTCGCGCCGTCTACCACGGTCGGCACGCCAATCGACAAAACGGGTACGCCCAATGCCGTCTGCGTCAGTGCCGTTCGTGCATTGCCGACACCGGATCCGGGCACAATGCCGGTATCCGTCATTTGAATCGTGCACATCAGACGACTGAGCCGCCGCGCCGCCAGCGCATCCACCGCGAGAATCAGTTCCGGATGAATGCGGTCGATGACGCCCAGCACAAGTTCTCCGGTCTCTACACCCGTTGTGCCGAGCACGCCGGGCGCCAGCACCGCAACCGGCCGAAACGCGCGAAATTGCTCAGGAGATTGTTCGACCAAATGCCGTGTCGCCAGCACATTCTGACAGCACAGCGGCCCGATGGCATCCGGCGTGACCGCACGGTTTCCCAAACCAATAACGAGCACCGGCGCGCGCGGGTCTTGATTGCTCGGTGCCAGCTGGCGCAGGATCTGCGCCACCGCGCGGCACGCCCGCGGAAATGCGTCGGTTTCCCGCCGCAGCAAATCACGAATGGACAGCGTTGCATACCGTCCCGGCGGCCTGCCAAAATCCGTATCGGATTCCGTCACAGTGACCGTGTGCAGCGAAAATCCTTCCAGCGTCTGCGTCCGCTGCTGTACGCGCCGTCCCTCCGCCAGTTCCAAAGCAAGATCTGTTCGCACTGCCATGTTTTGTCTCCCCTTCCCCGTCCAGTATGCACCCGCTCCGGTCATTCTATGCGGCAAAACCGAAAAATATCGCTTTCCCTTCGAATTTCTCTGTACGTTTTATCCAATCTGCGAGGTGTCTGACGTATTTTTTGGGGAATTTCCTATGAAAAACACAATTAGCACTTGATTTTTCGTCCGTCTCGTGATAGAATTTCAATTACTGACTAATAGATTAAATGGAGTAAGGAGGTGGACACCAATGCCGAATATCAAGTCTGCCAAGAAGCGCGTACTCGTTACCAAGGTAAAGGATGCTCGCAATCAGGCTGCTCGTTCTGAGCTGAAGACTGTTCTGAAGAAGTTTGACGCTGCAGTTGCATCTGAGGATAAGGCTGTTGCAGAGTCTGCATATAAGACCGCAGTTAAGGCCCTCGACAAGGCTGCTGCAAAGAATCTGATTCATAAGAACAAGGCTGCTAACAAGAAGAGCGCTCTGACCCTCAAGCTGAACGCTTCCAAGTAAGCCCTTGCTTTGATTTAATTGGAAATGAAAACGCATCCGGTCGGATGCGTTTTTTGTTTTGCGCAAATTGGTCGCCCTTACGCGCAGACCAAACTTGTCTCTCCCTCCGGGAGAGATGTCGCGCAGCGACAGAGAGGGCTGCTGTCAGCTAGAAGTTCTCTCAGATTTGCCGGATACAGAATGGGTATGCCCTCTCAGTCATTTGCAAAGCAAATGACAGCTCTCCCAGAGGGAGAGCCAAGAAACTGGTGCAAACAAGCAAAAATAAGCCGGAAGCTCTCGCTTCCGGCTTATCTATTTTACCCAGCAGGGATTGTTTACTTGGTGATGTCGATGACCTGATCGCGGCCAGGACCTACGCCCAGCAGCTTCACCGGACAGCCGACAATCTTCTCCAGCTCCTTGATGTAGCTCTGTACCTTCTCCGGCAGCTCATCAAAGGTCTTGCAGCCGGTGATGTCCTCGGTGAATCCGTCGAACTCCTCATAAATCGGCTTGCAGTCTTCCAGATCTGCGAAGTTTGCCGGGAACTCCTCGATGCGCTGACCCTTATAGTCATATGCTACGCAGACCTTCAGCTTCGGCAGACCACACAGCGGGTCGATCTTGTTGATAACCATTTCGGTCAAACCGTTTACGCGAACAGCATAGCGTGCGATAACCGCATCGAACCAGCCGGTACGGCGCGGACGGCCGGTAACCGTACCAAACTCATGACCTGCGTTGCGGATGTAATCGCCGGTCTCATCAAACAGCTCGGTCGGGAACGGGCCCTTGCCGACACGGGTGGTGTAGCTCTTGCAGATACCAACGATTTCGTCGATAGCAGTCGGGCCAACGCCGGAACCGATGCAGCAGCCGCCGGATACCGGATGAGAGGACGTAACATACGGGTAGGTACCCATGTCCAGATCCAGCAGGGTGCCCTGTGCGCCTTCAAACAGAACTTCCTTGCCGTCCTTGATTGCCTGATAGGTGATAACAGAGGTGTCCTTGACATGGCTTCTCAGACGATCTGCGTACTCCTTGTACTCCTCGAGAACTGCCTTGATGTCAATCGGCTCGCCGCCGTATACACCGACGATAACCTTGTTCTTGCGCTCGCAAGCCTCGGTCATCGCTGCCTCAAAGCGCTCCGGATCCACAAAGTCATGCATACGGACGCCGATGCGCTCAGCCTTGTCCATATAGGTCGGGCCAATGCCCTTCTTGGTGGTGCCGATGTCATCGCCGCCGCGTGCCTTCTCGCTCAGCGCATCCAGTTCCAGATGCCACGGGAGAATGCAGTGTGCACGTGCGTCAATGTACAGCTTATCGGTAGAAATGCCGCGTGCATTCAGACCGTCCATCTCGCCGAGAATGGACTTCGGGTTGACAACAACACCCGGTCCGATGATATTTACACAATCCGGATACAGAATACCGGACGGAATCAGCTGTAATTTATAGGATTCGTCGCCAACAACTACGGTATGACCTGCGTTGTTGCCGCCCTGCGAACGGACGACCACATCGGCCTGCGAAGCAAAGATGTCAATGTACTTGCCCTTTCCTTCGTCGCCCCACTGTGCGCCCAAAACAATTTTGCCTGGCATATAAATTGCCCCTTTCCTGATTTTGAGGGTCGAGCAATTACCCCCGAAACAAACTTATATGGACATTATACCATCTTTTGTGCGTTCGTACAACCATCCTTTTGCACTTTTTCGTTTTAGCACGGCAAAGTATGTGATTTTTCGTACACAATTTTTATGTTATTTTTTGTATATAATACAAGCATAATATATGCTTTAAATTTTTTATAGGTATATTTTTCTCAGACATAGTATGCAATTGTGCAAATAAGAGGGGGATTTTTGTGAAACATTCGATACTTCGCGCAGCCTTTTTGTTACTTTTTATTGATTTGATAGACGAAAATCTTCTTATTGAAAAGGAGGGAACGTAAAGTAAAAACAATAAACACGGGCTACATGGTACGCGCCCCTACTCCTTGCGCGTATCGCGGCGGAAAGCCGCACATTACAACTGAATACCGCCGCGCAGCAGCAACAAACGCAGCGCGGGGACTTATGACCGCGGCAGTTATGAAAACTGACCGCCGTTTTTTATGCCCTTTTTCGGGCAGCCGCCCGCACTATTCCGTAAATATGCTTGTGGTGGAAATATTCATAGACTTGTGGTAAAATAAATCATGTATGGGTGGCAAATATGAATTTATGGAGGAATAATAGTGAGTTATATTACAATGGAAATATGGACTGGAATATGGATATTAGTGAGATTACTTCCAATGGCACTTATTATTTTTGCAGGTG
This sequence comes from Butyricicoccus intestinisimiae, assembly GCF_018918345.1. Classification (NCBI taxonomy): domain Bacteria; kingdom Bacillati; phylum Bacillota; class Clostridia; order Eubacteriales; family Butyricicoccaceae; genus Butyricicoccus; species Butyricicoccus intestinisimiae. Next base: position 222,212 of record NZ_JAHLQI010000003.1, read on the forward strand.
TTATGATTATCGAAGTGGGTATTGAATTTATCCAGAAGAAGAAAATTGAAGTTAAGATTTTAAATTGGTTATGTCAATTCTTATGGATTCTAATAGTTGTATCAATATTAAAAATTACAGGAATTATTGGTGGTAGTTTTGGAATATCCTCACCACTTGATAGTTATATTAGTTTTAAATTATTTGAGGATGGATTTAATGCGGCAACTATTTTGAATATATGTCTATTCGTTCCATATGGATTTTTGCCAGTATTTATTTTTAAGAATATCCACAAGCATTGGTGGAATGGCGTTATACTTGGAGCAGTATTTTCGATTGGTATAGAATTTTTGCAAACATTTATTGGAAGGTTTGCACAGTTAGATGATGTGATTATGAATACTTGTGGGACTCTCGTTGGATTTTTGATAGGATGCTTATTACTTCGTATAACCACAAGGAAAAAATAAATTTCGATTTGTCAGAGAGATAGCAGAGCCATGAGCCGCAGAGATTTTTTAAAAATCCTGCGGCTTTTTTGCGCCCATTTTCAAAAGTCCTGTCCTACTCTTTGGCAAATTTCAAAACTGTCCGTGTAAAAGACTAAACAGAAATTTTTTGGAATTCAGCCCGCAGAGTTGGCAAAATCGGATTTTCATGTGGTGTGGGTAGTGAACGGGAAACAGACAGCGGAAAGCGCAGCTACACCGAAGCCGCCTTATATCGCATGAGCCGGGGCATGGAAAAGCGGTCATGCCAGGGAGCATGACCGCTTTATAAACCATTCTTGCCCTATTTAGTTTGGAACAGGCCCAAGCCCTAAAGCTCCAGCAAGGAACAAAAATACAACAACAGCGACAGGGATTAGCAGCATAATGGCAGATAACACGAAAGTTTGTAGACATGGCAGTTTGTTTTTCTTTCGCCATACGCCATAAATCAAAAGTGCGACACTTGCCACAAGGCAGATAACCGGGAAATATACCATTGCAAAACCGAGCCACCCCATACCGTCAATTAAGAAAATCAGAAACAAAACGGCAGCAATACACCCGGCAATCTTGATAATAGATTTCCGTTCTGCTTTCCGTTGGAACTTCACAAGCTCAAATGTATCAGTCAAAGCAGCGGCAGCCGTGTCCTGAGTGATTTCAGTTTCTGAAATTCTTTCAGACCGCATGATTTCCAGCACGCTAATACCCAAAGCGTCGGCTAATGGTTCAATCGTGTTTATGTCGGGAAAACCTAAACCACGCTCCCATTTACTGACTGCCTTATCCGTTACTTGCAGCTTTTTTGCTAATTCCACTTGCGTCATACCGTTTTCTTTCCGCAGAGTGGCAATGAATGTACCAAATTTTTTTGCGTCCATAGTTAGACCCCCTTTGCGTTTGTCTGCTCATAGTATAGCGCACATGGCAGCATACGACAACCGACGCATAGTTTAGGGCGGAATTTATCCGAACTCTACGGAAAGTTTAGGTTAGGATAGGAAAAGATGTCGATATTCCAGAAAACTTGGGCATTATCATAGAACCCCCGGATTTTTGCCCAACTACAGTGCATACGCCAATTTAAAATTTCTTGCCGAATTGCGTCATATTATTGGAAAAGAAAAAATCCGCGATTGCCTCATGCAACTCCGCAATGCCGGAAAGACGATTTTATTGGCCTCTCATCATGCAGAAGACATTCGCGTGTTATGTGATACGGTCTGTGAAATGGACGGCGGTGTTTTGACCGTGCTTCCGACGGACTCTCCGAGATAAAATCACTTCTCCCTTGTTTCCTTTCGCGCATGGGAGTATAATAAGTTTTCAGGCGGACGCGCCCCGTGTGTTTCTCCGTCAATCTTTTCTTCGGAGGAATCCATGTCAGCTGTACTTTTCAAAGCACTCGCGTTTTTTCTCATGATCGCGCTGGGCTATCTGATGAAAACCAAGCACGTCTTAGAGCAGGAGGACAGCCAGGTTTTGATGAAAATCATCATCAATATCACGATGCCCGCCGCACTGATCGCCGGTTTTCGCACGTTTTCCATCGATATTTCGTTGCTGTTTGCCCTGCTGCTCGGCTTTTGTATGAACGGCGTGCTGCTGCTCGCCGGTTCTCTCGCGTCTGTCCGCAAGGAAGGCAGGCTGCGCGCGCTGTACATTCTCAATACGCCGTGTCAAAACGTCGGCAATTTTGTTCTGCCGTTTGTGCTGAGCTTTCTGCCGTCCTCTGTGGTTCCGGCTCTGTGCATGTATGATGCCGGAAACAATCCGTATGGCGCAGGTCTTGCGTACTCTGTGGCATCCTCTGCCAGCGGCGGAGACGGAAAGGTTTCCCTGCGCAGCATCCTGCGCACCTTGTTTCATTCCCCTCCGTTCTTGGCGTATTTTATCATGATTGTTCTGTATCTGCCAGGCATTCGCCTGCCGGATGCGTTCTTTGATCTGTGCGATTTGTTCGGCAAAGGCAACGCCTTTCTCGCCATGTTCGCACTGGGTCTGATTTTTGAATGGCATCTGCCAAAAGAAGATGTCGGCAATGTCATCCGCATTTTGGGTTTGCGCTATGCGCTGTGTCTGTGCGCCGCAGCAGCGATTTTCTTCCTGTGTCCGTTTGATTTGCCGATTCGGCAGACCTTGTGTCTGTGTCTCGTCGGCCCTGTGACAACGCTCGCCATTCCGTTTGGTCTCGCCTGCGGCTGCAAGCAGTCGATGATTGCCGCACTCAGCTCGGTCAGCATGGTGACCAGCTTTATTCTATCGCTCGGCATGCTGATTGCCTGGGCATAAATCTGCATGAAAAAAAGACCGGAATTCCGGTCTTTTTTTCACATCTTTTGGCGCATATGTCTGTTCCGCAGCCAAGAAAACAGCAAATAAATCAGACATCCGCATACGGCGCCGCAAAAGTCAATCCAAACATCGGTCACACGCGCAGAGCGGTCATTAAACAGCTGAATGGTCTCATCCGTCATCGCACACAGAACGCCGAACAAAAATACATTGAGCACATACGGCAGCCGGACAATGCGAATATCCCGCATGACGATTGCCGCGAAAAATCCCAGTGCGGCAAATTCGGAAAAGTGCGCCATTTTGCGCACAATATATTCGGTCAATCCATCCCCCAGACCAACCGTTCCGAGCAGCTTCATCAGAAATTCAAAAACACCCATACTTTCCGATGTCGACTGCGCGCGATTTGCCATTGAATGCGAAAAAATAAACGCCATGACGGCAATCACCAGCAAAACATGTATGATAACACGCACTCGTTTTTTTGAATCCATAATCTCCTCCATCAATTGACAAACCCCTAGAATATGTTATAATCAAGATAATAAGAGGCACTGCCAGTAGACGGTCGTCCCTCAAAAGTTGTTACAAGATAGTAACCGCTGGTGTGGAAGCTGGGCGGTTACTTCTTTTTTGTCAGCTGAATGACCAGAGCAATAATCTGAACAGTCAGAGAAATTACACCAACAATGGCTGCGGTATAAGCAAATAACGCTTCATATGTAACCATGATGCATCCCTCCTCTCCTAAGATCAGAGGGCAAAAGAAGTCTGTCCTCTGTCAAAAAGGACAAACCGCCTACCGTTCGTGGCAGTGCTGTATTTAAGGATACCACATGAAGCTCTCATTCGCAAGCTATAAGAGGCAACAGCGCGCGCTGTTGCCTCTTTTTGATAATCAGCCTCGGATTTCGAGATATTCGTCATAGGTGCACTGCTTATCCCAAACGCCATCCTCTGTGATTTCAATGATACGGTTGGCAATAGTCTGCGTGAACTCATGGTCATGCGATGCAAACAGGACATTGCCCTTAAAATCAATCAGACCGTTGTTGACTGCGGTGATGGATTCCAGATCCAGATGGTTGGTCGGCTGATCGACAACCAGCACATTGGAACCAAACAGCATCATACGTGCCAGCATGCAGCGAACCTTCTCGCCGCCGGACAGTACATTAACAGACTTGTACACATCGTTGCCGGAAAACAGCATCTTGCCCAAGAACGAACGCAGCGTTGTCTCCAGCGTATCGGTCTGCGAATACGGAGCCAGCCAATCCAGCATATTCTCGGTATGACCGTTAAAAAACTCCGAGTTGTCTTTTGGGAAATACGACTGGCTGGTGGAAACGCCCCACTTGAAGCTGCCTTCATCCGGTTCCATCTCGCCCATCAAAATCTGGAACAGGGTAGTCGCTGCCTGCTCAGTCTTGCCGACAAACGCAATTTTATCGCCGCGCGCCACGCGGAACGATACATGATTGAGAACCTTTTCACCGTCGATGGTCTTGGAAATGTCCTTGACCTCCAAAATATCCTTGCCCGGCTCTCTGTCCATCTGGAAGCCGACAAACGGATACCGGCGGGACGATGCCGGCAGTTCGTCAACCGTCAGCTTGTCAATGAGCTTTTTGCGGCTGGTTGCCTGCTTGGACTTGGATTTGTTTGCGGAAAATCGACGGATAAATTCCTGCAATTCCTTGATCTTTTCGTCTGCCTTCTTCTTCTGATCGTTCAAGGTGCGCTGTACCAGCTGAGAGGACTCATACCAGAACTCATAGTTGCCGACGTACAGGCGAACCTTGCCGTAGTCAATATCTACAATGTGGGTGCAGACATTGTTGAGGAAGTGACGGTCATGCGATACAACGATGACGGTACCCTCATAATCTGCCAGAAAATCTTCCAGCCACGCAATGGAATGAATGTCCAAATGGTTGGTCGGCTCGTCAAGCAGCATGATATCCGGCTTGCCGAACAGCGCCTGTGCCAGCAGAATCTTGACCTTTTCTGCGTCCGTACGGTACTTCATGCCGCTGTACAGAATGTCGTCTGCCTTGAGTCCCAGACCCTGCAGCAGGCGAGCCGCTTCGGTATCTGCATTCCAGCCGTCCAGCTCTGCAAATTCTGCTTCCAGCTCAGCGGCGCGGTTGCCGTCTTCCTCAGTAAACGGATCCTTGGCATACAGCGCATCTTTTTCCTGCATGATTTCATACAGGCGTTTGTTGCCCTGAATAATCGTGTCTACAACCGTACAGTCATCAAAGGCAAAATGATCCTGACGCAGAACCGACATGCGCAGCTTCGGATCCAGCTCCACCGTACCGGTAGACGGCTCCAAATCGCCGGACAGCATGCGCAGGAAGGTGGACTTACCCGCACCGTTCGCGCCGATGACACCATAGCAGTTGCCCTCGGTAAATTTCAGATTGACATCAGAGAACAAATTCTCTCCGTCAAAGTTAATGCTCAAATGATTAACGCTAAGCATGAAAAACCTCCTGTAAAATGTTCACTAAATAGGGGGATATCGTTTGATAAACAATCGTTTATTTATATAATACAATCTATCAGCAGTCCCGCCGCAACAGCTGCCGCATACGTGCAGCCGATAATCTGCCAAGCGGATTTTTTGCACGGCGCTTCGCGCAGCAGCAAAATAAAACCAAAGCCCGCACCGGCGGAAAGTCCGGCAATCACACTGCCAAAGCTGATGGTACCTGCGGTAAACAGCTGCACGAGCAGCACCGACACGGCACAGCCCGGAATCAATCCGATCAGCGCACACAGCACCGGCTGCAGGCGAGAGCCTTGCAGCAAAATCGCCGCCAGCGAATCTGCACCGAGCAGATAAATAATCGTGTTGAGAATCAACATCGTGATGACGAGAAAAACTGTGGTATTTGCCGTGCGAATGAGCGCCGAGCGCCACAGCGATTGGCCGCCGCAGCAGGAACAGCTCGCATTGACCTCATTCATGTCCAGCTCATCGTCCTCCGGCCAGTCGTCAATGTTCCAGTGCTTGCGGAACCAGAACAGATAAAACAGATAACCGGCGACAATCGCAATGCCGATTTTTACGGCAATGAGCAGCACAATTTCTTTCCAGCTGCAGCCGCCCGCGAATAAAACCGGAATTGCCTCATCGGATGTGGACAAATACACGGCAATCAGCGTGGCAGGCGCCAGAAATCCGCGGCAATACAGCACCGAGCAACCCATTGAAAAGCCGCACTGCGGAATCGCGCCAATCAATGCGCCGATGACCGGCCCTGCCGGCTCTGTGCTCGTGACCACGCGGGTTACCGCATCCATATGATTTTCCATCCAGCTGATGACCAGATATACAACAAAGAGAATCGGAATGGTCTTGACAATGTCCATGATACATTCCGTCCATACTTCCAGCACAGAAGCTCACTCCTCTCTGAAAAACGAAAAATAAAATACAAATCGTTTAGACAGTATAGCATACTTGCGCACAAAAAAACAGGGGCAGGATTCATAAGAAACCTGCCTCTTTTGCGCTGTTTTCGGTATTTATTTGCTCCGCTGTGCGCGCTGCTGCTCGAGCATTTCTCCAAAGGCGAGAATCGTATCCACTGCGCCGTCAATGCCTGCGGTGCTCGTTGAGACACACAGGTCATAGCTGGACGCATCGCTCCAGCGCTTGCCGGTATAATAGTTATAATAGCTCGCACGTTTTTTGTCGCGCTTGGAAATCGCATCTTCAATGCGCTTTTCCGGCATGCCGAGGTCATGAATGGCATGATGCTTGCGGTACTCCATATCCGCTGTGCAGAACACACGGACAACGTCCGGACGCTCGCGCAGAATATAACTGCCGCAGCGTCCTACCACAACGCACGGGCCTTTTTCTGCCGCTTCGCGGATAATTTTTGCTTCTTCGACAAACAGCTTATCACTCATGTTGAGGTCAGAGGATTGCGTAATCGAGCCTGCCGCAGTATAGCTTCCCATGACCAGCGAGTACAAAAAGCTATTGGTCGGCTTTTCATCAAATCCCTCGAAAATCTTGCGGCTGACACCGGCATTTTTCGCCGCCATATCCACGATTTGAGAATCGTAGAACGGAATTCCCAGCATCTTTGCCAGACGCTCGCCCACGATATGTCCGGCAGAGCCAAACTCTCTCTCAATGGTATAAATGGTCGCAGTTGTCATAATATGAATCCCATCCCTTCCAGATCTCCGTCCCGCCCGATTGTATCCGGAACGGGCTTTGTGCACAAATGTGCCGTTTTCTGCTTTTGTATTATATCACATTTTTGTTACCATGAAAAGCAAGCACATGCACTTTCCCAATCCGGTGCATATTTTCCGTCAATTTGCCGCATTTTTCGCCCGCCAAAACCACCAAAACGCCGTGGTGTTCTTTTGAAAAACCTCAACATTTTTCACGAAAACGCAGAAAAAAATTGCTATTTTCTGTCTTTTGCGGTGCGAAAACATTGATTGAACCCATTGCATGTGCTATACTATACACGAAAAGAGATTCATACTTTATTGCAGAATTTACATATTTCTGTACCGAGACAAGGAGTGTCATTTATGATGCAGACATTTGATAAAAGCGCATGGTACACCATCGCAGCAAAGGTCAGCGGCAAGGTCATTGAGGCCGAAAACGCTTCTACCGAAAACGGCGCAGCCGTATGCCTGGCAGAGGCAACCGGCGCAGACCAGCAGCTGTGGTCGATTACGCATATCGACGGTAAGTACTACAAAATCGCAAACAAGAAGTCGGGCAAGGTGCTGGACATCATCAGCCTGGGCGTTGTAAACGGCGCAAATCTTCACCAGTGGGAGTATGTCAACGGCGACAGCCAGCTGTGGTTCTTCGAGGAGAAGGATGACGGTGCGGTTGCCATCAAGTCCGCCATGTCCGCCAAGTGCATCGACGTTGTCGGCATGAACGCAGACGCAGACGGCGCACGCCTGCAGATCTGGGTTGACGTAGACGGCGACAACCAGAGCTGGTTCATCCGCGAGGCAAAGGCAGAGGCTCCGGTCGTTGAGGCTGCCGAGGAACCGAAGGAAGAACCGAAGGCAGAAGCAGCTGCTGCAGAACAGCCGAAGGAAGAAGCTCCGGAAACCAAGGCCGAGGAAGCTCCGGCAAAGAAAACCACGACCCGCACCCGCAAGCCGGCTGCCAAAAAGACCAACGAGTCCCGCGCAAAGCGCAAGCGCAGAACCAAGGCTGAAATCGCAGCAGACGCTGCCGCAGCACCGGCAAAGAAAACCACAACCCGCACCCGCAAGTCGGCTGCCAAAAAGACAGCTGCTGCATCAAAGACTGCCGCTTCCAAGACGGAAGAGACCAAGTAAGTGCTGGAAAAACCGAAACTTGAGAACGCCAAAACCGAGATTTTTCGGTTTTGGCGTTTTGTTTTCCCTCACGCGCCATCCAATCTTGTCTCTCCCTCTGGGAGAGATGTCGCGCAGCGACAGAGAGGGCTGGCTCCCTCGTGAGGGAGCTGGATTGCCGCTTTGCGGCAAGACTGAGGGAGTTTTATAGATTGACAAGATACGCATGAGATTTGCCCTGATACGATTTGTCAGTTTTTGCCCTCTCAGTCATTTGCTTTGCAAATGCCAGCTCTCCCAATGGGAGAGCCGAGAAGCCGGAGCGAACTGCACACATGCCGCATCAGGCTATCTCTTGCGCAGACTTGCCCGCGTGCCGCTCCTTTCCTCACGCGCCATCCAATCTTGTCTCTCCCTCTGGGAGAGATGTCGCGCAGCGACAGAGAGGGCCGGCTCCCTCGTGAGGGAGCTGGATTGCCGCTTTGCGGCAAGACTGAGGGAGTTTTATAGATTGACAAGATACGCATGAGATTTGCCCTGCTACGATTTGTCAGTTTTTGCCCTCTCAGTCATTTGCTTTGCAAATGCCAGCTCTCCCAATGGGAGAGCCGAGAAGCCGGAGCGAACTGCACACATGCCGCATCAGGCTATCTCTTGCGCAGACTTGCCCGCGTACCGCTCCTTTCCGAGACTCAGATAAATCTTCCCACGGCGCATTCTTTTATTGTGCCGCTGTACATGTTATGCTATAATGAGCACAGAAGAAGAATCTGTACTTTTTTAACAAAACTGAAACGAGGTGTTTGTATGATTTACAATGCACAGGCCCGAAAAGACTATAAAGCGCAAGCGCGGGCTGACATTCGCAAAAAGTTCTGGCCGACCATCGGCGCCGTGATTTTGGCATCTATTCCGCTGGCTCTCATGAGCATTATCATGAGCATTGGAACAGAGGGCTTTTATACACTTGGAGATGCATCCAGTCTGGACGCTATCTTATCCGTCTATGGCAAGTTTGCTCAATACAGTCTGCTGTATCTTGTCATTTATTTCTTTATCGGCTCTCCGATTACCTTTGGCGCCAAGCATTACTATGTCGCACGCGCCCGCGGTGAAAATTCAACGGTCGGTTTGATTTTCCAGCCGTTTACCAGCGGAAAATCCTATCTGACTTCTTTGAAGCTGAGCTTGAGCATCAGCATTCGTTCGCTGGGCTGGCTGGTTATCGTATGCGCCATTGCATTGGTCGGCTTGCTTCCGTTGTTTGCCTTCAGCCCCGCCGATAATGTAGGCAGCGGTGCCTTCTTCCTGTTTTTTATAATCTACTTCGTTGTCGTTTGTGTTGTCTCTGTTTGGGCATCTGTCAAGATGCGCCGCTACGACGGCGCGTATATCTGCCTGATTGACACGCCGGATGCCAGCGTTTGGCAGGCAACCGGTGCATGCGCCAAGATTTTTAAAAACCACAACTGGGAACTGATGGTCTTTGACCTGAGTTTTCTCCTTTGGAATTGTTTGACAGCCATTACCTTTGGCGTTGTCGGCCTCTACGTCATACCGTATCAGGAAATCGCGTTCGTGCATTATTTTGACGCCCTGTGCGGCAGAACGCCGGAACCGGCAGAGGAACCATCGCTCAGCGAGTAATCTTCCATTGACACCGCTGCCAAATTCTGTTACTCTGACGGTACAGAAACGAAAAGAGAGGGTGTTGTTTTTATGGGAAGACCTGTAAAAAAGGTTCACAAGAGTCAGCAGCAGCGCAGAAAAGAATCAGAGGCTCGCCGCGCCGAGCAGCAAAAAAAGGAAGATCGTCTCACATACATCATGCTCGGTGTTGTCGCCGTCATCTTCGTCATTTTTGCCGGTTTCTTGTTGTTCTAATGACTTCTAACGGATGCCCGATGCGGGCATCCGTTTTTTCGCTTTTTGCACACAGATACACATATTTTTTATCTCTGCGTATTTTTCCGGCAAACCCCTCTGATTTTTTTCGGAGGGGTTTGCTATTGTTAAAAAGTTTTGAACAAACCGCCTTTCCCCCTTGCATTTTCCGTGCAATTGGTTTATTCTATATTAGCACTCATCAGATGAGAGTGCTAAGTCTGTAATTTAAAATCTGAAAGGATTGACATACAATGGCAAAGCAGCAGTTTCAAGCAGAATCCAAGCGTCTGCTGGACATGATGATTAACTCGATCTACACGCACAGAGAAATTTTCCTGCGCGAGTTGATCTCCAATGCAAGTGATGCGATTGACAAGCGCCACTTCAAGTCCCTGACCGATGCGTCCCTCGTACCGGAGGAGGGCTTTGAAATTCATCTGTCAGCGGATGAAGACGCTCGCACCCTGACCATTTCCGATAACGGCATCGGTATGACCAAGGAAGAACTGGAACACAACCTCGGCACCATCGCACAGAGCGGTTCTCTGGCATTCAAGCAGGAGAACCAGACCGATGATACCGACATCATAGGCCAGTTCGGCGTCGGCTTCTACGCTTCGTTTATGGTTGCCTCTCACGTCAAGGTCGTTTCTAAGGCGTGCGGCTCCGAGCAGGCATATATCTGGGAGTCTGACGGCGCAGACGGCTACACCATCGAGCCGGGCGAGAAGGATTCCTATGGCACAGACATTATCCTGACCATCAAGCCGGATCCGGAAGGCGAGGACGAGGACACCTACAGCGAATTCCTGCAGACCTATCGTTTGGCAGGTCTGGTTCGCAAGTACTCCGACTACATCCGTTACCCGATTAAGATGCAGATGCCGCATTCGCAGGAAAAGCCGAAGCCAGAGGATGCACCGGAGGATTACAAGCCGGAATACGAAACCGTTTACACCGAAGACACGCTGAACTCGATGATTCCGCTGTGGAAGAAGGCAAAGAAGGACATCACGCAGGATGAATACGACGAGTTCTACCGCAGCAAGTTCATGGACTACATGAAGCCGCTGCGCACAATTCACTTCCACAACGAAGGTCTGACCGCATCCTATGATGCCCTGCTGTACATTCCGTCTCAGCCGCCGTTTGACTACTATTCCAAGGACTTCTCCAAGGGTCTGTCTCTGTACACCTCCGGTGTTATGATTATGGAAAAGTGCGCCGACCTGCTGCCGGATTACTTCGGCTTTGTGCGCGGTCTGGTTGATTCCTCTGATTTGTCTCTGAACATCTCCCGCGAAATGCTGCAGCACGACCGTCAGCTCAAGGCAATCGCCATCAGCTTGGAAAAGAAAATCCGCTCCGAACTGCTCAAGATGCAGAAGGATGAGCGCGAGGAATACATCAAATTCTGGAACGCTTTTGGCTACTCCATCAAGGCGGGTGCCTATGCAAATTACGGCGCAGACAAGGAAAAGCTGCGCGACCTGATGATGTTCTATTCGGCAAAGAACGAGAAGCTCATCACCCTCAAGGAATACCGCGAGGCAATGCCGGAAGATCAGGAAGAAATTTACTATGCTGCCGGTTCCAGCACCGATGCGCTGTCCAAGCTGCCGCAGGCTGAGATGGTTCGCAAGCACGACTACGATATTCTGTACTTGACCGCCGACATTGATGAATTTATCATCTCTCAGCTGGAGTCGCAGGATGATAAGAAGTTCCGCTCCATCACCGCAGGCGATCTGAACCTGTCCTCCGAGGAGGAAAAGAAGGAAGCAGAAGAAAAGTCCACCGCGAACCGCGCGATGTTTGACGCCATGAAGGAAGCACTGGACGGCAAGGTTAAGGACGTTCGCGTTTCTTCCCGTCTGGTCAGCGATCCGGTCTGCCTGACTTCTGAGGGCAACCTGTCTATTGAAATGGAGCGCGTGCTCAACAACGTGCCGAACAACGGCAATCATTTCTCCGCAGAAAAGATTCTGGAAATCAACGCTTCTCACCCGATCTTTGAGAAGCTGATTCGCCTGTACACCAGCGATCCGGACAAACTCAAGACCTATGCAAAGCTGCTGTACGATCAGGCTATGCTGATTGCCGGCATGCCGGTAGAAGATCCGGCTGCCTTTACACAGGCAATGTGCGACCTGATGGCAGAATAAAATTTGCCCAATCCGAATACCATACGTATTCGAGATATGTTCCTAATCAGCCCCCGTTCTTCGGAACGGGGGCTTTTTGGTTGCGCACAAAAAACCATCCGCAGAGCCGGTAGGAAGCCCTGCGGATGGTTTTTCGAGAGAGAATTTAACCAAAGAAGTGTGGAATTAGGTAGAAATCAAAATTAACGATAATCGTACGCACTGCGCGACGAATATACAACCGGAGCAGCGTGGCTGCTGTGGCTCAGAACCGTTGCAACGAGCGGCATTGCAATAATCAGTGCGGTGAGAACGGTTGTCATGGCGAATCCTTCCTTTCGAAATATAATATAGGATAATGCTATTTGTATAGAGATACAGTAATCCCGTCAAACGCTCCGCTTTGCTTTGTTCGTTTTTGCTGTTCTCTTTGTTTTTATGTCTATATTATAGCCAGAACCCGCGTATTTTTCTTCTATTTTGTTGCGAAAGAATCAGTCTTTTTCTCGCCGTTTTTTCATATATTTTTCAGATTTTTTTGTTATCTTGCGATACGCACAAAAAAGCCTCGGCGCTTACCCGCCGAGGCTTTTGCCGTGTTAATTTTTTAAATACACAGCTGTCGGTGTCTTGACATCGGATTCCTCCGAGCCAATGCCGAGCTGCTTATACAGATTGCATCCCACTGAGCGCAGCACGCCGTCCTTGGAGCGGTACAGGGTGTTGAATCCGCCCGCCGCCACAGCTTCTACATTTTCTGCGAGCTTGCGCGGCTTGCTCTGATAATAAATCGTTTCCTGTCCAATCGCATGCGTTCCATCACCAAACTTGATGCCAATCTGATGATAATTGTTGACGCCAAACGTATACAAATCGCCGTTGGTCTTGAGCACGGCCGCATGTGCCGAGCCGGCATCGACATACGATACATCGCTCATGAGCTTTTTCGGTGTGGTCTGTACATTGCGCGCCGTATCATCAACAGTCTTGATTCCCAGCGAGCCGACGCTGTTGTTGCCCCAGCCGTACAAATCGCCATTTTCCTTTAGGGCAAACGCCATATATTTAGCACCGCACGATACCATTTTTATACCGTCCATGACCTTCGCCGGTTTGGACTGATACGCTTCACCCTTGCTGTTTGTGCTGTCGGTCTTAGCAAGTCCCAGCTGACCGTCCTCGTCATAGCCCCATGCATACAGCGTGCCGTCTGTGGTGATTGCCATGGAATAATCATCGCCCGCATCAATGTACGCGACATTGTCCATCAGCTTATACGGCGCAGACATGCAGGCGTAGCCTTCTTCGTCCTTTTTGTCGCAGGCGCTGTCCGCAACACCCAATGCACCGTTTTTGTTTCTGCCCCAGACATACAGCGCACCGTCTGTATCAATGGCGAGTGCATGCTTGGTGCCTGCGGCAATCATTGCAATATCTGTATTGACCTTTTTCGGCTCCATGCGGCTGGTGTTGTCACCGTCACCCATCTGATAGCTGGTGTCATCGCCCCATGCATACAAATCTCCGTCCTTACACAGTGCAAACGACAGCTCATCTCCCGCTGCAACCTGTGTGACCTTTCCGGAAATCTTGACTGCTTTGACCGGCTTGGACTGATTGTCACAGTTGGAGTTTCCCAGCTCTCCCTTGTTGTTATGTCCCCACGCATACACGGCGCCGCCGGCGTCCACTGCCAGCATGTGATCCTCACCTACGGCGATTTGCTCGGAGGTTATTTTCTCTGTCGAGCCGTTTTTGCTCAGACCAATGAACATGGCAACGGCAAGCACAACAACGGCAACTGCCGTGCCAAGCAACGCTGCGATAATTTTGTTTCTCTCTCTTGACATGATGGTTCATTCCTCACTTTTCCGAAAAACACCGCCCATACCTCACGGGTTTTTCTTCTTTCTGTTTTCCGTGATTATTATACCATCAAACATTGTCTTATGCAAAATAATTGTGAAAATTCACGAAAAAAATCACGAAAAAACCGGAGGGATCACTGTAAGATCTCCTCCGGCAACGCAATATCCTGTTTGGGGATTTTGTCCCACGAAAAATCTGCGACCAAATCGGAAAGCTGCACCGGCTGTGCCGTCGGGCGCAGCCCTGCCGCTTTTGCCAGCATACCAACAATTAGTTCCGGTCTGCCGAATTTTTCGCGCAGCACACCCAAATCCAAATCGCCGTCGCGCTTGGACAGCCGTCTGCCGTCCGGTGCCGTGAGCAGCGGCATGTGATAAAACTGCGGAATTGCAAATCCCAGCTGTTCATACAAATACATCTGCCGCGGTGTGGAATTGAGCAAATCACTGCCGCGCACAACCTCCGTCACGCCCATCAATCCGTCATCCACGACAACCGCCAATTGATAGCCGTACACGCCGTCAGAACGCCGAATGATAAAGTCTCCGCAGTCGTGTGCCAGATTCTCCGTATACACACCCTGACAGCCATCCGTGAACGACATCTCCCGCTCCGGCACACGCACGCGCCACGCAGGCGGGCGGCGCTTGGATTTTTCTGCGATTTGTTCCGGTGTCAGATTGCGGCAGGTGCCCGCATAGATATATGTTCCGTCTGAACGGTGCGGCGCCTGCGCCGTGTGCAGCTCCGCGCGGCTGCAAAAGCACGGGTACAGCAATCCCTTGTCTTTGAGCACGTCAAAATACCTATCATAGATTGCCGTGCGGCAGCTCTGATACCATGGGTCTCCGCCTGCACTGCCGCCGTCATCCCAGTCGATGCCGAACCATTTGAGATCGTCCTCGATGAGATCTGCCAGCGAGCGCGGGCAGCGCATCGCGTCCAAGTCCTCTATGCGCAGCAAATATCTGCCGTTTTTCGACCGAACCGACAGCCAAGACAGCATCGCGCACAAAATATTGCCCAGATGAATGCGTCCGCTCGGCGTCGGGGCAAATCGTCCGCAAACCGTCATGTTAGTGCTTGCCCTCCGGACGATCCCCGCAGTCCGCCATGCACTTTGCGCAGTCATGCATGCAGTGCATCGGATCGTCCTCATCCTCTTCTGGAATGACAATCTTGGACGGATCACCGACCTGTTCGCCCGCCAGCAGACCGGCAATGCACTCAACAGCGTCACCCTGACATCCCGGCAGCACCTGCATGCCAATCATGCGCAGGGTCTCCTGCAATGCTGTGCCGACTTCGCCCGCCAGCATCACATCAATGTTCTGCATGGACAGCTTGAACAGTACGCTGGTGATGCCTGCGCCGTCCAAAGAAATCACTTCCTTGGATACCGGCTGACCATTTTCTTCGGTGACAATGATCACTTCCGTGCTCTCATTGAGTGCCGGTGCAATCACACCGTCTTTTACTGCTGCTGCTACTTTCATATAGGCTTCCTCCTCACGAATCTACATTCGTGTACTTTTTTCATATACTTGTTTATTATATCCTAAATTCGGATGCCATGCAACGCCGGATGCAGAGACGGCGTCAAGATAAGCAAGAATCGAGTACTTTTTGCAGCTCTTCCAGATTTTTTACAAAATAAATCTTTCTCTGCCGGTACTCGCTGGACAGGTCTGCCGCAATCATGCGCTCCAGCAGCTGCTGCAAGCTGTCATAATATCCGTGCAGATTATAGAGAATGCACGGAGCATCCAGCCGATCCAGTGCCAGCAGCGACATGACCTCTGTGATTTCCTCCAGCGTTCCTGTTCCGCCTGGCATCGCAATAAACGCATCGCCCAGCTCAATCATCTTGCTCTTGCGCTCCGCCATGGTCTCCGTGACGATGAGATGGGTCACGGCATCGTATTGCAGCTCTTTTTCCATAAAAAATTGCGGTTCGACACCCGTGACTTTGCCGCCTGCACGCAGCACACTCTCCGCAATGATTCCCATCAGTCCGACTTTCGATCCGCCGTATACCAAGTCATTTCCGCTCTCGCCAATCCATGTACCCAGCTCCCGCACGGCCTGTTTTAGCGCCGGATCATTTCCTTCGTTTGCCCCCAAATAAACCGTTATATTCATGTTTTCGCCTTCTTTCTGTGTGTCTCCACCCAGTATACCATAAAAAAAGACCTGCCGCAGCCACGGCAGGTCCTTCACAGATACTATTCGTATTACTTCAGCAGGTCTTCGAGAATTTTCTCTCTGTTCTCTGCGGTGTTAATCGAGCGGATGGTTGAACGCAGCGGCAGGACAGCGGACGGGGAAACACTCAGCTCGTCTACGCCGAGTGCCATAAAGGTTTCTGTCATCGAAATATCTGCGCCCAGCTCGCCGCAAATGCCGATCCAGATACCAGCCTTGTGGGCGTTGTCTGCTGCCATCTTAATCATGCGCAGGACTGCCGGATGATGGGCGTCAAAGAAGCGGTCGAGATTTCCGCCCTGACGATCGGTTGCCAGCGTGTACTGGGTCAGGTCGTTGGTGCCGACGGAGAAGAAATCTACCAGCTTTGCCAGACGATCCGACATCATCACAGCGGCCGGCGTCTCAACCATAATGCCCAGTTCAATGTTCTCATCAAACGGCTGCTCTTCCTTGCGCAGCTCTGCCTTGACGCCCTCACAAATGCGCTTGATTTCCAGCACTTCCCACTCTGAGGTAATCATCGGGAACATGATGGCAATCTTGCCGTATGCAGAAGCACGATACAGCGCGCGCAGCTGGGTCTTAAAGACCTCCGGACGGGTCAAACAGATACGAATTGCACGCAGACCCATTGCCGGATTTTCCTCGTGCGCCAGCTGGAAGTAATCCGCCTGCTTGTCCGCACCGATGTCCAGCGTGCGGATAATCACGCGCTTGCCGCCCATGCGTTCGGCAACCGTCTTATATGCCTGGAACTGCTGTTCTTCGGTCGGATAATCGTTGTTCTGCAGGTACAGGAACTCGGAGCGGAACAGACCGATGCCGCCGCCGTCATTGGCGAGCACCTGATCGACATCATCCGGAGAACCGATGTTGCAGTATACCATGACCTTGCGGCCGTCAATCGTCACATTTTCCTTGCCCTTGAGCTGATCCATGAGTTCCTTCATGGCGCGCTGCTTGGCGTGCTTCTTGCTCAAGCGCTCATGCGTGATTTCGTCCGCCTCGACAAACAGCTCACCGGTCTCGCCGTCAATCCACGCGGTCTTGCCCTCGTAGTCCTCGCGGAGCGCATCACCGGTACCGATGACAGCCGGAATGCCCATCGTGCGCGCCAAAATTGCCGTGTGGCTGTTGCCGGAGCCGCCCTGCGTAATAAAGCCCAAAATCTTGGACTTGTCCAGCTGTACGGTCTCAGACGGAGCCAAATCATCCGCTGCCAGAATAACCTGCACGTCCGAATCAATGCCGCCTGCCACGGCACCGCTCAAAATACCAATGACGCGGTTGGAAATATCCTTGACGTCTGCGGCGCGCGCCTGCATGTAGCTGTCATCCATCGAGGCAAACATCTGCGCAAACTGCTCTGCCACCTGCGAAACGGCATACTCCGCATTGACCTGTTCGCCGTCAATCAAATCCTGAATGCCCTCCACATAGTCGAGGTCATCCAGCATCATCTGATGCGCTTCAAACAGCTCTGCGCCCTCTTCGCCTACCTCTGCAACAGCCTTTTCATACAGTGCCTTGAGCTGCTCCATCGCGGTCTGGCGAGCCGATTCAAAGCGCTGCTTTTCCGCTTCTGTATCTGCAATCTCATGTTTTGCGATGTCGTGATCTCCGCGCCGATAGAAACACAGCGGTCCATTTGCTACACCGCCGGAAACGCCTTTTCCCTGAATGGTATACATAATAAGTTCCTCCCTCATTGTCCGCCTGTCTGTGTACAGGCCTGTGTGCTTTTGCTTCCCATTCTCCCTCATTTTCCTGCATTTTATCGCATGAAAAAAGCAGAAGGATCTGTTCTTTATTCTTCTGCTCACACCGTACCGTTCCGTCCTTTGCGCATACAGAAAAAAACTGAAAGATTCTCTCTCATTTCAGTCCCATCTCCCCGCACCGAACAGACCAGCGCTCTCTATTCTCTTGTAATTTATCTATTCCTATTTCATCTTATCCGTTTCCGGTGCATTTGTCAAGAATACACAGAAAAAAAGAGGATACAATCTTCCCAATTGTATCCTCTGTCCGTTTTTGTCAGGCGATCAGGCCGCCGTCAATTTTGGCGGTCAGAATGCGCTGCACGCTGTCATCAATGCGCTGTTCCGTCAATTTTCCGTCGGATACTGCCTGAAACAGGGCGCGATAAACCGCATCCACATCAGACGGCTCCAGCAGCATATCCGCGCCCGCCTGCACGGCGAGAACCGCCGCTTCGCCCTCTGCGTACTGCTCGGTCAAGGCTGTATCCTGCAAGGCGTCCGTCATGATAATGCCGGTGTAGTTCAGCTTTTTGCGCAGCAGATCCGTCATCACCTTGGATGACACCGAGCACGGCACGGTATCATACGTCTTGTTCTGCGCGTTGGTGACAATCATAAATGCCGGTTTCTGCTTGATGCACGCCTCAAAGGCGGAAAGATTTTCCTCATCCTCCCCCGGAAAGGCGGAAACCGCAGACAGCACGTGATTTTTCTGCAAGCCCTTGATTTCGCCGGACGCTATATCTGCATCGTCTCCGACTGCCGGCGCCAAATTTACGGTAAATCCGACACCGCTCAGCTCCTGCGCAATGGTCTGTCCCAGTGCATACGCCGTCTGTTCGTCCGTGCTCTCCGCAGCGTTCAAAATGCTTTTCGTCCGCAGCGCCTGTGCAACCGGCGCATTGCTGCCGCCCTGCTCCTGTACGCCCAAGAACACCGGAACACCGCTCTTAGATGCCTCGGCATAGCTCTGGGTATTGCTCAGCATATCCTTGATTTGCGCTTTTCCCTGCAAGCTCTGTCTTGTGTACAGCACACCGCCAACCGGACGCTTTTCTATCGCTTCCTGTGTTGCCGTGCCGGCACGAACGACCTGCTTGGTCTGCGTCAGCGCCTCCGGCGTCACGAACATCATCTGATACAGCTTTTGCTCCAAGGTCATCGCGTCCAGCAGCTCGTTGGCACGCTTTTGCGATGCCGTGAGCGGCTGTGCTTCCGCCTCTTTCTCCGGCTCTTTCGTCTGTTGCTCTGCGTCATTGGATGTGCGCACCAGAAATTCTGCACCTGCCGGTGCCCGATCCGGATGAAACTGAATATATCCGATGGCTGCCGCGCTCAGTACAATGCACGCCACAACTGGGATCAGCAGCAAATATCGCTTCTTCATTTTGGAACCTCCTGCGGTTTTTCTCGTATCAGTATACCGTATTTATCAAAAGATTTCTACCGATTTTGAGAAAACTACGCCTTTTTGCCCAATACCTCCCGCCGGATATAGGCAAAAGTCTCCTCCTCGCCCTTTTCGGCGAGCATGTGCAGCATGGTTTCCAGCAGCTCTCGGGTTTTCGGATGCATAATCATGGTGTTGACGCGCAGGCCGTTTTCGTAGTACTGCCATGCCGAAGCATCGGTATAGGCATCCCCCTGATAGACACGGCAGGCGGCAATGCGGTCGCACAGCATCTCCGCGACGTATTTTACCGGCATTTCCATACCCGTGAGCGGATACCCGTCTTTTTTCAGCGAATAGTCAATCCAATACTCCAAATGGTGCTTGTTTCTGCCCTTGTGATGCAGCCAAGCTGTGCTATAGCCGCGATCAAGCCGTTCGGCTGTGTTCGGACTGCGATAGCCCTGATAGTACTTCGCACCGACAAAAAACTCCGTCGGGCTGTATTTTGACAAATCATGCATGAGACCTTGGCGATACAGCCCCAGCTTAAAGCAATACTTTCGCACCAGCGCCCTGTGATGATGCACCGTGCACAAGTGCCGCAGCCACTTCGGCCGCCGGTCTGCTTTTACTCGTACCGATAATTCTTTTTCTATTGATTTCATAACAATCCCTTTTATTTTTCCAGCACTCGATATACATAACACGGTTTCCACATAACATCGCCGGTATCCAACAGCGGCAACAATTTCGATATGTCTGCCGTATTTCTGCACAACCCGTTTTTATTCAGAATTTGTTGTACCCGTCTGTCGGATATATTCTCCAGCAAAGACTCGCAGCAATCGTGCACAATATCAATACCCAGCCATGTTACAGAATAACCGTACGCAGAATCTATGAGTTTTGTATCGTATGCTATGATCTCACACAGAATCTCATACTGCCGGAGTATTTTTTCAAAATCCATGAGTTTTTCCAGCACGTTTTGACTTTCCGGTTGTTCTAAAAACATCAGGTACGCATCATACATTTCCAACAGCTTTGCAAAATCTTTCTTGCTCTTTTTCGTCAGCAAGTCCGTTGCAAGCAATGACCTTCCAATTCCACGATAATTTTCTTTTATTGGAACAATATCTATCTTCACGCCGCACCCTCAGAACAGCAGATTGAGCAGTCCGATAATAAAGCCGACCAGTGCGCCGAGGTTGACGACAGCGCCCAGCTCTTTTTTCATGATGGACATGACCAGCGTTTCGACTTCTTCCGGCTGCATGGCGAGAATTTTATTTTCCGCCACGCCGCGCAGATTGAGCATTTGAATCAAGCTCTCTGCCTTTTCGTCCACCATGCGCTCATACAGCTTCATGCACAAATCGACCGGTTCCATCTGCGCCTCCTGCATAAGTGCCAGCACGTCCCCGACTGGCTTTTGCTCCGACTCTTCCCAGATGCTGCGCATCTGCGGCGTGAGCAGCACATCTATATTGGTATCCAGATAGGCATCAATGTGTTCCTGAATCGGTTTTGCCAGACCTTCCAGCATATCGCCCCGAATCATCTTTCCCAAAAACGAACCGTCAAGCTTTTGGCTGACAGCTTCAATGACTTTCTGTGCGATAATATCGCCCAGCCCCATATCCAGCACGCGATCGCTGACCTTTTCGGTCAGCTTGTCCTGTAAAATATCGCGGCCCTTTTCGTAATTTTCTTCGCCCGCCAGCTTGATGCCGATTTGCTTGAGCGGTGTCTCCGTGTGCTTTCCCAGCTCCTGTGTCAGCGCCTTGCGCAGCTGTGTTTTCGCCTGTTCTGACAGCAGCATTTCCCGAATATCTTCTTGTGTGAGCAGCGTACTGCTTACCGCCTCACCGGCGGCGCGCGCGAGCCGTGCCTGCCCCTTCGGGATGATGCCCGGCGTAAACGGCAGCTGTTTTCCGAACAGCATCACCGGCCGCAGCGGGCGAAACAGCATTTTGACAGCAATATAGTTGGTGCAGTATCCAATGACGGCGCCGATCACCGGCCCCGACAGCGTTTGTACAATTCCGAGATCCAAAAAGATCCTTCCTTTCTTTTTCATACAGCATGATGAAAATACATATTTTTGATTGTTTTTACTGTATACCGCCGACCTGAAATTGTCAATAGATTCCCATATCCTGTGGGAAAAGTTACGGTTTCTTCATATTTTTTATCGAAAAGCCCAATTTTCACGCGGGCACTTTTTGGTTTTTCTGCACGGTTTGCTCTTCCGTTCTCCGCCGGAACGTGTTATAATATCCCATAATCAACTATGCCGCTGCATTCGGCACCATCATTTCGGAATCCTTTTCCGACCGGAACCAAGCGCCAGAGCTGCCATGCAGGGTAGCTGACGAGGTGGAAGTTATCGAAAATTCGGCGGATGCTTCCCGCCCGCAGGCACACGGACGAAAGCCGTTCTCTAAAACCGCACCGGTGACGGTGTGAACAGAGGGGTTCGGCACTGTGCTGATAAAAAATTTATACCTCGGAGGTAAACTATCATGTGTGGAATCGTAGGCTATGCCGGCCATGAGCAGGCGGCACCCTTCCTGCTGGAAGGTCTGGAAAAACTGGAGTACCGCGGTTATGACTCGGCAGGCATCGCCGTATTCTCTGACAAAGTTCGCACCGTCAAGTCTCAGGGTCGTTTGGCTGTCCTGCGCGAAAAGGTAAACGCTGCAGGCGGCGTATCCGGCACGCTCGGCATCGGACACACCCGCTGGGCAACGCACGGCGCACCGAACGACATCAACTCTCACCCGCATTCGAGCATGAGCCGCCGCATCACTGTGGTGCACAACGGCATCATTGAGAATTATATCCCGCTCAAGGAAGAACTGCAGGCAAACGGCGTGGTATTCCGCTCGGAAACCGACACCGAAGTTGTCGCACAGCTGTTTGACTATCTGTACGACGGCGATTTGGTCGGCACGCTCATCAAGGTGCTGCACCGCATCCGCGGCTCGTATGCACTGGGCATCCTGTGCACCGACTATCCGGACACCCTGCTCGCAGTTCGCAAGGACAGCCCGATGATTATCGGTCTGGGCGAACACGAGAATTACATCGCATCGGATATTCCAGCGGTGCTCGACCATACCCGCAAGTATTATCTGCTGGGCGACAATGAAATCGCACTCATCAAGGCGGATTCTGTTGAACTGATGGATATGGATCGCAAGCCGGTTCATCACGAAGTGTATACGGTAGATTATGATATTTCCGCCGCAGAAAAGGGCGGTTACGATTACTTCATGATGAAGGAAATCAAGGAACAGCCCAACGCGCTGAGCACCTGCATCGGCTCCCGCGTGCATGACGGAGAAATCACGCTGGATAAGCTGCGTCTGAGCGACGAGCGCATCAAGAACATCGGCCGTATTCATATGGTTGCCTGCGGCTCTGCTTGGCACGCTGCCATGGTCGGCAAGTACGTCATCGAGGAGCTGACCCGCATTCCGGTTGAAGTGGATTTGGCATCTGAGTTCCGTTACCGCCGTCCGATTCTCAGCCGCAATGATCTGTGCATCACCATCAGCCAGTCCGGTGAGACCGCTGACACACTGGCTGCGCTGCGCGAAGCAAAGGCAAACGATGTGCACGTTCTGTCCATCGTCAATGCCGTTGGCAGCTCCATCGCCCGTGAAAGCGATGACGTGCTGTACACGATGGCGGGTCCGGAAATCGCGGTTGCAACGACCAAGGGCTACACCACACAGCTCGCTGTCATCTATTTGATTGCCTTGAAGTTTGCACAGATTCGTCAGACCATTCGTCCGGAGGTATTCCAGTCTCTGCTGGCTGATTTGCAGAAGCTGCCGGAGCAGCTGGAGAGCATTTTCGCTGACGAGGATAAAATCCGTCAGCTGGCAAAGGATCATCAGTCCACCGGCACGGAGCTTGTCCGCAACAATGTATTTATCATTGGCCGCGGCATCGACTACGGCGCTTCGCTGGAAAGCTCCCTCAAGCTCAAGGAAATCTCCTATGTACACTCGGAAGCATACGCAGCAGGCGAGCTTAAGCACGGCACCATTTCCCTGATTGAGCCGGGCACACTGGTCATCGCTGTGGCAACGCAGGATCTGCTGTATGAAAAGCTGATTTCCAACGTCAAGGAAGTCAAGGCGCGCGGGGCGCACGTGATTGCCATCGTCAAGGAAGGCTGCACCGATGCGGAAACCGTCGCAGATACTGTTTTGTACATTCCGAAAACCGCGGACCTGTTCACCTCGACACTGACTGTCGTGCCGATGCAGCTGTTTGCATACTATACAGCCATTGAGTTAGGCTGCGACGTTGATAAGCCGCGCAATCTGGCAAAATCTGTCACAGTAGAATAAATATTTGTTTACAAGCGCTCTGTTTTTCAAGAAACAGAGTGCTTTTTTCGTATCTCAATTGACAAACCGCAAATGTATGTATATACTAACATTTGACAAGGGAGGTACTGCATATGACATTAAAAGAACTGTCCGTCGGCAGCTCTGCGATTGTAACGACTGTCGGCGGCGAGGGCGCCCTGCGTCAACACTTCTTGGACATGGGTGTCATTCCCGGCGCACAGGTCACCTTGGTAAAATTTGCACCGATGGGAGACCCGATGGAGCTTCGCATCCACGGCTACGAGCTGACCCTGCGTCTGGCAGATGCCGAAAAAATTGAAATTCAGCCTGTGTCGGCTCAACCGGCACAAAAAACCGCTCCGGCCAAGGCCGTCGCGGATGCCACCGCGCATCCGGGTCTCGGCGAAGGCGGCAAATATCACGTAAAAGCCGATGAGCATCCGGTTTCTGAGGGAACTACGCTGACCTTTGCGCTTGCCGGAAACCAGAACTGCGGCAAAACCACGCTGTTCAACCAGCTGACCGGCTCCAGTCAGCACGTCGGCAACTTTCCGGGCGTAACGGTGGACCGCAAGAGCGGTGCCATCCGCGGACACGCGGACACGGAAATTACAGATTTGCCGGGCATTTATTCGATGTCTCCGTACAGCAGCGAGGAAATTGTCACCAGACAGTTTATCATCGGAGAAAAGCCGCTCGGCATCATCAACATTGTCGATGCGACGAACATCGAACGCAATTTATACTTAACCATGCAGCTGATGGAACTGGACGTTCCGATGGTGCTTGCACTCAACATGATGGACGAGATGCGCGGCAACGGCGGCTCCATCCGCATCAATGAGATGGAAGAAATGCTGGGCATTCCGGTCGTTCCCATTTCCGCGGCGAAAAACGAAGGCGTCGACGAATTGGTTCGTCACGCTCTGCATGTGGCAAAGTATCAGGAACGCCCTGGACGCACGGATTTCTGTGACATGAATGACCACGGCGGCGCGGTGCACCGTTGCTTGCACGGCATCATGCATTTGATTGAAGATCACGCCAAGCGCGCGGATATTCCGCTGCGATTTGCCGCGACCAAGCTCGTGGAAGGCGATGCACGCATCTGTGAATTGCTGTGCCTGACCGAAAACGAGCAGGAGATGATTGAGCACATCATCAAGCAGATGGAGGACGAGCGCGGTCTGGATCGCGCAGCCGCGATTGCTGATATGCGGTTCTCATTCATCGAGAAGCTGGTTGACCAAACCGTCATTAAGCCGCATGAAAGCCGCGAACGCGCACGCAGCCGGCGCATTGACCGATTTTTAACCGGTAAATACACCGCCATTCCGGCGTTTATCGCCATCATGGGCTTGATTTTCTTCCTGACGTTCAATGTCATCGGCGCAGGCTTACAGACCTTGCTAGAAATCGGCATTGACCAGTTGACCATTCTCACAGCCAAGGCATTGACCGCCGCGCACGTCAACCAGGTGCTGCATTCCCTCATCATTGACGGTATTTTCAACGGCGTCGGCAGTGTGCTCAGCTTCCTGCCGATCATCGTCGTGCTGTTTTTCTTCCTCTCTCTGCTGGAAGATACCGGCTATATGGCGCGTGTTGCGTTTGTCATGGATAAACTGCTGCGCAAAATCGGCCTGTCCGGCAGAAGCATTGTCCCGATGCTGATTGGCTTCGGCTGTACCGTGCCGGGCGTCATGGCGAGCCGCACGCTTCCGTCAGAACGCGACCGCCGCATGACCATTATGCTCACGCCGTTTATGAGCTGCTCCGCCAAGCTGCCGATTTACGGCTTCTTCACCGCGGCATTCTTCCCCAAGCACGGCGGTCTTGTTATGATTGCGCTGTACTTCGGCGGCATCGCCGTCGGCATTCTCACCGCGCTGTTTGCCAAAGCATTCCGTTTCCGCGGCGAAGCGGTTCCGTTTGTCATGGAACTGCCGAATTACCGCATGCCGGGCATGAAAAACGTCATGCAGCTGTTGTGGGAAAAAGCAAAAGACTTTTTGCAGCGTGCCTTCACGGTTATTTTCCTCGCAACCATTATCATTTGGTTCTTACAGAACTTCAGCTTACAGCTCAACATGGTTTCTGATTCGCAAAACAGCATGTTGGCGCTCGTTGCCGGAAGCATCGCACCGATCTTCCGCCCGCTCGGCTTTGGTGACTGGCGCATTTCCACCGCGCTCATCACCGGCTTCATGGCGAAAGAAAGCGTTGTTTCGACTCTGACCATTCTGTTCGGCAGCAGTGCGGATCTATTAACTCTGCTGACACCGGCAGCCGCCGCTTCTCTGCTTGTCTTTTGCCTGCTGTATACCCCGTGTGTGGCGGCAATTGCTTCGATTAAGCGCGAGCTGGGCATTCGCTGGGCATTTCAGACCGTTGTATTCCAGTGCGTCATTGCATGGATCTGCGCATTTATCGTCCACGCAATTGCTGTGCTGTTCCTGTGAAAACATTTGGATATTTTCCATATTTGATGTATAATGGAGATACCATCTGGCGCAGGTCAGGAACCGCCTGAACAAACAGGCGGTTCCCGTATGCGAAAGGCGTTAGCCGGCCGGCAGAGGGCGCTGTCCCGCGGGCTGCACAGCGCGCGTTTCCGCCTGTTCCAGCATATGAAAAGCGGAGCGTCTGTGTTCGCTCCATACAGGAAAGGAAAGAGCAATTATGATTAAATTATCTCCGTCGATTCTGTCCGCTGACTTTGCCAACCTGCAGCGCGACATTGCCATCGCAGTCGATGCTGGCGCAGAGTACGTGCATGTAGACTGCATGGACGGTCACTTTGTACCGAATCTGACCATCGGTGCGCCGGTTGTCAAGGCACTGCGCAAGGCAACCGATGCGACTCTGGATGTGCATCTGATGATTTCCAATCCGGATCAGTATCTGGATGACTTCATCAAGGCAGGTTCCGACATTATCACCGTACATTACGAAGCAAACGGCGACACGCTGGCACAGGTTCGCAAGATCAAGGAAGCCGGCGTCCGTGCCTGTGTATCCATCAAGCCGGGTACTCCGGCAGATGTTCTACTCCCGCTGCTGCCGGAGCTGGATATGGTTCTCATCATGACCGTAGAGCCGGGCTTTGGCGGTCAGGGCTACATTGATGCCTGCACCGACAAAATCCGCACCATTCGCAAGGCAATTGACGAAAACGGCTACAAGTGCGAGCTGGAAATTGACGGCGGCGCCAAGCTGACCAACACGCCGGACATCGTTGCAGCCGGTGCCAATGTCATCGTTGCCGGTTCTGCTGTCTTTGGCGGCGACATCGAGGCAAATGTCAAGGGCTTCAAGAAGATTTTCGACGAGTACGAAAATAACTACTTTGCATTCTAATGCGTAAGCAAAACGAAACGCCTGCTCATTTTCAGAGCAGGCGTTTTTTATGTGTTCGATTCTTCTGCCGGAATATAGCGAATAATATCACCCGGCGTGCATCCCATTACAAAACAAATGCGTGCCAACACATCTGCGTCAATCTTTTCTACATGCCCGCGATACCACTTATCAATCACCTCAAAGCGCGTATTCACTGCACGAGCCAACGCATACCGCGTAATATGTTTTTTGTCCATTAGTGGTTTTAATTCAATCGTAATGTGACCATACTGTGCGATGGTATAGAGTAGATTTTCCATATTTACACCTCAAATGTATCCTATGTAAAAAGTACTCTATTGACAAATCGCTTATTCAAAGGTACTATTTATATAGTATCGTTGTTCATGGACACGGACGACCATGCCGGATGGATTATATTCGTCTGTGATGCACTGAACTTCAAAAATCATAACCAAAAAGTTTTTCAACACATAGCGGAACTCGCCGACGAGATAACCATGCGACCATCTGTAAATACGGGAGAAAACAGCCCTGCCGATATTGATGGCGCTGTACAACTAACATTTTGGTTTGATTTCATTGCAGATGATGACTAAGTCTGCCAGTTTTTCATCATTCTTATGGCACAAATAGCAAAACGCTTGCTCTTGTTCAGAGCAGGCGTTTTTTCATGTCGGCTCTCCCAAAAGCCTTCCTCCCTGAGGAAGGTGGCGCGGCGCAAGCCGTGACGAAAGGAGCAACACACAAACAAGTCTGTATTAAAGTCTTCCTGATTCGTCAGGCTCTCAGCTTGCACCGGCTTCTCGGCTCTCCCTTTGGGAGAGCTGGCATTTGCGAAGCAAATGACTGAGAGGGCAGCACATTGACAAATTCGTATCAGGGCGAATTTGAAAAGCCATGTTAGCTGATTTCAGCCCTCTCTGTCGCTGCGCGACATCTCTCCCGGAGGGAGAGACAAGTTTGGTTTGCGCGGAAAGCCAAAGCCTTCCTCCCTGAGGAAGGTGGCGCGGCGCAAGCCGTGACGAAAGGAGCAACACACAAACAAGTCTGTATCAAAGTCTCCCTGATTCGTCAGGCTCTCAGCTCGCACCGGCTTCTCGGCTCTCCCTTTGGGAGAGCTGGCATTTGCGAAGCAAATGACTGAGAGGGCAGCACGCTGGCAGGTTCGTATCAGGGCGAATCTCATGCGTATCTTGTCAATTTGTAAAACTCCCTCAGTCTTGCCGCAGGCGGCAATCCAGCTCCCTCACAAGGGAGCCAGCCCTCTCTGTCGCTGCGCGACATCTCTCCCAAAGGGAGAGACAGGTTGGTTTGCGCGTACAATTTTTCTCAAACTAAAATCTCCCGCAGGAAAATCCTGCGGGAGATTGTCTTTTATACAAGTCTGTTTTACTTGAAGTACTTGACGCCGTTTTCAAAGATCGGCTGGTACTTTTCGCCGAAGATGTTCTGACCAACGTACTTGGTATAACGTTCGGTATGACCCATCTTACCAAGAACACGACCATCCGGAGAGGTAATGCCCTCGATAGCGCACATAGAACCGTTCGGGTTGAACGCAATGTCCATAGACGGCTCACCGTTGAAGTCCACATACTGGAACGCTACCTGACCATTGGCAACCAGACGGTCAATTTCGGCCTGCGGTGCAACGAAGCGACCCTCGCCGTGAGAAATTGCGATGGAATGTACATCGCCAACCTCGCAGGAGGACAGCCACGGAGACTTAACAGATGCCACGCGCGTCTGTACATAGCGCGACTGATGGCGGCCAATCAGGTTGTAGGTCAGTGTCGGGCAGGTGTCATCCAGATCACGAATCTCGCCATACGGCACCAGACCCAGCTTAATCAGTGCCTGGAAGCCGTTGCAGATACCCAGCATCAAACCATCACGGTTGTTGAGCAGGTCATGTACAGCGTCCTTGATTGCCGGGGCACGCAGGAACGAAGCGATGAACTTACCGGAACCGTCCGGCTCGTCGCCGCCGGAGAAGCCGCCCGGCAGAATCATCATCTGCGAGCCGCGAATTGCCTGCTCCAGCTCTTCTGCGGAACGCATCAGGGCATCATGAGACAGGTTGCGAACAACGACAATCTTTGCTTCGCCGCCTGCAGTCTCTACTGCCTTTGCGGTATCGTACTCACAGTTGGTGCCCGGGAATACCGGAATAACAGCTGCCGGACGAGCGGTCTTCACTGCCGGAGCCTTTGTGTTGCGCTCGGTGTATACCGGCTTAACCAGCTTATCATCAGAAGCTGCTGCGCGGGTCGGGAATACGCTCTCCAGCGTGCCCTCCAGCGACTGCTTCAGCTCAGACAGCGGGATAATCTCGCCGAATGCGTCAATTTCCGGCTTATCCGTCGTCATACCGATGAGCCACAGCGGCATGTTCTCCAGCTCTTCGGTAGCTTCAATCAGAATGCCGCCGTAGTTCTTGAGGAACAGACCGTCCGGTGTAAAGGTCGGTGCAAAGGTAAAGCCAATGTCATTGCCGACAGACATCTTTACGATGCCCTCTGCAATACCGCCTGCGGACAGTGCCCAAGATGCTGCCACCTTGCCGCGTGCGATGAGTGCCTGTACGGTCTCCCATGTATTGCGGATCGCTGCATAATCCGGAGAACCGTCCATAAAGTAGGTTGCATCCAGGAAGTATACCGGATGTCCAGCCTTCTTGAATTCCGGAGATACCAGATTGTCAGCCTCTTCCGGTGCAATCGCAAAGGATACCAGCGTTGGCGGAACGTGCATGTCATCATAGGTGCCGGACATGGAGTCCTTGCCGCCAATTGCTGCACGACCAAGCATAATCTGTGCGTCATATGCGCCGAGCAGAGCAGCCAGCGGTGTGCCGAACTTCTCCGGATCACGGTTCAGATGCTCAAAATACTCCTGGAAGGTCAGGTATGCGGTGTTGTAATCACAGCCAGCTGCTACCAGACGAGCCATAGATTCAATCACAGAGCTGGAAGCGCCAAGATACGGGTTCTGCTCCATATAGTACGGGTCAAAGCCGAAGCCCATGACAGATGCGGTGGAGCACTGTCCAGCGGTCGGCAGGGTTGCTGCCATAACCTGTGTCGGGGTCAGCTGGTTCTTGCCGCCATACGGCATAAATACTGAGCTTGCGCCGATGGAACCGTCAAAACGCTCGGTCAGGCCGCGCTCCAAGCAGATGTTCAGCTTGGAAGACAGGTTCAAAATCTTTTCCTTCAGGTTTGCGCCCTCGGTCGGAACCTCGATAGACGGGGTCGGCAGCGGGGATACATGTGCCTTGGTGTGCTTGGATGCACCGTTGGTGTTGAGGAAGTCACGGGATACATCGACGATGGTGTTGCCGTTCCAAGTCATGCGCAGACGATTGGTATCGGTAACGGTAGCCACAACGGTTGCCTCGATGTTCTCCTCGTTTGCCATCTGGATGAACTTGTCTACGTTCTCCTTGGCTACGACAACTGCCATACGCTCCTGCGACTCGGAGATTGCCAGTTCGGTGCCGTCCAGACCGTCATACTTCTTCGGTACGGCGTTCAGATTGATGTCCAGACCGTCTGCCAGCTCGCCGATGGCAACAGACACACCGCCTGCACCAAAGTCATTGCAGCGGCGGATCATGCGGGTTGCTTCCGGATTGCGGAACAGACGCTGAATCTTACGCTCTTCCGGCGGATTACCCTTCTGTACCTCTGCGCCGCAGGTCTCCAGAGACTCCGTGGTGTGGCTCTTAGAGGAACCGGTTGCACCGCCACAGCCGTCACGGCCGGTTCGGCCGCCGAGCAGGATGACAATATCGCCCGGGTCCGGTACTTCACGAATGACGTTTTCAATCGGAGCTGCGCCGACAACTGCGCCGATTTCCATGCGCTTTGCGACATAGCCCGGATGGTAAATCTCATGAACCAAGCCGGTAGCCAGACCAATCTGGTTGCCGTAAGAAGAATAACCAGCAGCTGCTGTGGTGCACAGCTTGCGCTGCGGCAGCTTGTGTTCCAGCGTCTCATTCAGCGGAACAGTCGGATCGCCTGCGCCGGTGACACGCATGGCCTGATAGACATAGCTTCTGCCGGACAGCGGGTCACGAATCGCGCCGCCAAGGCAGGTAGCTGCGCCGCCAAACGGTTCGATTTCCGTCGGATGGTTATGGGTTTCGTTTTTAAACATGAGCAGCCACGGCTCTTTCTTGCCGTCTACGGTTGCGTTGATGCGGATGGAGCAAGCGTTGATTTCCTCGCTCTCGTCCAGATTCGGCAGGCAGCCGCGCTTCTTGAGCACCTTGCCTGCGATGGTGCCGATGTCCATCAGGGTTACCGGACGCTTGGCAGCCTTTTCCTCGCCGTATACTTCGACACGGCCTGCCAGATAGCGGTTGTACGCGTCAAGTACCATCTGATCGTCAATTGTGCTTTCGTCAATCTCGGTCAGGAAGGTGGTGTGACGACAGTGATCCGACCAATAGGTGTCGATCATGCGCACTTCTGTGATGGTCGGGTCGCGCTTTTCTTCCCCTGCGAAATAGCTCTGCAGGAACTGCAGGTCATCCAGCTCCATTGCCAGACCCAGACTGGTGCGCATCTGCTCCAGTGCGGCAGCGTCCATGGAAATGAAGCCCTCTACGGTGTCAACTTCTGTCGGGATTGCATAGTTTGCTTCCAACGTCTCCGGCTTTGCTGCGGAGGCCTCGCGGGAGTCAACCGGATTGATGAGATAGCCGCGGATCTTGTCCAGCTCTTCATCGGTCAGCTTGCCGCCCAGCACATAGATATGGGCTGCTGCTACCTTCGGACGCTCGCCCTGTGTCATCAGCTGGATACACTGCGCACAGGAATCCGAGCGCTGATCGTACTGACCCGGCAGCGGTTCAACCGCGAGAATGCGGCAATCGCCTTCCGGCATCGGATACTGCTCATCGTAGCAATCATCTACCATCGGCTCAGAGAACACGATGTTTTTCGCCTTTGCATAGGTTTCTGCATCAATGCCTTCCACATCGTAGCGGCACAGCTCACGCACGTAAGTGAGTGCTGGAATCTCCAGCAATTCACGCATGCTGCTGCACAGCGACTGGGATGCACTGTCGAAACCCTTGCGCTTTTCCGTATAGCATCTTAATACTGCCATGTTGCACCTCGAATTACCATAGTATCGTCAAACATCGTTTGCAAAAAGTTTTGCAAATCTTACAATAGATATTTTAATCATACCGTTTTTTCTACCTATTTTCAATGCTCTTACGTGAAAACGACAGGATTTTGTTAGATTCAACCAAAATTCCACACAGATATATGCACTTTCCTGCACACTGTCCTCCCGCCCGAACGCAAAAAAGCTCCATTCGGCTTTGATTTGCCGAATGGAGCAAAAAGATGCAATTTTACGGGATGGTATAGCCGTATCCGTAGCTGCCGTATGGGTTGGTGCTGCCTCCGTTCTGGCTGCCGCTCCGACCGCTGCTGTTGTCTTCCGAAGAAGATCTATCGCTGCCGGAGGACGACGTTGTGCCGCTCAGCGTAGACTGGTCAATCAGCTTGATGGAAACTTCCTTGGTGCTGCCGTCTCGATAGATGGTTAGCTTCATCGTGTCACCGACTTTCAGCTCGTTCTTGACCTCGTTGATGTCGGTCATGCTGGTAATGTCCTTGCCGTTGACACCGGTGATAATATCGCCTGCCTGAATACCCTGTTGGTATGCATCGGATGCCGGATCTACGCTGGATACATAGACGCCCTGCGGCAGGTTAAAATAGCTTGCACGGGTCGAGTCAATGTCATAGCCGCTGATGCCGATTGCCGGACGGCCGGTCACATGCCCGCTTGCAATCAGTTCATCCACTACTTCCTTCACCGTCGTCATCGGGATGGCAAAGCCCATGCCTTCAATCGACGCGCTGTCAGAGGACGAAGCACTCAGCTTGGAGTTCGTAATGCCGATAACCTGACCGGCAGAGTTGATGAGTGCGCCGCCGGAGTTGCCCGGGTTAATCGCGGTATCCGTCTGAATCAGCGTCATGACGCGGTCATTGATCGTCACATTTCGATTGATGGCGGAAATAAAGCCGCCGGTGAAGCTGTTCTGATATTCCAGACCGCCGGGAGAGCCGATGGCAAACGCGCGGTCTCCCACCTTCAGGTTATCGGAATCGCCAAATTCCGCTGCGGTCAGGCCAGTTGCGTCAATCTTGAGCACTGCCAAATCCGTCTGCTCATCGGTGCCGACCAGCTTCGCGGTATAGCTTTTTCCATCGCTCAAAACCACCTTGTACATATCGCCGCCCTCGACGACATGGTTATTGGTGATGATATAGCCGTCCTCACTCATGATGACGCCGGAACCGGAGGACTCCGTACCCTGCTGCACAGAATCCACGACAATCGCAACGATGGACGGGGAAACCTTCTGATACACTTCGGAATAGCTTGCCATATCCTCGCTCGTGCTGCTCAGCTGTACCTTTGTCGTATTGGCGGACGTGCCGCTTCCGGTGTCCGCCGAGCTATCAGAGGAGCTGTTCAGTGTCGGCAGCGAGATGTGTCCGTTGGCTGCCCAGCCGCCGCCAAATGCCAGCGCACCGACAATAACGACAGCCGCCACCGGCTTCCACGGAAACTTCTTTTTCGGTCCCTTTGGACCCTTCGGGCCGCTCGGCTTCTTGCCGCCGCTCCACTGTTCATACGCATTGCTGTGCGGGGGAGGCGTACTGCCGCCGTTTCCTGCATCGGAAAAGCCGCTGCTGTCAGCCGTGTCATTTGTATGTGTATAGGATGCACCGGTATTCTGATAGCCTGCGCCCGGCTGCTCGTCTGCGCCGCGCACCGGTGTCTGGAACGGTGTCGTCTGTTCCGATGCGTCCTGCTCGGTATTCTTGCGGAACTCGTCCATATGTGTATCCTCCTTTACGTGTCAGGATGTACTCGTTCATTTCTTTTATGTGCTTCATTGTACGCCTATAATATGATGATTCCTTGTTTGCAATGTTAATTTTCTGTGAATCTGCACATTTACGCCGATTTTGCAGGAATACTCCCGTTTTCACCGGTCTTTTTGTGTTTTTTGTGTGACTTCTGCGCAGCATACAAAAAAGCACGATCTCAGGTTCTCCTGAAATCGTGCTTTTGCTCACAGATCTGTTTTTTTGTTCACGCGTTCTTTGATTTCTGCCATGGGCTTTTTCTCTGCCATCGGCATCGTAAACATAAATTCCGTTTCTCCGCCGGACGAACGAACAGAAATATCGCCGCCGTGCATGTTGACGATGGATTTTACCAGATACAATCCCAGACCGGCGCCGGTCTTATCGCGGCTGCGGCTGCGGTCTACCTTGTAGAATCGCTCAAACACGTGCGGCAAATCCTCAGCCGGAATCTCCGAGCCGGTATTGCGAATCAGGAACCGGCTCATCGTGCCCTCCTGTTCGGCGCGAATGGTCAGCTTGCCGCCGTCATTGACGAATTTCACTGCATTGTCCACGAGATTGTAAATGACACGATAGATATGATCTCCGTCCCCGTAAACAATCAGAGAATCCGCCATTTCCACATCCATGTCCAGATGCTTATCATTGATTTGATTTTCAAAACTGATGAGCACGCGCGCAACCATTTCAATCAGGTCAAACGGCGCCGGTGTGATGATAAGCTCTCCCGCCTGAATCTTCGCAGCATCCAGCATGCGTATGACCAGACGCGACAGTCTGCCGACTTCCTCCGAGATAATCTTTAAGTACTGCGTGTGCTTTTCCGGCGGAATCGTGCCGTCCAGCATGCCATCGACAAAGCCGCGAATGGATGTCATCGGCGTTTTCAGCTCATGCGAAACATTCGCCACAAATCCGCGGCTGAGCTCCTCCTGCTGCTGCAGAGAGGTCGCCATATTGTTAAAGCTAACCGCCAGCTCATCAATCTCATCGCAGTTGTTATTCTCGGATACACGCACATCAAATTCACCGTGACCGAATTTTTTTGCGGCGGAAACCAGGCTCTTAAGCGGACGCGTCAGCATGTCCGACAGAAACCAGCTGATAATCATTGTCAGCACCAGTGTGACGCAGACAATGAGCAGGTAACTCTTCATGATGTCATGCATCAGATCGGTGGTTGATGTCGCCGGAGATGCCGCAATCACGAGTGCCGCGATATTGCCGGACGCATCCTTGCAGGTCGTGCCCGCGATAAAATAATTTTCGGAAAACAGGCCGCTCGCATTGCCGGAGGCAAAAAACGAGCCGTCTTTGCGAATTTTTTGTACCAGCTGGCTGCTAATCGTCCCCGACATCTGACCGCGAAACGTATCGTCGTTCTTCGGTGTCGAATACGCCTGCACCTTGCCGTTTGCATCGGTCAGCATGACCGTACAGCCGCTGACTGCGGCCTGCTGGTCGAGATACGTGTCCAAAAACATGTCGTAGTCCTTGTTCTGGAACAACTCCAAGTTGTTT
Organism: Butyricicoccus intestinisimiae; assembly: GCF_018918345.1. Classification (NCBI taxonomy): domain Bacteria; kingdom Bacillati; phylum Bacillota; class Clostridia; order Eubacteriales; family Butyricicoccaceae; genus Butyricicoccus; species Butyricicoccus intestinisimiae. The sequence continues at coordinate 257,746 of NZ_JAHLQI010000003.1, forward strand.
TTGACAATGTCGTCAATGTAATTGACGGTCGTTTCCAGCTGTTCCTGCTTTTCCTGCACGGAATAGCGGCTGATTTGCGCCATGAACATGCCGCCCGCGAAGGTAAAGCTCACGAGAATCAGCATGGCAAAGCACACATAATTCTTGATAAAAAAGTTTTTCATCAGTCTCTGGTCTCGAATTTATAACCGACACCCCATACCGTCTTGAGGTCCCACTTGTCGCTGACGCCTTCCAGCTTTTCGCGCAGACGCTTGACATGAACGTCAACGGTACGCGTATCGCCAAAATAATCAAATCCCCAAACGTCATCCAGCAGCTGCGCGCGCGTAAACACGCGGTTCGGGTTGGAGGCAAGGAAATACAGCAATTCAATCTCCTTCGGCGGTGCGTCCACGCGCTTGCCGTCCACGATAAGGTCGTATGCCTGCTTGTCCACGGTCAGCTTATCAAAGGAAATCTTGCCGCTGTCCTCCGGTGCCAACCGGCGGAAAATCGCACGCACGCGCGCAATGACCTCACGCATTTCCAGCGGCTTGACGATATAATCATCGGCACCCATTTCCAGACCGTTGACCTTATCGAATGTCTCACCCTTCGCGGTCATGATGATAATCGGCACCTTGCTCTCCTTGCGGATAATTTTGCACACCTGCCAGCCGTCCATAATCGGCATCATGACATCGAGCAGAATCATGTCCGGATTGATTTTGCGCCACAGTTCAACGCCTTCTTCTCCGTTTGCCGCCTCGGTGATTTCATAGCCTTCGCGCTCCAGATACAGGCGCAGAAGCTCCCGAATATTGCCGTCATCTTCTACAATCAAAATTTTCTTACTCATATTTACCTCCTGTTTTCTTGGAGTTTATCAATCTTTATCAATCATACTTCTTTTATTATACGTCATTTGTCAAAGCAAATCATTACATTTCTGTAAAAGTATGCAAAAAATACACAAAAAAAATTCCGGCAAAAGCCGGAATTTTCCAGTGTTTGAAGTTATTCATCCTCATCGCTGTACGAATCGGAATCGTCCTCTTCCGCATCATAGTCGGACGAACTCGAATCATTGGAGTCGTACTCCTCGTCATCTTCCTCGTCCTCCTCGGTATCCGAATCATACGAGCTGCGCGAGGAAGAAGTAGATCGTCTGCTGGTCGTTTCACCCGCACCGTCATACGATTTCGCCGTCTTATCGCCGCCGAACACCGCAATGGCCGCCTCTGTCGCGTCAACCGCATTGACCACGGCATCCTCGGTATATTCCGTCCAATCCGTCATACGGGTGAAAATCGGAACAACCTGTGCCTTCGGCGCGGTTTTCTGCACGCTGTCTATGACGGACTTTGCGTCATCCGAGCCCACCGGCGCATAGACGCGATGCGCGGTTGTCAGCAGCTTTTTCACGCTGCCAAGTTTGACACCGTCCTCTGCCGCAGTCTCCGACTGCGCAATCAGTTCCGATGCATCGGACGCCGTCAGGCTGACAGAAACCGAATCCCCAACCGTATTCTGTATCTCCTGCATGACATCAAGCAGCGCCGCCGCCTGACTATCCGGCTCGTTGAAAAATTCAATGCGGTCGATATGTCCGCGCAGCGGGAAGGAAAATTCATCCAGCAAAATTTCATCGCAGCCTGCATCCACGGCGCTCTGTGCAATGTCGCACAGATAGGTCACAACGTCCGGATTGGTCGGATCCAGCCAGTGTTCGCCGTTGTAATCGCTCCATCTGCCGCCATTCTGATACGCCATAGACAGGTCGGAATTTTGCTTAGATGCCGCTTTATCCTGAAAGCAATACACGCGTCCGACAACATGCACGCCGTTTTTGCTCAGCTTGCGCATGTTCTGTGCGAGTTTTTCCGCTTTCTTTGCCTGCAAATCCTCCACGTCAGATACCATATCGGTCTCTACCGGAATGTTCAGCTCGCCCTCATCGTCCTTGATGTTGACAATGACTGTATTGAGCTTTCCCGCTTCTGCAAGCTGAATGAGCTGCTCTGCCGTGTCAGCGTTCGACAAATCGGTTGCTGACAGCATGGCGCCGCGCAGAGCTTTGCCGGACGTCTTTTTCGATGTCTTGACTGGCTGTGCGCTGCCGCTTCCGCTTCCCGCAGCTGTTTTTTTCGGCTGGTTTGCGTTCTGCTCCATCGCAAGAATGCCGTAGCGGTCGATGACATGGGCACCGTTCTCGTCAAAAGACAGACACTGGAAAACCAGAAAGACGCCCACGAATACAACCAGCGCTGCCACAATCAAGACAGCGGCCACCGTGCGGCGGATGCGGGAATGACTGTGTTTGCTGTTGTGATTCATGAGCGTCTCCTTCTTGTTTCAAAAATTCAGATTCGAAGCAATCTTACTTCTCTTCTGCCTTTGCTGCTTCCTCAGCAGCCTTCTTAGCAGCGGCAGCCTTTTCTGCTGCAGCCTTCTTGGCAGCAGCCTGCTTTGCCTTGATCTCAGCAAGCTCCTTAACCTTTTCCGGGGTATTCCACGGCTCGATGATGTGGCGCGGGCAAGCCTTTGCACACATCTGGCACTTCTTACACTTGGTGTAATCAATAACCGGCAGGTTGCCTTCCATGGTGATGGCACCGAACTTACAGGTCTTTGCACACAGACCGCAGCCGATACAGCCAACCTTGCAGGAATCCATAACTTCCTTGCCCTTCGCCTTGGAGGAGCAATCGATACGGATCGGATTTGCCTGCGGAACCAGAGAAATGATATGCTTCGGACAAGCGGATACACACTTCGAGCATGCAGCACACTTATCTTCGTCTACCTTTGCCACGCCGTTTACAACATGAATGGCGTCAAACGGACAAGCCTTCTCACAGGTGCCCAGACCCAGACAAGCAAATGCGCAGTCCTTGAAGCCGTTTGCTACACGGATTGCACCGAGGCAATCGGTGATGCCCTCGTACTGTGCACGGTTCTTGACGTTCTCGCAGGTACCGGAACAGTGTACGTGTGCTACCATCTTCTCGCTCTCGGTCACTTCTACGCCGAGAACCGCTGCGATCTTTTCTGCTGCAGCAGCGCCGCCGACCGGACAGCCGTTAACCGGTGCCTTGCCTTCAACAATTGCGGTTGCCAGACCGTTACAGCCCGGATAACCACAGCCGCCGCAGTTTGCGCCCGGCAGGCACTCCTGTACCGCCGGAATACGCTCATCGACCTCGACCGCAAAGATCTTGGATGCAAATGCAAGGACCAGGCCAAAGACAAGACCCATGATACCCAGTGCCAGCACTGCATAAACAATCGTCATCATTTGTTATTCACTCCTTATTCTTCGACAGTCGGGTTTACCAAATCTTCATGCCGCTGAAGCCAAGGAATGCCATTGCCATCAGAGAAGCGGAGATCAGTGCAATCGGGAAGCCCTCAAAGCACTTCGGGCACTCTGCGGATGCAGTCAGACGCTCACGGATGGAAGCGAACAGCACGATGGACAGCGTGAAACCGATGCCGCCGGTGATGCCGTAGACAACGGACTCAATGAAGTTGTAGCTGTTCTGTACGTTCTGCAGTGCGACACCCAGAACGGCACAGTTGGTGGTAATCAGCGGAAGGAATACGCCCAGCGCCTGATACAGCGCCGGCATAGACTTCATCAGGAACATCTCAACGAACTGTACGAGGGTTGCGATGACCAGAATGAATGCGACTGTCTGCATAAATTCCAGACCCAGCGGAACCAGAATAAAGTTGTTAATCAGATATGTAACTGCGGAAGCCAGACCCATAACGAAGGTTACGGCCATGCCCATGCCAACAGCAGTGTCAATCTTCTTGGATACGCCGAAGAACGGGCAGCAGCCAAGGAACTGGGACATGATGAAGTTGTTAATCAGAATCGCACCAAGCGAAATGGATAAAATAGATGTCAGCATGATGCATTATTCTCCTTTCTTCAGCAGCTTCTGCATAACAGCGATGATGCAGCCGAGGGTCAGGAATGCGCCTGCCGGCAGAATCATGATGGTAGCCGGCTGGCTGAATACGGTGATTGCGCCGCCCAGAATGGTGCCAGCGCCCAGCAGCTCACGAACAACCGACATCAGAATCAGGGCGAACGTAAAGCCAAGACCCATAACGAGACCGTCCACTGCGGATGCACCAACGGAATTCTTGGATGCAAAGGACTCTGCACGGCCAAGGATGATACAGTTAACTACGATCAGCGGGATAAAGGTACCCAGGGATGCCGACAGAGACGGGATAAACGCCTGAAGCAGCAGGTCAACCATGGTTACGAAGCCCGCGATGACGGTGATGTATGCTGCGATACGAACCTTGCTCGGGATAATCTTACGCAGCAGGGAAATTACAATATTGGAACAAATCAGTACGGCTGTAGCGGACAGGCCCATGCCGATACCGTTTGTCAAGGAAGTCGAGGTTGCCAGCGTCGGGCACATGCCGATCAGCTGAACCAGTACCGGGTTATTGGTAACCAGGCCTTCCTTCAGACTTTTTGCAAAACTCATGTTTAGGCCTCCTTAACCCTGTTCAGCAGCGAACTGAGCCGCTGCAACAACGCCTTCCGATACAGCACGGGAGGTGATGGTAGCACCGGTCAGTGCATCAATCGAACCGCCGTCCTTGGCAACTGCGACTTCCGTGCCGACCTGGCCAGCGAACTGTGCCTGGAACTCCGGCTCCGTAGAACGAGCGCCCAGACCCGGGGTCTCAGAAGATGCGGAAATAACGGAGATGCCGGTTACCTTGCCATCGCTGTCAATGCCAACCATGGTGTCTACTGCGCCGCCGAAGCCGGTCGGGCCGACTTCTACGCAGTAGCCTGCGTCAGCGCCATCCTTGGTCATCTTGTATGCGGACAGAATGGTAACGGATGTTGCGTTCTTGGTCTCGGTGGTAACGGTGGTTCCTTCCGGAACATCGATCTGCTCAGATTCTGCGCCCGGCATAACGTTCTCCAGAGAATCCTTGATTTTCTGTGCGTTCTGCTCAGCAATCGGACCTGCGGTTACTGCGTTAACAGCACCCAGAGCCAGAGCGACTACCAGCGTGATGGCGCAAAGGATGCCGCCGAGCTGTACAAATTCATTTTTCTGCTTGCCAGCCATGGATTAGCCCTCCTTCTTCTGCTTTGCCGGTGCACCGAACTTGGTCGGGCGAGTATACTTGTCAATCAGCCATACTGTGGTGTTCATCAGCAGGATGGAGTAGCAAACGCCTTCCGGATAGCCGCCGAAGAAACGGATCATGGTGGTCAGCAGGCCGCAGCCGATGCCGAATACGATCTGACCCTTCTTGGAAACCGGTGTGGTGCTGTAGTCGGTAGCCATGAAGATAGCACCGAGCATCAGGCCGCCGCCGAAGATAGCGTACAGCATGTACTCCAGATGACCATAGCCCTCAGCCGGGAAAATGACAGCCAGAACAGCAACGGTCAGAATGTAGGCTGCCGGAATCTGGATGGTGATAACCTTGCGAACCAACAGGTAAATGCCGCCGATCAGCAGTGCAATAGCAGAAACTTCGCCCATAGAGCCGCCGGTCACACCGAGAAATACGCTCATTGCGCTCGGCAGGTCGCCTTCTGCAGAGCCCTTCAGAATTGCCATCGGGGTAGCAGCAGAGACAACGTCCGCGGTGGAGCCCAGGCCAACATGGCTGCGAGCTGCAACCCAAGTCGTCATAGCTACCGGCCAAGAAGCCAGCAGGAATGCACGGCCTGCGAGAGCCGGGTTGATGAAGTTCTTGCCAAGGCCGCCGAAGATGCACTTAGCAAAAATGATTGCGATGCCGTCGCCGATAATCAGCATCCAGTACGGAAGCGTTACCGGGCAAACGAATGCCAGCAGCACGCCGGTAACGGCTGCGGACAGATCCATAACAGTATTCTCCTTGCCTACGATCTTGTCGTAGATTGCCTCGAATACCATGCAGGCAATGATGGAAACCGCGGTCATCAGGATGGCGCGCAGCCCAAATACATATGTCGATACAGCGAGGGACGGAATCAGTGCAAGAAGCACGTCCAGCATAATCGACTTGGTATCCTCTTTGCTCTTAATATGAGGGGAGGATGTAATTACTACTTTGCTAAAATCATACATGCCATTCACCCTCCTTACTTGTTCTCAGCCGCAGCCTTGGCAGCTGCTGCCTCAGCTCTGCGCTTTTCCTGTACGCGCATCTTTGCTACGCGGAACTGCTGTACAAGCGGGATTCGTGCCGGACATACATATGCGCAGGAACCGCACTCGATGCAGTCGAGGACATCATATTCCTCGCAGCCTTCCAGATCGTTCTTTGCCGCATACATGTTCATGTATACCGGAGTCAGGTGCATCGGGCAGACGCCTACGCAGCGGCCGCAGCGGATGCAGGTCGGGTTCTTGACACGCTTGTCCTCATCGCCGGCCATAGCCAGAAATGCGTTGGTGCCCTTGAGTACCGGAACATCGGTGGTGAACTGTGCGTTGCCCATCATCGGGCCGCCAGCCAGCAGCTTGTTCGGAGCAGCCTTGAAGCCGCCGCAAGCGTCGATCAGTTCGGTAATCAGGGTGCCGGTGCGCGCTTCCAGATTCTTCGGCTCAGCGACAGCGGAACCGGAAATGGTAACGACGCGGCGGATAACCGGCATGCCCTTTGCAAAGCAGCGGTATACCGCACCGGCGGTGTCTACGTTAAATACAGCACAGCCTGCGTCTGCCGGCAGCTTGCCGGACGGAACCTCGCGGCCTGTGACTGCGTTGATCAGCTGCTTCTCGGCGCCCTGCGGGTAGCGGCACTCCAGCGGAGCCAGCTCGATGACCGGGTCACCTGCAATCAGCTTCTCAATGCCCGCAAAGGTATCCTGCTTGTTGAGCTCGATACCGATGTAAGCTTTCTTGACGCCCATAATCTTTACCAGATAACGAACGCCTTCTACAATCTCCTCCGGACGCTCCAGCAGGAGACGATGGTCGGATGTGATGTACGGCTCACACTCCGCACCGTTGATCAGGATGGTATCGCACTTGCCAATACCGGACTTGATCTTTACGTGTGTCGGGAAGGTTGCGCCGCCGTGGCCAACAATACCTGCGTCCCAGATTGCCTGGATGCGCTCGTCGTTGGACATTGCCTCAAAATCCTTCGGCTTGACAGACTCGTCCAGTCTGTCCTCATGGTCATTCTCGATCACAATCGACAGTACCTTCGAGCCATTCTGATGCAGCATCGGGACAACGTCTACGACCTTGCCGGAAACCGATGCGTGAACCGGAGCGCTGACGAAACCGCCTGCTTCTGCGATCATCTGACCCATGTTTACGATGTCACCCTTCTTCACCAGCGGCTTTGCCGGTGCGCCAATGTGCATCGAAACCGGAAGAATGACCTTGTCAGGTGCCTTCAGGACTTCGATCGGCTTTTTGTTTGTTGCGGCCTTAAATCCCGGATCATTTTTTGTGCCAGGATGGATACCGCCACGAAACGTGTACGCCATTATGGATTCACCTCTCTGTTCATTTTGTGCGGCTTCCATCAGCCGCACGGCAGACAAATACTTGTACTGCGGAACAGCCGTCCCCCCGCAAAATCAGGCACGGCCATCTCGCGTGTTTCGGAATCGTCAGGCAGTTTTCGGCGTTCGCCCATGAAAAATCCACACCTGCACATCCGGCTGGTTCCCCGCAGAATATACAAGCCTTCTGCTGAAACAGCCGTGCTGGCAGATGCCGACAAACACGCTGCGTTGCTCCTGCGGCTGCGCCGCCGATTCCGCTGTGCCCGTTTTTGTTCGAGCACAATTGTATACTTTAGATTATACCGTCATTCCCGCCAGAAACGCAAGGAATTTTGCAAAAAAAATAACACAAATCAACAAGTTTTTTTGCCCCATTCTCGTTAGCATTCGCTCACTTTGTGTTTTTTTCGATTTTTTCGTGAATTTTCGTCTTAGCATGCATCGTTTCCTGCATTTTCAGCCATACTACCTCCGCCATCCGAGAAGCAAATTGTTTCAAATTAGACGCCCGCAACAACAAATGCACAAATTTCGTCCAACTTTCTAAGTTCGCTCGTGCAGACTTTGGTTTTTTCGCACAATTCCGTCATTTTTCCGAAAAAATGCAGGAGCTGATGCCAGCTCCTGCGAGATCGTGGTTTTTTTATCAGTCTCGGCGGAAATACGCCGCATCCAGCGCGGATGACAGTTCAATGTCCGCTTCGTTGGCGCTGCTCCGCCGATATACGCCGCAGCTCTCCAGCATCGCCGGATCGCTCTGCCGCAGCGGAATGCGCAGCCGCGCGTGTGCTCCCGTCTGCTCCATCTGCACATAGACCAGTATTCCTCCGTGCATCATCGCAATGCGGCGCACATACGGAATGCCAAGTCCCCAGCCGCCCGGCAGGGCATCCGCCTGTTCCCATGTGCTGTTTATGCGCTGCATCACGGCATCCGGAATGCCGACGCCGTCATCGTCTACGCGAAACGTCACACTGTTTTCCGCCATTTCGACTGACACCGTCACGTGCACCTGTTCGCCGCCGTGCCGCAGGCTGTTGGACACAAGCGACAGAATGGCAGCACACAGCAAGTGCGTATCCGCCTGCATCTTCTCATCACACTGCGGCACAATCACCCGAATTTCCGCATGCCGTTTCAGCTGCTTGCGCAGTTCCTTCATAAAAGAAGAAACGCTGCGCTCTTTCCACTGCATACCTTCCGGCGCACCGACGAGCAATTCCAAATGGCCGATACTGCGCAGCATGCGATACGCCTCCCGCCGAATTTCCGCCGCAATATCCGGCTGCTCCAGCCTTTCCAAACGATCCGCCTGAATGAGCAGATTGGCTGCGCGGTCGCGCAAATCCGCCGTCACCAAGGTGACGCCCGCTGTGCTGCGCTGCGCTTCTGCAAATACCAGCACCGCCCCGCTTTCCACCGGTATGACGCGCATGTTCCACTGTCTGCCATCGAGCAGCACCAGCTGCTCCTGTTCTGTGTGCTGCGCCATGCACTGCCGAATGAGCTGGCCGGCCTCGTGAGGAAGAAAGCTCTCGACACAGTAGAACGCGCGCTCGGCAAACAGCCTGCCGCCCGCTTTGGTCTGTCCCAGTACCATCAGCGCTTGTGAGACATGCACCGCCGGGCACTGCTCACCGCCCAGTCCGCGGCAAACAGCCCGTAAAATCTCCGGCGTCTGCTGCGCGAAAAACACATCGTCTTCCCGATTCGACAACATCCGTTCGTTTCTCGTCTCTTTTTCCATCGCACGCGCTCCTCTCTCTAATTTTCGTCAATATATGACAGTCATTTTTCCTACATTATAGCAGAAATTATACTGTCCTGAACATGAGATATGAAATTATTTTTATTTTTCGCTGCATTTTATACAAATCTGTCATTGCGGAAATGTTTTTTTCCGTGTATAATGGAGTCGTTCCAGTAAAACAGGATTTTATATTCAATAAGGAGGATATTACTACTATGGGTATCAAAGTAGGTATCAACGGCTTTGGCCGTATCGGCCGTATGGTTTTCCGTGCTGGTCTGGACAACGAAAACATCGAGTTCCTGGGCATCAACGACCCGGGCATGACTCCGGATTACATGGCTTACATGCTGCGTTACGACACCATGCATGGTCAGTACACCGGTGACATCTCCTACACCGACAACTCCATCATCGTAAACGGCAAGGAGATCAAGGTATTCGCTGAGTTCAAGCCGGAGCAGATTCCGTGGGGCGAGATCGGCGTAGAGTACGTTGTTGAATCCACTGGTTTCTTCCTGACTCAGGAAGCTGCTAAGGGCCACATCGAGGCTGGCGCTAAGAAGGTTATCATGTCCGCTCCGTCCAAGGATTCCACTCCGATGTTCGTATACGGCGTAAACCAGAACGTTTACACCAAGGACATGCAGTTCGTTTCCAACGCTTCCTGCACCACCAACTGCCTGGCTCCGATCGCTAAGGTTCTGGACGAAGCATTCGGCATCAAGGAAGGCCTGATGACCACCGTTCATTCCACCACCGGCACCCAGAAGACTGTTGACGGCCCGTCCAAGAAGGACTGGCGCGGCGGCCGTGCTGCTTCCGGCAACATCATCCCGTCTTCCACTGGCGCTGCAAAGGCTGTAGGCAAGGTTTACCCGAAGCTGAACGGCAAGCTGACCGGTATCTCCATGCGTGTTCCGACCCTGGACGTATCTGTTGTTGACCTGACCGCTAACCTGGTTAAGCCGGCTTCCAAGGAAGACATCTGCGCTGCTATGAAGAAGGCTTCCGAGACTCCGATCGAAGAGGGCGGCCTGAAGGGCGTTCTGGGCTACACCGAGGATGCAGTTGTATCTTCTGACTTCCTGGGCGATGCTCGCACCTCCATCTTTGATGCTACCGCTGGCGTTTACCTGACCGACAACTTCGTAAAGGTAATTTCCTGGTACGACAACGAGTGGGGCTACTCCAACAAGCTGCTGATGCTGCTGCAGCACATGGCTAAGGTTGACGCTGAGTAATCCTTCCTTACTGAAAATTTTTATCAGGCTTTCTCTCCGGAGAAAGCCTGATTTTTTTCTACCCTCAGCATTCCCTCTGCCTGTATTTTGTATGCCGTTTCCGTTGCGTTTCGCACCGCGCCATGTTACAATATACAAAATATGCGGGCGTTCCTGCCCGAACTCAGAGGGGTTTTATTATGAAAAAGAGACTGACCGCCGGTTTGCTGGCTGTATGCCTGCTGACCGGTCTGACCGGCTGCAGCAGCGACCAATTGACAGAACAGGTTACTGACAAGCTGCTTTCTTCCGACGATGGCATCGCCTTCGCTGTAGATAAGCCGGTCAAAGACGATTCCATGACGCTGACCGTTCGCTCGATCACGCTGTCTGACGCTGTGTATGCACCGCTGACCACGGACAGCGAGGGCGCATACACAGCATATTACACAGAGGACGGCACAGGAAAAGAGCAGGATGCCGACAAAGATTCTGTGTATTTAGACTGCACCGCGGATATCAAAAACACCGGCGATCAGGCGCTCGATCTGGAGGATGATTTGTTCTTCTACGCCATCACCGGCGGCAAGGTGTACGGCGATTACATGGCTTTTACGGAATCCGACGGCGGCGCAAAGCTTGCCGATGCGGATACGCTGGATGTCGGAAAAACCGCCCGCGTCCATTACGCCATCATCCTCCCTGCCGATGTTGACGCAAACGCGCTGGACGTTGCTTTTATGCTCCCGTCCGCGGAAACCGTTTACCGCGTTGCATTTCCGAAGCTCGCCGTCACAGACCGCTCCCTGCCGGTCGGCGGTGCTGTAAAAACCAACAACGGCGCCATGCTGACCATCGAATCCGCCAAGCTCGTCTCCTCCATCGATCCGGTCACCAGTGCAGGCGGTGACACGTCGGTTCAGCTCATGGAGGGCGGAAACATGGTGGATGTCGTGCTGACCATCCAAAACAACAGCGATACGGATTTACCGCTCGGCACATTGTTCAGCGGGCGCATGACGATGGATTCCATCAGCCGCTTGGGCACACCGCTGCTGGAAGCGGATATGGATCTTCAGTACACCGGTTCCATTCCTGCCGGAACCAGTGCAACCGCACATCTGGTATTTGACGCGGACGGCATGTCCCGTGATTTACAGGCGACCGATTCGTATTACTTATACGCGGACGGCGTATATTATCCCATTGTCATTGAGCAATAAGGCAACAAAAGAGCCGAAAGTCATCGACTTTCGGCTCTTTCTTTATTTTCTGTTACAGTCCCATGGATTTTTTGAGCGCTTCCAGCTCGGCATCCACCGCCGTATTCGATGCGCCCTTGCTGTACTTTTCTTCCAGCGCCTTGGCCTCATCGACCGGTTCCGTGTTCAGCGCTGCCATCGCATTGGCTTCATCAAGCATCCGGTTCGCCTTGTCCTCCATGCGGTCAAACGCACCCATCGCGCCGTGTGCCTTATCAGCATTGGACGTGATTTTATTCATGCGCTCCTGCGTCTTGGCCACGGAAACCGTTGCTTTGATGGTTGCGCGGCGCGCTTTCAGCGCTTCAATGTCACTCACGAGCTTGTCGTGCATCTGGCGCATCTTGACGGCATTTTCATGTGCCGCCGTGTATGCCGTCACCAGACCGGCACCCGCACTCTCCAGCTGCTGTTTCTTTGCCAAAAAGACCTTTGCATCGCCTTCGTTGCCCGCCAGCAGTGCCTGCTTGGCGAGATCTTCATACCGTGCGGCTTCTGCCTGATTTTCTTCCATCAGCCGTCTGGTGCGCGTCTCCTCTGCCATGACACCGGCAGTTTCTTTTTTGACCTCTGCAAGGTTTTCGTTGAGCTCGCGCAGGTACTGGTCAATCATCTTGGACGGATCTTCCATCTTGTCAAGCACAGCATTGACATTTGCCTGTACAATGTCTCCAAATCTCGAAAGAATACCCATAGTTTCCTCCTTTTCCGTTCGAAAAAATTATTTTTCGTCCTTTTTCTCGTATTTTTTCGCAAGATTTTCCGCTTCGTCCTCATCGCTGAATTTGTCCAGCGGCGTTTGCAGAATATCTTCCATCTCTTTATCGCGGCGGCGCTTTTCCGCGCGCGCCTTTTCCCGCCAGCGATACAGCAGGAAAACAACCACAACGACAGCCGCTGCAATCACAAAGACGATGATCACGGTCGGCGTCTGCGACTTGGTCACGGTCATAATGCGTTCGCCGGTCTTTTGGAATGCGGTCGAGAAAAACTCCTCGTCCTCCATGTCGCTGCTGTAATAGCGATCCAGATAATCCGCCAGCACGCTGACTGCTTCGCTGTCCATAATCGTCTTTGCCTGCGAGCCGACGGCATAGCCGCAGTTGTAACTGCCGCTGCCGGTATCACAGAACACCAACAGAAAATGTCCTTCGTCTGTAAACAGCTTATCATATTCCTGCTCGGCAAATTGCTGCAGCTCGGTCGTGCTCGGTGTGGTGCTGCCGTTGAAATCCTTGAGAATGTACAGATACGGCTGCACGCCTGTGCGCTTGTAAAAATCTTTCATGCCGCTGGTCAGCTCATTTTTGTTGCTGATCCAACCCGCTTCATCGGTATAATACGCAGTTTCTGTGACAGCGCTGGCAGGCAGTGCTTCGCGCTGCACCGTCGATTTGGTCACGGAATCCGACGAGCCGCCCAGCGCGGCGGAAAAAATACCCAGCGCAAAAACCAAAAGAATCACAATCAGGCAGCCAATGCCGCAGCCGTTGTTATTTTGATTGTTGTTGCTCGGCGGTCGATGTCCGCCTCCCCCGCCGCCTCTGCGGTCGTTGAGCAAGCTGCCGATAACCATGCCTTCCCAGAATCCGCTGCTTCCGTGATGGCTCGGCGGTCCGGGTGGCGGCCCTCCGAATCCACCGCCAAATCCGCCTTGTCCACTGCGCCCACTGCGCCCACTGCCTCCGCCGCTGAAACCGCCGCTGCCTCGGCTGCCGCCACTAAATCCACCGCCGCTGAAGCCGCCTCCGCCGCCTCCTGCACCAGATCTTCCCATTGTCTCTCCTCCTGTCTCTCTTTCGTGTCCGTATGTGTGTACTTTTATTTAATCATACGCCCAAACAAAAAGCAAGCAACGCACGGAATAGAGATGTAAATGTTTTGTGAAATTATATGAAGAATTCTAAAGATTTCTTGACGAAAATGACACAAAATCATATACTTACAGCATTCAATATCTAGCCAAACAGGAGATATTTCATGAAAAAACGACTGCAACAATCTCCAGCCCATAACCTTGTCTCTCCCTCTGGGAGAGATGTCGCGCAGCGACAGAGAGGGCTGGAACCAGATGACATGACTTTTCAAATTTGCCCTGATTCGAATTGGCCAGTTTTTTTCCCTCTCAGTCGTTTGCCGTGCAAACGACAGCTCTCCCAAAGGGAGAGCCGAGAAACCGGTGCGGACTGCGCGCCTGACGAATCAGAGAAGTTTTTATACAGACTTGCTCGCGTGCTGCTCCTGCCGTCGTGGCTTTCGCCGCGCCGCCTTCCTCAAAGAGGAAGGCGATCAAAAATCCCCCTTCGCGTGAAGGGGGATTATCCTTTGATTTACTTCTTCAGCACTTCCTGAATCGCCTCAACCAGTTCCGGCTTGTCACGCAGACCAATCAGCCGCTTGACTTCCTTGCCTTCCGAATAAATGCTCACAGTCGGAATCGACACAACGCGGTGCAGCAGCGCCAAAGTCGGCTGTTCATCAATGTTGATCTTACCGACACGAATTTTGCCGCAGTACTCCTGTGCCAGTTCTTCGATGGTCGGAGACAGCATCCGGCACGGGCCGCACCAATCTGCCCAGTAATCCAGCAAAACCGGCTTGGATGCGTTGACAACTTCTTCTTCGAAGTTTTCCTGTGTAATATGTAATATTGTAGCCATGTTCCTCTTCGTCCTTCCTAAAACGCGCGGCCTGCTTGCAATCTACTGCAAATGCGGTATAATAATAGCACTGCACCTCATGCAGAGGCCGTTTGCATTGGGTATTATATATTACCTATCTATTATACCCCGTTTTTATCAAAAATGGAAAGGTTTTTTGAATTATGACAGATTTTTTCCACCCGCTGATGAGTGAACAAGCACTCAAGCAGTGCAGCTCTCTGGCGCTTGCTCATATGGGCGACAGTGTCTATGAACTCATGACCCGCGGATACCTCATTCACTCCGGTCTTGTCACCAACAAAAATCTGCACCGCAAAACCATTCATCTGGTTTGTGCCGGCGCGCAGGCAGCCGGTGCACAGGCGATTTTGCCGATGCTGACCGAGGACGAACAGACTATTTTCCGTCATGGCCGCAATGCCAAGCCGAAAAGCACGCCGAAGTCCTCCTCTGTTGCAGAATATGCTCTTGCGACAGCAGTGGAAGCGCTGTTTGGCTGGCTGTATCTGCAAGGCTCGTATGACCGGCTCAACGAATTATTCACAGTCTTGCTCCCAGCCGCACAGGAATGGGCAGACAACCAGAGACCAACCCGCCGCGGCTGATGCCACAGCGGGTTTTCGTCTGTCTGTGCCGTTAAGAAAACGACGGGTTGTTCTTGTTGCGGCTGTTTTTCTGATTCTTCGCCTGCTGGGTGCTGCTCTGCGGATTCTGGGACTGAGCGGAATTTTCCTGTTTTCCCGAATTGCTGCTGTTGTTATGGCACATTTCTGTGTCACCTCGCTTTCTTTTTCCCTTAGTATGGCCATGGATTGTGAAAATATACAGTTGCCAATTATCTGTTCCAATGTTATAATTAGGTGTTGTACACAACGGAATTTTTAATAAAATCAGCATGATTTTACGATTATATGGAGGTATCATCCAATGTCTGGACATTCGAAATGGAATAATATCGCAAAGCGCAAGGGCGCAAACGATGCAAAGAAAGCAGCAATCTTTACCAAGATTGGCCGTAAGATGGCTGTAGCAATCAAGGAAGGCGGCTCCAACAACCCGGACAACAATGCAAAGCTGCGCGACTGCATCGCAGAAGCAAAGGCAAACAACGTCCCGAACGACAACATCAAGCGCATGCTTGACAAGGGCAACCAGAGCAATGTTTCTTACGAATCCAACACGTACGAGGGCTACGGTCCGTCCGGCATCGCTGTTATCTGCGAGACCCTGACCGACAACCGTAACCGTACCGTTGCTGATGTCCGCCACTACTTCGACAAGTACGGCGCAGGTCTCGGCAATGCCGGCTGTGTATCTTGGCAGTTCGAGCAGAAGGGCGTTCTGATTATCGAGCGCGGCGATCTGGATGAGGACGAAACCATGATGACGGTTCTCGATGCCGGTGCCGATGACTTCCAGGCTGATGAGGACTGCTTCCAGATCTACACTGCTCCGGAAGATTTCTCTGCTGTCCGCGATGCACTGACCGAAGCAGGCTTTGAGTTCGCACAGGCTGAAATCCAGATGGTTCCGCAGAACACCATCACGCTGGAGAGCCAGGAGGATATGGCACAGCTGCGCAAGCTGCTGGACAGCCTCGAAGACAACGACGACGTACAGCACGTATGGCACAACTGGGAGAACGAGGACGACTACGAGGAGTAATCGGCTTTCCCCAAATAACGAACGAAACTCCCCTGAGAGCATGGCTCTCGGGGGAGTTTTTGTGTCTTGCTTACCTGTGCGCACAGACCAAACTCGTCTCTCCCTCTGGGAGAGATGTCGCGCAGCGACAGAGAGGGCTTGTGCCAGCTACAAACTCTCTCAGATTTGCCTGATACGAACTTGTAAGATTCAGCCCTCTCAGTCATTTGCCTTGCAAATGACAGCTCTCCCAGAGGGAGAGCCAAGAAGGCTCCATCTTTGAGGGAGCTAGATTCGCCACAGGCGAAGACTGAGGGAGCAGCCGATTTTCCCTGACGAATTAGGGTAACCCTGATACAGACTTGTTCACGTGCTGCTCCTTCCGTCACGGCTAACGCCGCGCCACCTTCCTCAAGGAGGAAGGCTTTGGGCTTATTTTGAAAAATTTTATGTTGTCTCATTTCACTGGCAAAATAGATACCAATTTATTCAATACGTTCCGTTCATTTTTATCTAGGTGAAGAATTATTGCATCTCGCTCTGACAATCCTAATAAGAAATCAGCCGAAACATCAAAAATACAAATAAAACGAATCAATACAGCACATGATGGGTCATACTTTCCTGTTTCATACGCTGAAATAGCACTAACAGAAACACCAACCTGCTTGGCAAGCTGTTTCTGAGTCAGGTTGTATTTTCTCCGTATATATTTCATCCGCTCTCCAACATTTATCATTCTATCCACCTTCTTTGCCCCAATTATACTCTATACGTCTAATTAAGTCAAATGCGTCGTGGACGAAATACGCCGAATTCGTTCATAATAGTTGATATTCTAGGAATCACGAGGCATACTTATGAACTTCAAGTCCGGTGGAAAAGTAATCCAACAGCTTCGCAAGCAAAAGAATTTGACACAGGAACAACTTGCTGAGCAAGTTGCTCTTTCTTCTAATACTATTTCTCGTATAGAACGCGGGTTGCTCATGCCCTCTGTAGCAACACTCTGTGATTTATGCAATGCATTGGAAACCAGTGCGGACAACATTCTCGCCGCATATATTCATGCAGACAGTGCGATCCGTTGGTCTCCGCTCGCAGAACAATTGCAAGCTCTTTCTCCGAAAAAACAAGAACAGGTAGAACGTATGTTAGCCTGCTTGCTGGAAATCCTCTAACTCTTGCCTTTTCCCCGCAGGATATGCTATACTAAAACAGAACAGAAACCAAAATAGCTCCCTCACTAGGGAGCTATTTTCCAATTTGTTTGTACAAGAGGAGGTATCTTCATGTATCATCAGATTTCACGCCTGCTGCGCGCCGCGTGCGCATACAACGGCGCCGATCCGGCACGCAACCAGCATCTCATCAAGGTACACAACTACGCCCGTATGATCGCAGACGGCGAACACTTGGACGCACACACCCAATTTGTGCTGGAAGCCGCCGCCGTGTTGCATGACATTGGCATTCACGAAGCGGAGCGCATCCATCATTCGTCTGCCGGACAGTATCAGCAGATGGAAGGTCCTGCCGTGGCACGAAAAATTCTTGCAGATTTTCCGTTTGAACAAGAGGACATCGACCGCATTTGCTGGCTCATCGCACACCATCACGTGTACAAGCCGATTGACGGCATCGACCATCAGATTTTGCTTGAAGCGGATTTTTTGGTCAACGCGTTTGAAGAACCGTACACAGAGCCGCAAATCCAGCAGTTTTATGAGACTGTCGCCGCAACAAAGACCGGCAAAGAACTGCTGCGCACACACTATTCCTCCTGACGGAACACGCACAGCCAAACACAAGCTACTTATAAACAATTTTTATCAGAGATAACTTGTAATCACTATGTCCATTGTGATATACTGAAAACAAAAGAAACACAAAAAAATTGAAACGCATGATATTGGAGTTGAATAACTAATGAGCGTTAAAAATGGTGTGATTGCAGGAGATTACAAAGGGTATGATATGATTAGATTTTTCGGGAAAATACATCTAATGGGAATCCTTCCACCATCAATAGTAATTGATAAGACAACTGTAGAAAGATATGAAGTTGTAGATAAGAACAATGAAACCAGCATATCTAGCGCGTTTGGAAGAGCTGCTGCAGGTTCTTTGCTTTTTGGCCCTATTGGATTGGCTGCTGGATTTACTGCGCAAAAGAAAAACATTCATACAATTGCTTTGTATTTTAAAGACGGCAAAAAAAGTCTGTTAGAAGTTAACGATGCAAATTATAAGGCAATTATGAAAAAATTGTTTTAAAAATAGAACTGTTTAAATACAGTTCTATTTTTTGGTTATTCCTCCTGACGGAATACACACAGCCAAACACAGGGCTTGCTTGTATAGCTGACGCGGTGGCGGCAATGCGCCGGAAGATACGCCGTATCGCCTGCATGCAGTCTCTGTTTGCTGCCGTCGGCATAGGTCAGTTCCCCGATGCCCTGCAGGACGCATACCCATTCGTCCTCGCTTTGGTCATACCAGCCGGATGTCTGTCCGTTGGAAACAATGCGTTCGATGCGTGTTTTTCCCGTCAATAAAATTTCCGTCAGTTCCTGTTCCGGCAACTGTTCCGGTATGTCAAATAAATTCATAGTTTCCTCCAGAAAGGATGTATGTTATGTCTGAAATTCAGAACAATACGTTTACTTGTCCGCAGTGCGGAGAAGATGGCCCGCTCCAGATGTGGACGAGCATCAATGTCGCACACGATCCGGATGCGCGCCGCCGCATTGAAGATTTGTCTGTTTTCGAATGGACTTGCCCAAACTGCAAAAAAACAGCACTGGTACTGCATCCCTGTCTGTACCATGACCCAGCCAATGAATTCATGGTATGGTTCGCACCGGACGGAGAAGTCGCAGAAGATACCCGTGATTTTTCTCAGCTCAATGACTACACCCTGCGCACCACCAAGACTCCGAACGAGTTCCGCGAAAAAATCAATATTCTGGAACGGCATTTGGATGACCGCGCATTGGAGCTGACCAAGCTCATCCTCATCATGCAGCTGTCCCGCGACAATGTGGACGTCGTAGACGTCGTATTCCACAGCATAGATACTTCCGGCCGCTTTGTATTTGTTCTCGTACATCCGGACGGCGTCGAGCAGTATCTGCGTCTTCCGCCGGAGACATATCAAAAGTTCGCCAACGATGTGCGCGACTATCTGTATACACCGGCGCGCGGTTTCCAGACCATTGACCTGAATTGGGCAAAGGATTCTCTGGAATTGCTCAAGGATATGCATTGATTGACATTGGCTCTCCCAAAAGGAGAGCCTTTTTTTATGCGCCGCATTTTCAGCCATGTGATAGCATCACTCTTTTGTTAGCGTATCGCACTGCGAGTGTCCTGTCAATAGATTGGCAGCAAAAAAGGCGTCCCGCTCGCGCGAGACGCCTTCTCTGTATCGTGTTATTTAGGCAATTGGATAATTACTCAGCAACCTTAACCCAAGCACCGCCGTTGCGGCAGGACTCGGTTGCAGCAGCAGCCATCAGTACCGGACGCAGGCCATCGAATGCGCCAACTACGGTCGGCTTGTCGTTTACGATGGAGTCGATGAAGTACTTGATCTGCTCGATGAATGCATCGTTGTAACGCTCCAGGAAGAACCACTTCGGCTTCTCGGATACTGCGCCGTCAACGGTGGTGATGGTAGCAGTGGAGTTCAGATCGTTCTGATCTGCTGCCATGCCCTTAGAGCCGAATACTTCTACTCTCTGGTCGTAGCCGTATACTGCCTGACGGGAGTTGTTGATGGTAGCGATTGCGCCGTTTGCCATCTTCATGGTAACAACTGCGGTATCTACATCCGGAATGCCGGACTCTTCCTGCAGGTTCGGGTTAACCAGGCAGGAACCTACTGCGGAAATCTCTACTGCCTCAGAACCGGACAGGTAACGAACCATGTCGAAGTCATGGATCATCATATCATAGAAGATGCCGCCGGATACTGCTACGTAAGATGCCGGTGGTGGCTCCGGATCGCGGGAAGTTACGTTGATGTAATGCGGATCGCCAATCTTGCCTTCCTTCACTGCATCAGCAACTGCCTTGTGGTTGTGGTCGAAGCGGCGGTTGAAACCTACCTGGAACTTTACGCCCTTCTCTTCTACCAGTGCCAGCAGCTTCTTGATCTTCTCGATATCATAGTCGATCGGCTTCTCGCAGAATACATTCTTGCCAGCCTTTACTGCTTCCATGGAAACCTCGCAATGGGTATCGGTGGAAGAGCAAACCATAACTACGTCAACGTCCGGATTGTTTACAACGTCCATGTAGTTGGTAGATACGTTGGTGATGCCGCGCTCTGCCAGCCACTCACGTGCGCCGGACTTATCCAGCATCGGATCAGCAGCAGCTACTACTTCAGCGCCGTCGATGTTGTTAAGCAGATTGTTGATGTGCAGCTTACCAATTCTGCCGCAGCCAATTACGCCAAACTTTAAATTTGCCATAAGACATTCTCCTTTTTTATGATAGAAAATAGATGATTGTTCTGTATGTTGAGAGTCGCATCCAGCGGCATAGTTGCCGCCGGATGCTATGGAGAGAGTGCACGAAAAGATCGTGCCGTGTTATCAAAATTATGCGGCAATGCCAATCGGAGAGAAGAAGATATAAATGCCGACAGCAATGGCAATGCCTATGATGCAGACGATGTGACGATACTTCCACGGTGTCAAATCAACGGTACCATCCTCCGGAGCCTTCCACTCTTCCACTGCCTTGAACTTGTTGAGATACATCATGATGAGCAGCTCAATGACGAACATCACAGCAATGGCATACAGATAATGAATCGGCTCACCGCTGGTCGGATAGCACGGCTTGATAATCATAAATGCGCCGTAGCATACCACATGAACAACGGTAATCAGGAACGGGGTGTATTTCGGAACGCGGCGGAAGACAATCGCGCCGAGCACGGTAAACAGAATCGGCATCGAAACGAACTGCGACAGCGAGTTCAGGAAGGTTGTGATGCCGTTTGCGTACATAACGAACGGGGAAATAATAATGGCAATGACACCAGCGATAGTAGCATAAATCTTTGCTACACGAACATAGAACACATCGGTCTTGCCCGGGCACAGAATCGGACGGAACAAGTCCAGTGTAAACATGGTTGCTGCAGAATTCAGCACGGAGTTAAACGAAGAGAGAATTGCACCGAACAGAACGGCTGCGAAAAAGCCCATGATCGGCTTCGGCACAACAGCGGAAACCAGTGCCGGATACGCAAAGTCAATCGCACTGCTGCCAGCTGCCTGAATTTTATCCTGAATGGACGGCAGGAAGTAGGCAATAACACCCGGCAGTACCAGATAGAAGAAACCAAGGGTCTTGAGGAATCCACAGAAGATCGCACCCTTCTGACCTTCCTTCAGAGATTTTGCAGCCAGTGCGCGCTGAACGAACGACTGGTTGCAGCACCACCAATACAGGTTGTTAAACAGCATACCGGTGAAAATCAGCGGCCACGGCAGAGCCGGTTCTCTGGCATCCCATGCAGCCCATGCATTGAGCTTTGTCGGTTCCGTATGTACCATGTACTGGAAGCCAGCGATAATGCCGCCGCCAGAAGTCTCATGACCCAGCAGAGCCAGACCGAGGAACGGAATCATCAGACCGCCAATAATCAAGCCAATGCCATTGATGGTATCGGATACAGCAACCGCCTTCAGACCACCAAAGATCGCATAGCAGCCACCGATAATACCGATAATAACACACAGGACAGCAACTGCGCTGAATTTGCTCAAATTGAAGATGCCGGAAATATCAAAGATATTTTCAAAAACAACCGCACCGGAATACAGGATAACCGGCAGGTTCAGAATGGAGTACATAATGACAATAACCAGAGAGAACATGGTTCTGGTCTTTCTGCCAAAACGTGCTTCCATCAGCTGCGGCATGGTTGTCGTACCCATTTTCAAATAGGTCGGCAGGAAGAAATATGCCAGCGCAAACAGGGTAAACAGCGAACCTACTTCCCAGCCAATCGGGCTCATATTAGAGCCCCAGCCCTGGCCATTGGTTCCGACCAGCTGTTCTGCGGACAGATTCGTCAACAGCAGCGAACCAGCAATGACAATACCCGGCAGACCGCGGCCTGCAAGGAAATAGCCTTCTGCTGTTTCCAGATTGTCTCCCTTGGTTTTCCATGCAGCCACAACGGCAACCAGCACGGTAAAGAATAGGAAGCTAATCGCTATCCAGCCAAATGAACTAAAAAAACTCATATACATCACTCTTTCCCATAAATACGAATTTCCCGTTTTCTCTATTCACGCGTGTCCCTTTCGGTGCTTTTATGATACTACATTTCGTGCTTTTGTTCAATAGAATCAAGCGAGTATCATTTTTCCGTGCAAAATCCCGTAAATTTGCACAATATTCCCAGTGCTTTCTCGTAGTCCGCACTAAAATTCCGTACTTTTGAGTGACATTTTTGTTTTTTTAGCCCGTTTTCCGTGCATTTGCACGAAAAACGTTTTTGATTCTTTGTGCGCAAAAAAGGCGTCCCGCTCGCGCGAGACGCCTTCTCTGTATCGTGTTATTTAGGCAATTGGGTAATTACTCAGCAACCTTAACCCAAGCACCGCCGTTGCGGCAGGACTCGGTTGCAGCAGCAGCCATCAGTACCGGACGCAGGCCATCGTATGCGCCAACTACGGTCGGCTTGTCGTTTACGATGGAGTCGATGAAGTACTTGATCTGCTCGATGAATGCATCGTTGTAACGCTCCAGGAAGAACCACTTCGGCTTCTCGGATACTGCGCCGTCAACGGTGGTGATGGTAGCAGTGGAGTTCAGATCGTTCTGATCTGCTGCCATGCCCTTAGAGCCGAATACTTCTACTCTCTGGTCATAGCCGTATACTGCCTGACGGGAGTTGTTGATGGTAGCGATTGCGCCGTTTGCCATCTTCATGGTAACAACTGCGGTATCTACATCCGGAATGCCGGACTCTTCCTGCAGGTTCGGGTTAACCAGGCAGGAACCTACTGCGGAAATCTCTACTGCCTCAGAACCGGACAGGTAACGAACCATGTCAAAGTCATGGATCATCATATCATAGAAGATACCGCCGGATACTGCTACGTAAGATGCCGGTGGTGGCTCCGGATCGCGGGAAGTTACGTTGATGTAATGCGGATCGCCAATCTTGCCTTCCTTCACTGCATCAGCAACTGCCTTGTGGTTGTGGTCGAAGCGGCGGTTGAAACCTACCTGGAACTTTACGCCCTTCTCTTCTACCAGTGCCAGCAGCTTCTTGATCTTCTCGATATCATAGTCGATCGGCTTCTCGCAGAATACATTCTTGCCAGCCTTTACTGCTTCCATGGAAACCTCGCAATGGGTATCGGTGGAAGAGCAAACCATTACTACGTCAACGTCCGGATTGTTTACAACGTCCATATAGTTGGTGGATACGTTGGTGATGCCGCGCTCTGCCAGCCACTCACGTGCGCCGGACTTATCCAGCATCGGATCTGCTGCAGCTACTACCTCAGCACCGTCGATGTTGTTGAGCAGATTGTTGATGTGCAGCTTACCAATTCTGCCGCAGCCAATTACGCCAAACTTTAAATTTGCCATGACCTTTTCTCTCCTTGTCTATACTTGTTAATCAAGCCAGAAATCTGGATACCCGCGTTTGCAGGTATCCAGTTTTCATCTAACATTACGTGATTCTGTTTCTTACTTAGCCATCAGGTCAGTGATGTACTCGTAAGCCATCTTTGCGTACTTGAACGGGTTAGCCTTAGCCGGATCCTGCTCAGCCTCAACCATGATCCAGCCCTCGTAACCGATCTCGTCCAGCTTTCTCAGAACCGGCTCGAAGTCTACGCAGCCTTCCGGATCGCCCGGAACGGTGAATGCGCCGTTACGAACCGACTTCAGGAAGGACCAGCTCTCCTTGATAGCCTGATCGCAAATGGCTCTACGCATGTTCTTCAGATGTACATGACCGATTCTGTTCGGGAACTCGTTCAGAATTGCCATCGGATCTACTTCAGAGAAGGTCCAGTGACCGGTATCGTAGCACAGCAGCAGGTCGTCGCTGGTGTTGTTCAGCATACGCTCGGTCTCTTCCAGAGTCTGTACGCAGGTACCCATGTGATGATGGAAGCAAGCGCGAATGCCGTTGCTCTTTGCGTACTCAGCCAGCTTGTTCAGGCCGTCGCACATCTGAGCGAACTCAGCATCGGTAAAGCGAGCCTTGTTCTTGAAGATGGACAGATCCGGATTGCCCTGAATAGAATAGGACTGCTCAGAAATGTTGATAGCAGTTGCGCCTGCGTAGCACAGGTACTCAATTTCCTTTTTGAACTCCTCGAAGGTCTCCTCGAACGGCTTGGTGCCGAGGAAAGAAGAGAACCACTTGGATGCAACGGTCATGCCGCGCAGATCCAGAGCTTCCTTGAGTTCCTTCACGTCAGACGGATACTTATGACCGATTTCACATCCGGTGAAACCTGCCAGACGCATCTCGGAAATGCACTGCTGGAATGTATTCTCGTCGCCGAGATCCCACATATCATCGTTGGACCAGCCGATCGGGCAGATACCAAGCTTGACATCCTTGTTTGTGAACATAATCACAACACCTCCATGATTTTATACCTCTGCGGCCGCCTGTTTTCCCGACGAAAACCTCTCCAAATTTCCGTATCACGCGGCAACAGATAATAGGCTTGTTTCCTACACTCTTTATGATATAGGATACCTGCCTATTTGTCAAATGTTTTGTGCAATTTGGTCAACTATTTTTTATTTCCTGCACGTTCTAATTCATGTTGCACAACAGAACCTTGTTTTTGCCTGCAAACCTGACAATATTTGCCCTCAAATGACCAAAATTTGCACACAAAAAAGCCGCCCCTGCACAAGACAGGGACGGCTCGGTATGCACAAATTTCATTTGCATCTTGCACGGTTCCACGCATAGCAGCCAATACCTATCCCGGCAGTTCCCAGAATTATCCAGATAACTGTATGAGCCGAATCGCTCTCACCACCGGTGCCAATACGTTCATCCGTTTCATCTATTGCATACTCACTCATCCTGTCCGCCATTTCTTCCATTGTATAGATCTGCCCCGATTTCAACGGTCGTTCAACCGTCCGCGCTTTTTTAGATCTTTGTACGCCAGTCAGCCGCGGTTCTTCCAGCACAACAATCTGTATGTTGTGATTGATTGTTTCAACAACAGCAACCGCCGAACGCAGCTTGGGCGAACCTCCCATAACAAACGCCCGATGGATGTTCTCTTTTCCAACAGCATCTGCAATTTGCCGGTCTATCTGTTCTGCTGTCTTGTCCTCATCCAATTGTTCCGTCACAACCGGAATCCATTTGCCTGTTTCTTCCCGAATCTGTTCTTTCTGTTCCTCTGTCAGTACTGCCAGAACGGATTCATCCTCTGTGAGCGGCATTCCCTGTGAAATCGTAACGTGAAAATATGCATTTTTTACCTGTACCGGAAGCACCCAGACATAATATTCCATGTGTTGTTTGATTTCATCGTATGTCATTTGTTGTTCTTTATAAGAACTATAAACATCCGATTCATCCGCGTAGACTTTATATGCCCGGCTCCAGTCAATGTCTGCCGCCGTCACATCTGAGCACATCCCGCTCATCGCATCTAAAACACGATTTGTGAGCGTCGATATTTCCGCATAGTCCGCAGAATCCGGTGTGAGCTGCTCCACATATTCCGATGCTGCCAATGCTGTGCCGTTTAAAACAACTGTTCCCAGCAAAACCAAAAGAAGGATTCCATATACTCTCTTCATCGCTCTCCTCCTTGTGAAATTATGTTGGTAAAAAAAGCCGCCCCTGCACAAGACAGGGACGGCTCGGTATGCATAACGAAACTTACTTTCTTGCAATTACCTTCTTGACGTTAGCGATGATCTCTTCAGCAGTCAGCTTGTAAGCTTCCTGCAGGAAGGACTGAGCGCCAACCTGACCAAACTGGTCATGTACGCCAACCATCTCAACCGGAGTCGGGCACTTAGCAGACAGTACGCGAGCAACAGCAGAGCCCAGACCGCAAGTGCAGTTGTGGTTCTCAGCAGTTACGATAGCGCCGGTCTCCTTAGCAGACTTCACGATCAGATCCTCGTCGATCGGCTTCCAGGTGAACATGTCGATAACACGAACCTTGATGCCTTCAGCTTCCAGAGCCTCGTAAGCCTTCAGAGCTTCGTCAACCATGATGCCGGAAGCGATAACGGTAGCTACGTCGTCAGCGGACTCCTTCAGAGTAACACCCTTGCCGATTTCGAAGTCGGAATCGTCGCCGTATACCTTGATAACGCCCTTACGGATCATACGCATGTAAGACAGTCTGCCTTCAACAGCGGTCAGCTTCTTGGTGATCTTGTTGACCATGGTGAAGTCGGTCGGATCGATAACGATGGAATCCGGCACGGACAGATACAGTGCGCAGTCCTCGAACGGCATATGGGTACCGCCGTTGTATGCAGCGCATACGCCAGGGTCAGAACCCAGAACCTTTACGCCCAGCTTTGCATATGCAGCAGACATGAATGCCTGGTCAAATGCACGGCGGGAGGAGAAGCAGCCGAAAGAATGCATCCAAACCTTCTTGCCGGTAGCAGTCAGACCTGCAGCAACGCCCATAGCGTTTGCCTCAGCGATACCAGCGTTGATGGTCTGGTTCGGGAATTCCTTAGCCAGCTTTGCGGTGTTAATGCAGTTGTACAGGTCACAGTCAACGTGCATAACGGTCGGATCAGCCGCCATCAGCTCCTCCATTGCGGTAACGTAACCGTCACGGCAATTGCGGGAGTCCTTCTCATGCTTTCCAATTAAAGTAAAACTCATTTTCGCCTGTCCTCCTTACTTTGCAGCCTTAACAGCAGCAAGCTCTGCTTCTGCTGCAGCGATTGCTTCTTCCCACTGCTCCGGAGTCGGCTGAGAGCTGTGCGCACCGGTAGACTCAGCAAAGGTTGCGCCCTTGCCCTTGATGGTGTTCAGAATGATTGCGGTCGGCTGTCCCTTGGTAGCGTAAGCTTCCTGAACAGCGTCATAGATCTGCTCTACGTCGTTGCCGTCCTCTACTTCGATTGCGTTCCAACCGAATGCATCGAACTTTGCTCTCAGGCCCTTGCCGTGAGACATGATGTCGTCAACAGCACCGTCGAGCTGACGCTTGTTGCTGTCTACAAAGCAAACGAGGTTGTCGAGCTTGTAGTGAGCTGCGAACTGAGCAGCCTCCCAAACCTGACCTTCATCGCACTCGCCGTCGCCAACGAATACGAATACGTGGTTGTCACGGCCGTCCAGCTTGTTGCCCAGAGCAGCGCCGGTAGCGGTGGACATACCCTGACCCAGAGAACCAGTCGTCAGATCAACGCCCGGAGTCTTGGTTCGGTCGGTATGAGACGGGAAGTTGGTACCCGGCTTGTTCAGGGTGCGGGTCTCTTCCAGCGGATAGAAGCCCTTCAGTCCCAGTGTTGCATATGCACACGGGCCTGCATGTCCCTTGGACAGAACACACCAGTCACGATCTTCCCAACGCGGGTTCTTCGGGTCAATCTTCATGATATCGCCATAGAGGACTGCCATTGCGTCTGCGATAGACATCGAGCCGCCTACATGTCCAAAGCCAAGCGAACCGATGGTCTTCAGGGTCTCAACTCGAATTTCGGCTGCGAATTCACGGAGAGCCTGCATCTTTTCTGCTTTCTGCATTGAATACACCTACCTATTCCTTAATCAAAGAATTGTCAGCACGGCTCGGGAAAACCCTTTCTCCCCGATACCATACCATACTTTCTTAGATTTTATCATCTCTGTAAACGAATTGCAATGCTCGCCCGCCGATTTTTAGAGAAATTTTCCCTGAGAGCAAAAATTTTGTATTTGCGCGCCGGCATGCTCCGCCGGTGTTCGTGCACCACACACAAAAAAACTGCTCAAGATTTTCTGCATTTTCGGTTGGATTTTGTTCACCTTTCTGTTATAATGATTTCATAATGGTTTTGTGTTAGTTACTTGTTTGTTCCAAGAAAGCGGGATTTCCCTATGAAAATCAGCAGACTCAATGCAATCGAAGAATATGTACTATCCAAAAAGACAGTCTCCATTGATGATCTTTGCGAAGTGTTCAGCGTATCCAAAAACACCATTCGGCGCGATCTGAATGAGCTGGAAGCGCGCGGCCACATCGCCAAGGTATACGGCGGTGTCACGGCGGTTACGCCGGAGGACGTCATGCCGCTTCCGGTTCGCTCCGGACTCAATCCGGCTGCCAAAGATCTCATCGGCAAACTGGCAGCGCGCGAGCTGAGCGATGGTGATACCATCTTTATTGACTCGGGTTCCACCGCAGTCAACGTGCTGCGTCATCTGCCGCCGCGCATCAAACTGACCGTTGTCACGCACTCGCTTCCAGCCATGGTCGAAGCGGCAAAATACGACGGCATCAATCTCATTTCCCTCGGTGGCGCATTCAATCCGGCAACCAGCTCGTTTGTCGGTATTTTTGCGCAGCAGGCTTTGTCTGATCTGCGCATCACCAAAGCTTTTCTGTGTGCCACAGGCGTGACCGTCGAATCCGGCATGAGCAACACGACATTTCTCGAAGCAGAAATCAAGCGCGGTGTTGTTTCGCACGCGTCCAGTGTCATTCTCGTGGCAGATGACTCCAAGCTCGGCCACGATGCAACCGTGACCTTTTGCCGCCTGCAGGACATTTCCACCTTTGTCACCGACCAGAAGCCGGCGCCGAAGTTTGTGGAATTTTGCCGCGCACACAACATTCGCCTCGTTTGGGAATAACGGTACATATCTTTGCGAAAAAGCAGCATGTGCAAACGCATGCTGCTTTTTCGTCGTTTTGTCTGTTATTCACAATTTGTTTCCACAAATCTTACATACATTCAGGCGTAAAAACCAATTTTCTGTGGTATACTGTTATAAATACTAAAAAACGAGATTGCAGAAAAGGAGGCATCGCCATGAAAAAATATCCCTATATGATTTGTTCCGCAGCAGTTCTCTGTGCGCTCATGCTCGCAGGATGCGGCAGCAGTCACGAGAAAGAGCTGGAACAGCAAGTCGCTCAGCTCCAAAAGCAGGTACAGGACTTGCAGACCGATGCCGCAGACAATCCCGAAAGCACGGGTTCCGGCGAATCCGCACCGGCTTCCGCACAGGAAGAATCTATTGACACGCTGGATGCACTGACCGAGAAGGTACAGAAAGCGGTGCAAAATGCAGATGCCGCAACCGCTTCCGGCTCTTTGAATGAGCGAATTTCCGTCTTCTTTGAGCACAAAACCGCTTTAGACGCGCTGGATCGCGAATTAGATGCCTTGGAGGATGATTTTGAGGCGCAGTACCGTTCCGGTTCTCTGCGCTATGAGGACTTCCGCACACGCGACCGTAAAATCGAGGATCTGGAGGAAAGTCTGGATGACGCGGAAGATCGTTTGGAAAATCGCTTTGCGTTAGATGATTGAGCAAAACAATACCCCCTGTGTAGGTTCCGAACAGGTTTTGCAGCCTGTTCCGGTTCCCACACAGGGGGCTTTTTGTCTATGCGCCGTTTTTTACGATTTTTTTCGGTCTTTTTTCCGCTGGTCGTCCAAATATTCTCGCCCCCAGACGCACATCGCGTCAAGAATCGGCAAAACCGTCTGACCAAAATCCGTCAGTTCATACTCCACCTTCGGCGGCACCACCGGATACACATGCCGCTCCACCAGACCGTCTTTTTCCAGTTCGCGAAGCTGCTGTGTCAGCATCTTCGGCGTCACCTTCGGCATCAGCCTTTGCAAACTGCCGAACCGCAAAGCGCCGTCTGTCAGATGATCCAGAATCAGTGCTTTCCATTTTCCCCCAATCAATCCCAACGTTGCCTCAATCGGGCAATCATAGGGAATCTCTCTTGTGTCTCGCTTCATCAGGATTCCTCCTTCCGCCTCGGCCGCCCTCTTTTCCGTTTTCTATCGTCACCAAAACCATAGTCACTTACCAAAAAGTGCAGTCTTGTTTCTCTCGCACCAATTTGGTACTATAATAACAATAGTAGCTTTCCCAAACATATTATTGAAACCATTTGCCAGCACCCCCATTATAACACCCGTCCGGTGCTTTCACAAGTTTTACCCACCGTTTCGCCTGAAATTTTCGTGTTCTTTTCCGGCGGAGATGTACACGCATTGACAGCACTCGGTATTATCCGACAGGTTGACAACAGAACGCTATCACAGCTCGCTTGTAACCGTCACGCTGTACAAAATTCTGTCCGCTTTTATCCGGCGAATTCTTGAAAAAGAACACACACCATGCTATAATTAAACCATAAATTATGCAAAAGGGATTTGTACGCCTTTTTGCAGCATTGTATTCAAATGTTCTGTCCGAATCTGTCGGGCATAGAGAAAGGTGTGTTTTACAATGTACATGGATAAGGAAGTCAAGCGCGGCTATAACGAGTACCTGCGCCTTGATGAAGGAGAAGGCAAGGACGGCATGATGGATGTCGCTCTGCTGGTTATGGAAGCTGGAGATACCTATACCATCGAAGAAGCAGACAAGGAAGTTGCCTGCCTGCTGTTTGACGGCGATGTCAACATGAGCTGGGACGACCAGAGCGTAGACATGGTTCGCCCGAATCCGTTCGATTACAACCCGTGGTGCCTGCTGGTTCACAAGCAGACCAAGATTGTCATCACCGCAAAGGGTCCGTCTAACATTTACGTGCAGAAGACCCTGAACGACAAGACCGAGCCGGAGTTCCCGAACAAGCTGTTCCGTCCGGAAGATACCGATACTTGGGCACGCGGCACTGGCGGCGTTCTGCAGAACTGCATCAAGCGCGATGTTCGTACCTGCTTCGACCTCGACATTGCTCCGTATTCCAACATGGTACTGGGCGAAGTTATCAACCTGCCGGGCAAGTGGTCCTCTTACCCGCCGCATCATCATCCGCAGCCGGAAGTTTACTTCTACCGCTTTGACAAGCCGCAGGGCTTCGGCGCAGGCTGGGGCAACGGCGAGCTGTACGAGACCCACCACAACGGTCTGTCTCTGATCACCAGCAAGATGCATTCTCAGGTAACCGCTCCGGGTTACGCATGCTGCTATGCATGGGGCATCCGCCATCTGCCGGGCGATCCGTGGGACAAGACCCGTGTTGACGACGTTGAGCACGAATGGCTGGTACGCGACGACGCAGATGACCACATCTGGAAGTGCTCTACCGGTTACTAATCCCCATTTTACCCCCTTACCCCCGCTTATTTGAAAGAAAATAAGATAGATTTAAACAATGTGAGAATTGTGTAACAATTACATGAGGAGGAAATATTCCAATGAGACACATGGAAACTGTCCGTCTGACTACTAGCCAGGCGTGCATCCGCTTCCTGGAGAACCAGTATGTCAGCTACATCGACATGGACGGCAAGGAAGTAGAACAGAAGTTTATTCGCGGTATCTTCATGATCCCGGGCCACGGCAACTGCGTTGGCTACTGCAATGGTATTGAGCAGGAAATCAAGGACATGGAAGTATATCAGGGCAAGAACGAGCAGGGCATGGCTCTGGCAGCTGTTGCATTCTCTCGTCAGCTGCGCCGCAAGCAGGCATTTGTCTGCACTTCTTCTGTAGGTCCTGGCGCCTGCAACATGATCACCGCTGCTGCTACCGCAACTGCTAACAACATTCCGGTACTGCTGATGCCGGGCGACGTTTACGCTTCCCGTCAGCCGGACCCGGTACTGCAGCAGATGGAGCAGCCGCAGAACCTGACCATTTCCGCACACGACTCTTTCCAGGCTGTTGTTAAGTACTGGGGCCGTGTAAACCGTCCGGAGCAGATCATGACCGATATGATCTCTGCATTCCGCGTAATGACCGATCCGGGCAACTGCGGCGCTGTTGCTGTATCCATCCCGCAGGATGTACAGGGCGAAGCTTACGATTATCCGGTTGACTTCTTCAAGAAGCGCGTTTGGAACATCGAGCGCCGTCCGGCTACCAAGAAGGCAGCAAAGAAGGCAGCTGAAATCATCAAGTCCGCAAAGAAGCCGCTGCTGATCTGCGGCGGCGGCGTTCGCTACGCTGAGGCTCACAAGGTATTCCGTGCATTCGCTGAAAAGTTCGGTATTGCTTTCGGCGAAACCCAGGCAGGTAAGTCCGCAATCGAGTGGACCCATCCGCTGTCTCTGGGCGGTCTGGGCATCACCGGTACCGAGTGCGCAAATGCTTTCGCACATGACTGTGACGTAGTTATCGGCGTTGGTACCCGTTACACCGACTTTACCACTGCTTCCAAGTGGCTGTACGACACTTCCGCTAAGTTCGTTAACATCAACCCGTCTGAGTTCCAGTGCCTGAAGATGGACGCTTATCCGGTTGTTGCTGACGCAAACGAGGCTCTGACCGCAATCAGCGCTGAGATCGACGCTCTGGGCGGCTACCACACCTCCGACGAGTACGCTGCAGAAGTGAAGAGACTGCAGGATGCTTGGTGGGCTGACGTAGATCGCATGGATCACACCGAGTACGTTGACGCTGAGTCCTACGTTCCGGAAATCCAGGACGCAAACCGTCGCGCTGTTGAGCATTACATCGAGTCCATCGGCTCCAAGCTGACACAGACCGCTGCTCTGGGTTACATCAACACCCATATCGCTCCGGATTCCATCTGTGTTGGTGCAGCTGGTTCCCTGCCGGGCGACCTGCAGGCACTGTGGAGAGCTCCGGTTCCGAACACCTACCACTGCGAGTACGGTTACTCCTGCATGGGTTACGAAGTTGCAGGCGCTTACGGCTGCAAGATCGCTTGCCCGGATCAGGAAGTATACGCAATGTGCGGCGACGGTTCCTTCGATATGCTGCACTCTGAGCTGATCGCTTCCATCCAGTATGGTTACAAGATCAACGTTTGCCTGTTTGATAACGCTGCTTACGGCTGCATCAACAACCTGCAGGTTGGCCAGGGCAACAAGTCCCGTACCACCGAGAAGAACATGCACATCCCGGGCACTCCGTACGATGGCTGCGATCTCGGTCCGGCAATGAACATCGACTACGCTGGCGTAGCAGAAGCTTACGGCTGCAAGGCTTACCGCGTAAAGACCATGGAAGAGCTGGCTGCTGCACTGGAAGACTCCAAGAAGCAGACCGTTTCTACCCTGATCGACATGAAGGTTCTGCCGAAGTCCATGTCCAAGGAATGGGAAGCTTGGTGGCGTGTAGGCGTTGCTTCTGTTTCCGAGAAGCCGGAAGTACAGGAAGCTTACAAGAAGCTGCAGGATCATCTGTACGAAGCTCGTCATTACTAATTCCCTGCGCATACTGCGCACAGAATTTTCTGACTGTTTACAAGAGTCTGCCCTTCGGGGCGGGCTCTTGTTTTTTTGTGCCTTTGCAATTGACTTCCCCTGTATCGGTGTTTATACTAAACATGATAGTCTAGATAATAGAGAATAGGAGCAAGCGATATGGATCGGACATTTTCAAGAGATGATACCAAATTGATGAAAGGCGCTGCAATCGTTTTGATGCTGATGCATCATCTGTGGGGCTTTCCCGGACGCATTGCAGGCGGTGAGCTGTGGCATGTGCTGAGCATCTGCGGCGAAAGCTCTCTCACCTACTTCGGTTCTTTCGGAAAAATATGCGTTTCCTTTTTCTTTTTTCTCGGCGGCTACGGTGTATATCTCAGCACTCATTCCAAGCGATATGATTTAATCGCCAAGCTCAAGGGGCTGTATCTTTCATATTGGAAGGTCTTTGTGATTTTTATTCCCCTTGCGTTTTTCTTCTGTGCGCATCAGCCGACGTACTGCGATGAGGCGGAAATCTGCACACGATACGCCGAATTTTCCAGACAGGAATGCTTCAACAATTTTATCGGTTTTTCAACTTCCTACAACCGTGAGTGGTGGTTTTTGAACAGTTATATCTGTGCATTGATTTTGTATCCGGTCATTGACCGCATTGTCCGCCGGCATTCTACGCTGTTCAACATCTGGGCGGTTATCATTGGCACCATTCTCATCACCAATGTGTTCCCCGCCATCGGCGAGTTAGAGGTGCTCGGCACACTCAACGACAACTATCTGTATCATGCCTTTTTCCTGCTGTCCGCACCGTATACCGCTTGTTTTTGGATGGGCGCCGTCTTTGCAAAAGGAAATCTGTTGATACAATTGCAGGACGCTTTGCGCCGAAACAATCTGCTCCATCCGGTTCTTGATGTTTTTTTCATCGGCGTCATCATTCAGCTGCGCTCTCGTCTGACGGAACAGACGCCGGATGTGATTTATGTGCCGTTTCTCATTCTATTCTTGCTGGATTTGCTGCGCTATATACGGCCGCTCCGCTGGCTGCTCCTGCGCATCGGCAAGGAAAGCACCAGCATGTGGCTCATTCATCCGTTTTTTTGCTACTACTTCTACCCTGTTGTAAAAATAGTCGTTGCGCCGCGCTGGGGTGTTCTATGTCTGTTTGTTTTGCTTGCGCTGTCCTATATCGCCGCGCGGCTCGTCCGGCTGTTTTGGCAGGGCGTCGGCAGCATTGTCCGGCGCACGCGATCGGCATTTCTTAAACTTTCTTAATCTTTGAGAAAACCTCTTTTCTCTCTTCCTTTTTTATACTATACTGTATTATGATGTGTATATATTTTTATGGACAAACGAAAAAGAGGCGTAAAAAATGACAAAATGGAAGAAACGATTGATTCTCTCCGGCATTGCCGCCATGTTATGTGCGGCGATACTGACAGGCTGCGGTACATCCAACAGCCAAAGTTCCGGTAAAGATACGGGCGGCAGCGCGCAGTCCACTTCTGCGGATGCAGGCAGTGCAGAGCAGGCAGCGGAACAACAAAAGAAAGTAGAAGAACAGAAGAAAAAGGAAGAACAGGAGCAAGCCGCCAAAATTCCGAAAGGCGACAAATACATCGCTCTGACCTTTGATGACGGACCGACCGGCAACGAAGGCGGCCGCACGGAGCGGCTGCTCGACGGCTTGAAACAGCGCAATGCGCATGCAACCTTCTTTCTGTGCGGCTACCGCGTCAAAGACTTCAATTCCATGATGAAGCGATACTTAGCCGAAGGCCATGAGGTCGGCAATCACACGATGGATCACCGGCTGGCGCATGAGGTTTCCGATGGCGATTACGAGCAGGTTTCTTCCAACAACGACCTGATTCAGTCGTATACCGGTCAAAAACCGACGCTGTTCCGTCCGTGCGGCGGCGAGTACAACGACAGCGTGCAGGCGTCCATGAAGCAGCTCGGCATGCCGCTGATTCTGTGGGATGTTGATACCTTGGATTGGAAATACCGCGACGCAGCTTCTGTCAAGCAGCACATTCTGGACGGCGCGCAGGACGGCGCAATCGTTTTGGAGCATGATTTATATGAAACAACCGTAGAAGGCGTTCTCGCCGCGATTGACGAACTGCAGCAGCAGGGCTACGCATTTGTCACCGTATCGGAACTGGCAAAAATCAAAGGCGTTACACTGGAGCCCGGTCAGGTATATACCGGTTTCACGGATGAGGATTTGGGACTGACCGCAGAGACCGATGCGGCAGCAAACAGCGAAAGCACGGAAAGCACCGACAGCACCGCAAACACCCAAGCATCCGACAGCACATCCAACTAAACAGATAGAAAAAAAGCACTCCGCGGAGTGCTTTTTTGATGGAAAAGTTATCTGCCAAGAAAAACAAACGGCAATGCCCTCTCTGTCGCTGCGCGTAAAAGCTAAAAATTCGCTCCGACTTCTCGGCTCTCCCTTCGGGAGAGCTGGCATTTGCGAAGCAAATGACTGAGAGGGCAGCACGCTAACAGGTTCGTATTAGGGCAAATTTGAGAAGCTATGTCAGCTGGCAAATGCCCTCTCTGTCGCTGCGCGACATCTCTCCCAGAGGGAGAGACAAGTTTGGTCTGCGCGTAAAAGTAAAACTTCGCTCCGGCTTCTCGGCTCTCCCTTCGGGAGAGCTGGCATTTGCAAGCAAATGACTGAGAGGGCACAAATTACGCTATCCAAACACACGCAAAAAGAGGCTCCTCAAGCGAGGAGCCTCTTCGTACTTCCGAGAACGATATTAGCGGATGTAAGCTTCTCTTAGCCGAGTACCAGCGGGGAGAAGATGATGTACATAACAACTACTACCAGAGCACCAGCGGTAGCCCAGATCTTGCCGGTCTTCCACGGAGTCATCTCGATCTGCGGTACGTTCGGCATCTCGAACTCTTCCTTTGCCGGAGCGAACTTTGCAACT
The DNA here is from genome assembly GCF_018918345.1 of Butyricicoccus intestinisimiae. Classification (NCBI taxonomy): domain Bacteria; kingdom Bacillati; phylum Bacillota; class Clostridia; order Eubacteriales; family Butyricicoccaceae; genus Butyricicoccus; species Butyricicoccus intestinisimiae. The sequence continues at coordinate 294,107 of NZ_JAHLQI010000003.1, forward strand.
GCAAAGTAGATAATGCACTGAACAACGAAGCATACGAATACCCAGTACAGGTAGTGCATCTTGTTAAATACGGTGAAGTAACCGATAGCGTACAGAACGATATGTACCGGAACGCCGATCTTCGGAGCCAGCGGGGATACCTTCTTGTTCAGCATACCGAACAGTACTGCGCACAGGATCGGCATGGAGAACAGACCCCAGCACTGGTTGATGAAGTTCATGATACCGGAACCGAAGTACATGATAAACGGGGAAATGATGATGCCCAGAATACCAAATACCAAGCCAAAGATCTGACCAACCTTTACTACCTTCTTTGCATCTGCATCCTTGCCCCAGATCGGCTTCCAGATATCCAGAGAGAAGATCGTAGAGGAAGAATTCAGTACAGAGTTGAAGGAAGACAGGATTGCGCCGAACATAACGGCTGCGAAGAAGCCCATGAGCGGCTTCGGCATAACGTGCATAACCAGCATCGGATAAGCAGCATCGCCGTCAAACTTTGCACCGGAACCTACAGTCAGAACGCCGCCCTGCATCAGCTGGTAAGCAATGACGCCCGGGATTACAATTACAAATACGTCCAAGCACTTGAAGAAGCCAGCCCAGATAGCACCCTTCTGTGCTTCTGCCAGGTTCTTAGCGCCCAGGGAACGCTGAATGATAGACTGGTTGGTGGACCAGTAGAACATGTTGTTTACAAACATACCGGTGAACAGCAGCGGCCACGGAATGTACGGAGCCATTGCGTTCGGAGCGGACCAAGCATTCATCTTTTCCGGGGTAGCGGTTGCGAAGTGCTTGATACCTTCGAGGAATCCGCCGCCGTCCAGCTGACCCAGAGCGACGAAGCCGAGGATCGGAACCATGAAGCCGCCGATCAGAAGACCAACGCCGTTGATGGTGTCAGAGTAAGCAACTGCCTTCAGACCGCCGAATACGGAGTATGCCATACCGATCAGACCGGTAGCAACACATACAATCGCAATTGCAGCGAAGTAGCTTATACCGAAAAGCTCCTGAATGCCGAAGATCTTCTCCAGTGCTACAGAACCAGAGTACAGGATGGTCGGCAGCATGGTAACAACGTAAGCGAACAGGAACATGATAGAGAACATGTTCTTGGTTGCCTCATCGTAACGCATCTTGTAGAACTGCGGAATCGTTGCGATGTTGCCCTTCAGGAATCTCGGCAGCAGAACGAATGCCAGAATAATCAGTGCGAATGCGGAGGTAGCTTCCCAAGCCATGGTTGCCATGGAACCAGAGAAAGCCTGACCGTTTGTGCCGACCAGCTGCTCTGCGGACAGGTTGGTCATCATCAGGGAACCTGCGATAACGATGCCCGGCAAGCTGTGGCCTGCAACGAAGTAGCCTTCCTCAGTATCCAGCTTCTCGTCACGCGTCTTGTACGCGGACAGGATAGCTACGAACACTGTAAAGGCGACAAACTCAATTACAGTTAACATAACTTTTATTCTCCTTTTTCTAAACTCTCTCCACGCCTTTCGTCATGGTGTCCCGGAATCACCCCAAAGGCGCAAAATCAGCTGTTTCTAAAAGAACTCAGCTGTATTTCCATGTATGATTATAGCAGACGTCTTGACCTTTCTCAACCCTGACCGGCAAACTTAGTGTTAAAAATTTCGAAACAATTTTTGGTTGTTTTTCACAAAAACAGCCGGTGGATTTTTTTCATCAGCGCCAAAACATTTTCAAAGTCGGTCAAATGTTACCAATCCAAACGTCCGTTTTTCACGTCCTTGCTCAATTTCTGTAGCGATCTTGCGAAAAAATGCGCTTTCTTTGGAAAGACGCACACGTGTCAAATATTAGACGTGTTCCATGCAAAACCAATATAATTATGCAGTTTACGCCGTATATTTTGCATAATTATTCTTTATTTTCCATTTATTCGCAGAGCAAAAACGGTGTATCAAGGCGAAAGAACTGCTACATTCTCCTGAAAATGCAGCAGTTCTTTCATCATACAACAACAAAAGGGAAATTTTGACTTGCAAGAATACAGGCATATATCGGCTCCTGAATTCCGATGTGTTTCTGCCTGAGGTTCTGAACTCCTTCCGCACAAACCATGTGGTCTATACGTCTTGCGTTACAAAGTATACCATATTCTTTTTCTGTCGGCAAGGGCATATATCAACTTTTCATGAGCAAAAAAGATCCCCGCGGGCACATGCCCGCGGGGATACCATATCCGTATAGAGTAGGATAGAATGATGCTTACTTGCCCAGCAGCTCGCGCTCGATGATCTCGCGTGCTTCCGGTGCCTGCTTCTCCATCTTCTCCGGGAAGCCGAAGTAGGATACACAAGCGATGTTGTCGCCGCCAACCTTCGGAGCGTCAGCCTTCAGCTGCTTGTTTGCGAAGTCCATCTCACGCAGGGTCTCGAAGATGCCCGGGAAGTCAACCTCGCCCTCACCCATAGCGGTGTGCTGATGGATGGTAACGTCAGCTCTGCCGCGCTGGTTCAGCCAAGGCGGATTCAGGATGTAACGGCAGTCCTTGGTCTGGTTGTAGGTGTCTGCAAACAGAACGTGGGTCAGCTCGTCGCCAGCGTACTTCAGCATGTGGCGAACGTCGCCCTTGCCCTGATCGTAGAAGAAGCCATGGGATGCAGAGTATACATAGCCCAGGTTCTTGGAACGGAAGGACTTAACCAGATCGCAAGCCTCGTCGTTGAGCTCGCAGAAGTCATACGGATGAGACTGAACCTCAACACGCAGGCCTTCGCGCTCGATGATCGGCAGCAGCTCTTCCATAGAACGGAACCACATGCCATTGCAGATTTCCTGCTGGTTCGGATCGCCGGAGAATTCGGTGTTGATAACCGGTACGCCCATGTTTACTGCGATCTCGATGATCTTCTTCCAGTTTGCAACAGCGTGCTGACGCTGCTCCTCGGTCGGGCCGCTCCAGCGGTATACTACGATGAAGGAAGAGATCTCTACGCCGGTCTCCTTGAGAGCCTGGCGATACTCTGCCTCACATTCCTTGGAGAACAGCGGGTGCTTGTAGAACGGGTTGATGCGCGGATGCGGAGACTGCTCGATGTACTTGTAGCCCCAATCAGCTACCTTATGTACCATGGTGTTGATGTCGTACTGCTTCGCAAGAACGTCAACGTCAAAAGCAATTTTCATGTTGTGTTTCCTCCTCTAAAATTCCCTGGTGTGCCGCCTGTCAGGGGCGGTTCCCTGTTGTTGCCCCTATTATACCGTATGGGAGACCCGTCTCACAATGATACAATTTGCGGACTTCCTGATAAATCCTGCTATTTTTCAGTAACCTTCTCTTGATTTCTTTTCTCCGTGCTGATACCATAAATACCAAGGAGGGGTTTTGTCATGTTAATTCCAGAAACCGGCGTGCATCAGATTTCAGAACGATATTTTTTCACGCCATCTGCACTCGCGCGGGACTTATTTTATTATCCATCCCGCTGCGGGCACTACTTTTGTGACCACACGTATTCCTTTAATCATCAGGACAAAGTTGCCCAGCAGAGCGATCACAACAATCATATCATGCTGCTTCTCATACAAAACGGCGCACTGGAGCTGAAAATTGACGGCTGGGACATGCTCGCCACGCGCGGACAATTTGTGCTGTTTGACTGCCGCCACCCATACCAGTATCAGGCCTCGGACGGGTTTGAATTTATCTGGCTGCTGTTCAACGGACTGAATTCGTCCTCTTTTTATCAGCGCATCATCCGCTCACACGGCGGACACCATGTATTTTCGACTGCCTCGCTGCCGGAAATCTTACAGCTTTTAGATTCTCTGCTGAGCAGCTGCGCATCCGGGGAGCGCATGAGTGAAGCTGCCTATTCGCAGCTGCTGCACCGCATGCTGTGCCTGCTTCTTTTGACGGAGAACCCGCCGGAAAAGGCAGAGACCGACCGCATCGCGCTTGCCATTCGCTACATGAACACGCATCTGTTTGAGCCGATCAATGTTGCCGCCGTTGCGGAATCCGTCAATTGGAGCCAGTCGCATTTTTCCCGCGAGTTCAAAGCGCACACCGGCTATTCTCCATATGAATACATCATTCTGCGCCGCATTGACAAGGCCAAACACATGCTGACCTCAACGCAGATGACCGTCAAGCAAATCGCCTACCACACCGGCTACAACAGCGAGGAAAACTTCATTCACAGCTTTCAGAAAAACGTCGGGTTGTCTCCGAGTTTATTTCGAAAGTATCCGATATAAAACATGCCGCAGAGCACACAGCTCTGCGGCATTTGTGGTTTACTTGTAAAAATCCGGACGCGGACCGACTGCAATCGGCTCAATCTGTCCTTCATTCTGCTGTGCGCGCAGCAACGCATCCGCCGTGACATTGGCAATCACGCCGTCCCATGCATTCGGGCCGGTCAGCTCACCGGCACGCACGGCGTCAATCCACTGCTGGATTTCCAAATCGTACGCGCGCATCCAATGGTTTTTCCAGTTTTCATCCAGCGGAATCGTCTGACCGCCGGATCTGCGCAGCAGCGGACGCGGCGGCTTCGGCAGGTCAATGACACCGTTTTCACAAACAATCTGACAGCTGATATCATAGCCAAACTGACAGTTGAGGAACACCTCAATCGTCGCAATCACACCGGACTTACAGCGAATGTGCATGATCTGCGGGTCCTTCAGCTCGGGATTTTTCTTGCCGGTCTGGCGCGGGAACATCACCTGTGCGCTCTCATAGCGTTCATTGAGCAGCCAATGAATGACGTCAATCTCATGAATCGCCGCATCGTAAACCGCCATTTCCGTGGTAAATCCGTCATCCACTTCCGGAAACCAGTGCGAGCAGCGCAGATACAGCGGCGCGCCAAATTCGCCGGAGTCCAGCAAGTCTTTGACCTGTGTATACGACTCATCAAATCGACGCATAAAGCCGACCTGAATCAGCTTTTTTCCCAGTTCCATCTCGATTTCCGCCAGCTCCAGAGAATCCTCTGCCGTTGTCGTCAGCGGCTTTTCGCAGAAAATCGGCTTGCCTGCTTCCAGCGCCTGAATCACCGTTTCCTTGTGTGCAAATGCCGGCGTGGTGCAAATGATTGCATCGACATCCGGATCATTGACCAAATCCGCACTGTTGCTATACACCGTTGCGCCCAACGGATCACCCACCTGATGGGCACCCTCCACATAAAGATCCGATACAGCAACGACCTTGCCGCCGGCAAGTCTGTTGGTAATTCGGTTAATATGTTCGCGTCCAATGGCGCCGCATCCGACGACGCCAATTCTTAACAATTCCATGTTCTGCCTCCATTATCATCCAGGTTCTATGCTGTATCAGCTTCTATCCTGATTATACGGATTTTCCCGCCGGTTTGCAATATCCTTCCGCCGTTTTCCCGCAACCCATCAGCATATCATCCAAATGTTCTATACTTATCATCAGGTCTTGTGCGTTCCGGCAATGCCCCGAATTATCTTCCGATAGTCTCCCGGCGATCGGCCGACGTGCTTTCGGAACACGGAAGTAAAATAGGTGTAGCTGCTGTACCCGCACTGCAGGGCAATGCGCTGTATGGATTGGTCTGTCGAGGCGAGCAGCGCCTGCGCCCGCGCGATGCGGCGGCGCGTAATGTACTGCACCGGTGTACAGCCTGCGCCCGCCAAAAATACGCGATCCAAATGGTATTTGCTCACACCCATCGCCTGCGCGATGCCGTCCAGTGTCAGCGGCTCAGTATAATGCCGATCCAGATACAATTGCGTGCGAATGCCGAGACTATACCGCGCCTGCTCAATCTGTTCCTCTGCCGCGCGCTGCAGGCGCAGCGCCAGTAAAATTGCCGCCGCAGACAGATAGCTGCAAATCTCCTGACTCTGTTCGTGCGCATCCTGCGCCGCCTGCATGAGCGACAGCAAAATTTGCTCCAGTGCTTGGCTGCCCTCTCCGGCGTGTACAATCGGGCGTTCCCTCTGCTCCAGAAAGCAATTTTCCTCTCGTCCGCGGCACAGCAGGCGGGTAAATCCGCAGGAAATCACCGTTGCCTGCTCTCCGTCCTGCGTCCAGCAGGCATGCGGCTCTCCCGCCGAACACAAAACAAAGTCACCTGCCTGCACGGCTTCCTGTCCGCCCGCAACGCGAACCTGACAGCTTCCCTTTTGTATCAGAATCAGCTCCGCATGGTCTGCATGAAAGTGCTCCGCCTGCCTAGTCTCATGCAGCTGCACGCATTCAATATGCAGCAGCACCGGCAGCCTGCCTTCTTCGAATCCGCCTCTGCCGATTCCCTGTGTGATATATTCCAGCATACGGCATCCCCTTTCCATTCTCTGCATACATTGATTATATCGTGTTTCCCGTGTATTTGTACAGCAATCCATGCGAATTGTTCACACAACAAACACACGCGCGTGCTACGATTAGGCAAGTAACGAGGATATTTGCAGCATGTGCACCAATTGTGCACATGATTTCTGCTAACAGGAGGAACCTTATGATACAAGTACAGGGGCTTACCCGCCGGTACGGCGACACGGTTGCCGTATCCGGTCTTTCTTTTTCCGTGCAGGAGGGAGAGATTGTCGGTTTTCTCGGCCCAAACGGCGCCGGAAAAACCACAACTATGAATATGATCACCGGCTGCCTGCGCCCGACCGCAGGCACCGCAGTGCTCGGCGGCTTTGACATCGACACGGATGCCGATCAGGCGCGCAAGATGATTGGATATTTGCCGGAAAATCCGCCGCTCTATCCGGATATGACGGTTTCGGAATATCTGGAGTTCGTCTATGCGCTGAAAAAGTGCACGCTCCCCAAGGACGAGCATCTCGCGCAGGTGTGCGGCATGACCGGCTTGACGGAAGTATCCGGCAGACTCATCCGCAATTTGTCCAAGGGCTATCGCCAGCGCACCGGTCTGGCACAGGCGCTCATCGGCGACCCGAAGGTTTTGATTCTCGACGAGCCGACTGTCGGTCTCGACCCGAAGCAGATTATTGAAATCCGAGAGACCATCCGTTCTCTCAGCCAAAAACACACGGTTATTTTATCCAGCCACATTCTACCGGAAGTGCAGGCGGTCTGCGACCGGATTTTGGTCATTCACCACGGCAAAATTGTCGCAGACGGCACGCCAGCTGAGCTGAGCGACCGCATGGAGGGCGCAGAACAGCTGGAAATGACCATTGAAGGCACAGCAGACGATATTTTGCGCATTTTGCGCGCCGTTCCGAGTGTCGCTGAAGCAATCTGCGTCCATGAGGACGGCAAAAAGTCGGTGTACCGCATCACGGCGGAGCCGGATGCCGATGTGCGCCGCGATGTCTTTGACGCACTGAGTCAAAACCGCATGGCAATCCTGTCCATGCAGCAGGTGGAACTCAGCTTGGAGCAGATTTTCTTGGAGCTGACCGATTCCGACGAGACAGAAACACCGGCACAACCACAGCCGGATGCCGAGCCAAAGAAGAAAAAACGCCGGCTGTTCGGCAGAAAGCGAGGGGATGACAAGTGAATGCCATAAAAAAACGCGATATGCAGGGATTTTTCCGTTCCCCGCTCGGATATGTTTACATCGGCGCGTATCTCGCCGTGATGAATCTCTATTTCTTTGCAACTTGTGTGTTGTCCTCTTCCAGTGACGTCGGCAGCGTCTTTTCCAACATGCTCATTGTCTTTTTGTTCCTCATGCCGATTTTGACCATGCGGCTGTTCAGCGAGGAATACAAGCAGGGCACAGACAAACTGCTGCTCACCGCACCGGTCAGCGTGTGGGAAATCGTGTTTGGCAAATTTTTCGCCACGATGGGCGTGCTGCTGCGCGCACTCGCCTGCACGATTCCTTGGCTGATTATCATTGCGATTTTCGGCACGCCGTCTTGGCCGACCATTCTCGGCTGTTATGTCGCCGTCATTTTTGCCATTTCGATTTTTGCCGCCATGGGCTTATTTTTGTCCAGCCTGACCGAAAGCCAGCTCATCGCTGCGGTGTTATCATTTGCCCTGTTTCTCGGCTTATATATCGTAGATATGCTGAGCTACTCTCTGGGAACCAGCACGCTGCTCGGCGAGCTGCTGAGCTGGCTGTCTATTTTCACCCGTTACGATACATTTATGTCGGGAGAATTTTCGCTCGGCAATTTGATTTATTTCATCTCTCTCACCGGTCTGTTTTTGTATTTAACCGCCCGCGTGATCGAGCGCCGCAGAATGTGAGGAGGTGTGCGCCATGTTCAACAAACAAAAAAAGCAGACAGAAAAGACACTGGTTTTGACGCCGGAACAAAAGGCACAGCGCCGCAAAAAGCTGCGCCGCGTGTCAGTCTCCGCAGGCAGTCTCGCCGTCACACTGGTCGCTGTGATTCTCGTCAATCTGATTGCCACCAGCCTGACGGATAAATTTGATTTAAATCTCGATTTGACATCCAATCAGTTGTATCAGATTTCCGATGACACCAAATCTGCGCTGTCCGATTTGAAGGGCTCTGTGACGATTACCGTCTTGGCAGATGAGGACGATTTCAAGAAGGATACCTATTACGACACCGTTTACAAGCTGCTGAACAAATATACGCAGCTCGCGAGAGACAACCTGACTGTCACCTACATCAATCCATACACCAATCCGAACGCCGTGAGCAAATACAGCAATCTCGCGTCCTCTATTACCACCGGCAGCGTGATCGTTTCGTGCGGCGACAACACCCGCGTGCTCAACACCAGTGATTTTTACTCTACCGAGGCGAGTTCTTCGTACTCCGGATACTATGATGTGACCGGTTTTCAGGGCGAGCAGGCATTGACCTCTGCCATTTTGTCCGTCACCAGTGAGGAAACCCCGGGAATGTACGTCCTGCAGGGACACAACGAGAGCATTTCCACCAGTCTGTCCACGCTGTTCACCTCGGCGGGCTACACGGCAAACACGCTGAATCTGACGGAAGAAAAAAAGATTCCGGACGATGCCTCTGTTCTCGTGCTCAGTCTGCCGCAGACCGACTACACCGAGGACGAAATCAATCTGATTGACGCCTTTGTCAAAAACGGCGGCGATTTGATGGTATTTGACAGCACATCCAGCCCGACCGACCTGCCGGTTTTGTACTCCTACCTCAAAGAATGGGGCATCACGGTCAATTCCGACATGGTGTTGGACTCCAAGTATAATATTGACGAGGCAACCGATGTTCTCGCTCAGCTGACGGATTCCGATGCCAACAGCGATATTTCCGATTCGGATCAGACGCTGGTAGCGCCAAGCGCCAAGTCTCTGACCGCGCAGCTGCCGGATTCCACGACCGACCGCACGGTGGAAACTCTGATGGAAAGCCGCGACAGCTCGTATTCCAAGGTATTGTCCTCGGACACCAGCTACGACAGCTATGACAAGGCAGACGGCGATACCGATGGCCCGTTTGCGCTGGCAGCGCTGGCACAGTACACCGGCAACGACAAAAACGGTCAGGTATTCGTTTGCTCCGCCGGCATCATGATGTCGGACGATCTGATGAACGCATCCAGCCTCATGAACCATTCGTTCCTAAACAATGTGCTGGGTCAGATGCAGCCGGAGGTAACCTCGGTTTCCATTCCGTCCAAGAGCCTGTCCTCTGAACCGCTCGTCATCAGCACAACCGCAGAGTTCTTTGTATTCCTCATTCTGTTCCTCATTCCTGTTGCCATGTTTGTGGGCGGCATTGTTGTCTTTGTTCGCCGGAGGAAGCTGTAATGCGAAAAAATACCAAGCGGCTGCTTTTGGGTCTGGTCGCCGTCGCCATTCTCGGCGGTGTTTACGCCGGACTCATGCACATGCCGGACGAACAGGACACATCCAGCGAGAGCAAAACGCTGGTGTCTGCGGACGCAGATGCATTGTCCAGCATTCATGTCGCGCTGAGCGGCGGCGATGATTACACGCTGACCAGTACAACAAAAAACAAAAAGACCACCTATACCATGTCCGGCACGCAGGACACCAGCGCATACAGCGACAGTCTGATGCAAAACCTCTTTTCCACCGCCAGCTCCATCTCCGGCACCGTGGTTGAGGAATCCTGCTCGGATTTATCAAAATACGGTCTGGCGGGCAGCGATTCCATCAGTACCGTAGCGATTACCGATACAGACGGCAAAACCACCACCCTGCGGTTTGGTGTATCCAGTGATGTCGTGAGCGGCACCTATTGCAATCTAGACGGCAAAACCGATGTCTATCTAGTGGACAGCGACACAGCATCTGCTCTGTTGGAGCAGGAATCCTATTACCGCAACCTGACCGTGCTCGGCAGCTATTACAGCTTATCTTCCGAGCTGCAAAGTCTGACCGTCGATGCGCTTGCAGACGGAACGGTTCTGACCGTGCAGGCGCGGGACACCTCCGACATGGATGAGACAACCGCCAAAGCCTATTCTGATTTTGTCTTTACCGCACCGGAATCCTGCGATGCAGACGATTCCGAGCTGAAAAACGGCTTGTTGTCCGACTTACAGACGCTGCTCACCGCACAGTCGATTGCCGCAGACAATCCATCGGATTTGAGTCCATACGGCTTGGACAATCCAACCGCCCGCGTACACATCAAAACCAACAGCATGGATGCCACGGTTCTCATCGGCAGCGTCACAGACGACAACAGCGGCCGCTATGTCATGAAAGAAGGCGGTTCCACGGTCTTTGTGTCCGATGCTTCCGGCTGCGGCTTTCTCAGTGACGATTGGAGCGATTGGCGCTCTGCCAATTTGATGCCGTTCTCGCTGAACGAAGTGTCTCAAATTACCGTCACACAAAACGGCACCACACACGCGGTTGCCGTGACGCAGGAAGCTTCTGACGAGGAGGATGCTGACGCCGAGAGCGAAGACAGCTCCAACACAGACAGCAGTGATACGGATTCCTCCGATGTCTCTCAAACCGCCGCACTGGACGGAGAGACCATGAGCACGGAAGCCTTGCAGCAACTGTATGCCGCATTGGATTCCGTCAATTACACGCGCATTGTCGACGCCCCAACTGCACAGCAGGCGCAAGCAACGGTCACGCTGACGATGACGGACGGCACGACCCGTTCGCTATCGTTCGCCAAGGGCGGTTCTCGGGAATATCTGGTCAGCGTAAACGGCGGCGCCTACGCCTACGGCGTGCAGCAGGACGAACTGACCAGTATCACTGACGCACTGACAACGAAGTAATATGAAAAAATCCTTCCTCTTTGAGGAAGGTAGCACGGCGCAAGCCGTGACGGAAGGAGCAGCACGCGAGCAAGTCCATATGCGAATCAACTTGGTTCGTCAGGCGTACAGTTCGCACCGGCTTCTTGGCTCTCCCTTTGGGAGAGCTGGCATTTGCAGGGCAAATGACTGAGAGGGCAGCGCACAGGCAGGTTCGTGTCAGGGCGAATTTGAAAAACTATGTCAGCTGGTATTAGCCCTCTCTGTCGCTGCGCGACATCTCTCCCAAGGTGAGAGACAAGATTGGTCTGTGCGTAAAACCAGAGCCTTCCTCTTTGAGGAAAGTGGCACGGCGCAAGCCGTGACGGAAGGAGCAGCACGCGGGCAAGTCCGTATGCGAATCAACTTGGTTCGTCAAGCGTACAGTTCGCACCGGCTTCTTGGCTCTCCCTTTGGGAGAGCTGGCATTTGCAGGGCAAATGACTGAGAGGGCAACACGTTGACAAATTCGTATCAGGATAAATCTTCAAAAACATGCTGACTGGTATTAGCCCTCTCTGTCGCTGCGCGACATCTCTCCCAAGGGGAGAGACAAGTTTGGTCTGTGCGTAAAACCAAAGCCTTCCTCTTTGAGGAAGGTGGCACGGCGCAAGCCGTGACGGAAGGAGCAGCACGCGAGCAAGTCCGTATGCAAATAACTTGGTTCGTCAAGCGTACAGTTCGCACCGGCTTCTTGGCTCTCCCTTTGGGAGAGCTGGCATTTGCAGGGCAAATGACTGAGAGGGCAGCGCACAGGCAGGTTCGTGTCAGGGCGAATTTGAAAAACTATGTCAGCTGGTATTTGCCCTCTCTGTCGCTGCGCGACATCTCTCCCAAAGGGAGAGACAAGTTTGGTCTGTGCGTAAGAGGGAGCCCGCCCTCTCTGTCGCTGCTCGACATCTCTCCCAAGGGGAGAGACAAGATAAAAATACGCACAAAAAAACTCCCTTTCGGGAGTTTTTTGCGTTCTATTCAGATATTACTCTTTACTTCTTGCCGAACAGATTTTTCATCTTGTCCTTGAACGAGCGGCGATTGGGGTGGTTCTGCGGATTGTCGCTTTCTTCCAGCTTACGCAGCAGTTCCTTCTGGCTCTCGGTCAGATTCTTCGGCACTTCCAGCGTCACCTTGACGAACTGATCGCCGCGGCCGCGGCCGTTGACTGCCTGAATGCCCTTGCCGCGCATACGGAACACGGTGCCCGGCTGCGTGCCTGCCGGCATGGTATACTCTACCTTGCCGTCGATAGTCGGAACAATCAGCTTATCGCCCAGACAAGCCTGTGCATAGGAAATCGGCACCTCACACCATACATCATAGCCATCGCGCTGGAACAGCGGATGCGGACGAATGGCAACCGTAATGATAACATCGCCGTTCGGGCCGCCGTTGACGCCGGCACCGCCCTGTCCGCGCAGTGCAATGCTCTGGCCTTCGTCGATGCCCGCCGGAATCTTAACTTCCAGCGTGCGAGCACGGCGCTCCTGACCGGTGCCGCGGCACTTCTTACACGGCTTGCGGATAATCTTGCCGGTGCCATGACAATTCGGACACGGTCCGGTAGACGAGAACGCGCCGAATGGCGTTCTCTGCGTCTGCTGCACAGTACCGGAACCATGACAATTCGAACAGGTCTCCGGTGTATAGCCCTTTTCTGCGCCGGTGCCGCCGCACTCGGTGCACTTTTCCGTGCGCTCAATCTGAATCTTCTTTTCACAGCCAAATGCCGCTTCTTCAAAGCTAAGCATCACGGTACGGCGAATGGACTCACCCTGACGCGGTGCATTGGCGCGATTGGTGCGGGAAGAACCGCCGCCGAAGCCGCCGCCAAAGAAGCTTCCGAAAATATCGCCCAGATCAACGTCTTGGAAGCCGCCAAAGCCTGCGCCTCCCTGTCCTGCTCCATAATTCGGGTCTACGCCCGCAAAGCCGAACTGATCGTAACGGGAACGCTTCTCGGAGTCCGACAATACCTCATAGGCCTCGCCGATTTCCTTGAACTTTTCCGCAGCTTCCGGATTATCCTTATTTAAATCAGGATGGTACTTTCTTGCCAGCTTGCGGTATGCCTTCTTGATTTCGTCATCCGTGGCTCCCTTGCTGACACCAAGCACCTCATAATAATCTCTTTTATCAGCCATATGTCATGACCCTCCTTATGGGGGTATAAAAATAGAAAGATACAGAGGGCAAGGCAGGTCGTTTTGCCAACCTGCCTGCCCCTGTATTTTTTATTGCATCTTACTTGTTGTCGTCAGAAACGTCCTTGAAATCAGCATCGTAATACTGCTCGCCGTTTGCACCGGTCTGCTGACCGCCCTGTGCGCCGCCAGCGAAGTTGTTCGGGTCAAAGCCCTGACCCTGTGCGCCCTGCGGATTTGCCTGCTGGTAAATCTTGCCGGAAACTTCCTGGAACTTTGCAGTCAGGCTGTCTGCTGCTGCCTTAATCATGTCGGTATCCGTGCCCTTCAGAGCCTCGTTTACCTTTTCGATTTCAGCCTCAATGGCAGACTTATCTGCTGCGTCAATCTTGTCGCCCAGCTCATCCAGCGTGCTCTTGCACTGGAATGCCAGCTGCTCTGCGTTGTTGCGAATCTCTACGGATTCCTTGCGCTTCTTATCTTCCTCAGCAAACTTCTCAGCATCCTCAACTGCCTTGTTGATTTCATCATCAGACAGGTTGGTGGAAGCAGTGATGGTAATCTTCTGCTCCTTGCCGGTGCCCAGATCCTTTGCGGATACGTTTACAATGCCGTTTGCATCAATATCGAAGGTAACCTCGATCTGCGGAACACCGCGGCGTGCCGGAGCAATGCCGTCCAGCGTGAAGCGGCCCAGTGTCTTGTTGTCGGCAGCCATTTCGCGCTCGCCCTGCAGAACGTGAATCTCTACAGACGGCTGGTTGTCAGCTGCGGTGGAGAATACCTGGCTCTTCTTGGTCGGGATGGTGGTGTTGCGCTCGATCAGCTTGGTGCATACACCGCCGAGGGTCTCAATGCCCAGAGACAGCGGAGCTACGTCCAGCAGCAGGACATCCTTGACCTCGCCGCCAAGTACGCCGCCCTGAATAGCTGCGCCGACAGCTACGCACTCATCCGGGTTGATGCCCTTGAATGCATCCTTGCCGGTGATGGACTTAACAGCTTCCTGTACAGCCGGAATACGGGTGGAACCGCCGACCAGCAGAATCTTGGACAGCTCGCCTGCGGACAGACCAGCGTCACTCAGTGCCTGGTTAACCGGGCCCATGGTAGCCTGAACCAGATCGCGGGTCAGTTCGTTGAACTTAGCACGGCTCAGGGTCAGTTCCAGATGCTTCGGGCCGGTAGCATCAGCCGTGATGTACGGCTGAGAAATGGTGGTGGTGTTCAGACCGGACAGCTCAATCTTTGCCTTCTCAGCAGCTTCCTTCAGGCGCTGCATAGCCATCTTGTCGTTGCGCAGGTCAATGCCGTTTGCGTTCTGGAACTCAGAAGCCATCCAGTCGATGATGCGCTGGTCAAAGTCATCGCCGCCGAGGTGGTTGTTGCCTGCGGTAGCCAGTACTTCTACAACGCCGTCGCCGATTTCCAGAATGGAAACATCGAACGTGCCGCCGCCCAGATCGTATACCATGATCTTCTGCTCATTTTCCTTATCTACGCCGTATGCCAGTGCTGCGGCAGTCGGCTCGTTGATGATACGCTGTACATTCAGGCCAGCGATCTTACCAGCATCCTTAGTTGCCTGACGCTGTGCGTCGGTGAAGTAAGCCGGTACGGTGATAACTGCATCGGTTACCGGAGAACCGATATATGCTTCTGCATCAGCCTTCAGCTTCTGCAGGATCATTGCGGAAACTTCCTGCGGGGAATACTGCTTGCCGTCAATCGTAACGCGGTAGTCAGAACCCATGTGACGCTTGATGGAAATGATGGTGCGCTCTGCGTTGGTAACAGCCTGGTTCTTTGCGGTCTGGCCAACAATGCGCTCGCCCTGCTTGTTGAATGCAACGACAGACGGCGTGGTTCTTGCACCCTCGCTGTTCGGGATGACAACGGCTTCGCCGCCCTCCATAACTGCAACACAGGAATTGGTAGTACCCAAATCAATACCGATAATCTTGCCCATGATATGTTCCTCCTATATCAAAGATAATATTTTACAAAGATAAATTAGTTTGCGACCTTGACCATTGCGGTGCGGATGATTTTGTCACCGTGGCGGAAGCCCTTCTGGAAGCACTCTGCGATGCAGTTCTCTCCCAGCGACTCATCCTCCATGTGCATCACTGCATTGTGAACGGTCGGGTCAAATTCCGTGCCCGGCTCTGCGGAGATAATCTCCACGCCGAGCGAGTCCAGTGCGGATTCAAACTGCCGTGCAGTCATTTCCACACCCTTTTTATATTCCGTATCTTCGGTTTCCTGTGCAAGGGCACGTTCCAAGTTATCGTAAATCGGTAAAATGGCACTCAGCGCCTTGCCGGTTGCCTCAGAGCGGATCATGTCGCGCTCTTTTGCGACGCGCTTGCGGTAGTTATCATATTCAGCTGCCATGCGCATATAGCGGTCATTCAGCTCATCCAGCTGCTTCTGCAGCTTTTCTTCTGCTGTTTCCTCTGGCGCTTTTGTATCTTCAGCAGCCTGTTCCGCGGTACCCTTCGCTGCCGCCTCTTCGGCTGCAGTGTTTTCCTGCTCTGCGGTCTCCTGCTTGTTCTCGTTGGTATTCATGGTCTTCCTCCTATTGTTCGTCATCAAAGAATGTCTCCGAGATCAATCGGTTCAGACCCTTGGAGAACAGCGCGAGTCTCGCAGAGAGCTTTGCGTAATCCATACGGGTCGGACCCACAATGCCGATTAAGCCGCGTCCCATACTGCCGATGTTGTAGGTCGCATAGACCATGCTGGCAGTTTGCAGCGGGCCATCGGTGCCGTTTTCCGGACCGATTGTGATGCGCACGCCGTCGATATCGCGGGTAAACGTGCGAAGCGCCGGCACGTGGCTTTCATCCGAGATATAATCCAGAAGCTCCTGCGCCTTGTGGGCGTCCTGATATTCCGGATACGCCAGCAGCTTGGAAGCACCCTGTAAGAATATCTTCTGGCTGCTGAACTCCTCGATGACCTCATCCAGGAACTGGGAAACCAGCTCCAGCAGGGCGGTCACACCGGCTGCCCGACGGACAATATCAAATCTCTGCGGGGTAATCGCATCAATGGGGATATTGGTCAGCGTCTGATTGAGCACATACGTCAGCAGCTCGGCTTCCTCTGCCGTGACCGGCGTTGCGGTGCGCAGCATTTTGTTTTTGACCACGCCGCTGTCTGTGACGACGACGATGACAAAATCCAGCGGACTGACGGCGATGATCTGGAACTTTCGAATCGTCACACGCTGCATATACGGTGTAACGGCGAGCGTTGTGTAGTCGGTCAGGTTCGAGATCAGCTTACCGGCCTCTGAAACCATGCGGTCAAGTTCTTTGACTTTGAGCTTCATGACCGAATTGATGCGGTCTACATCCGCCACGCTCAAATCGGTTCGTCCCATCAGCTCATCGACGTACAGCCGGTAGCCTGCCGGGGACGGGATGCGTCCGGCGGAGGTATGCGGTTTTTCAAGATAGCCCATTTCTTCCAGCTCACTCATCTCATTGCGGATGGTGGCGGAGGAGAATCGAAGCTCCGGACGGCTTGCGAGCGCCTTGGAGCCAACCGGCTCCGCCGTGCGGATATAGTCATTGATGACAGTTTTTAAAATCAATTTCTTTCGTGCGGATAGCTCCACGGTCTCCACCTCCTGAAGTGCTCCGGGTGCCTTGGCACTGTCTTGTTTCGAGTGTTAGCACTCAACCTCTCTGAGTGCTAAATATAAGATAGCACCCTGTTTTCCCGTTGTCAAGAAAAAGCGCCATTTTTTCTGTGAATAATTTGTGAATTCCCTATATGGCGAAATATTGACTGTTTTGCACATAGTTTTGCACCGTTTTTTCGTCAAATATACAGCCGATGCACATCGTTCTCATTTATGCTATACTGATAGCAGAATTTGATTCTCGAAAGAAGGGATTGCTCATGAAAACAGCACTGATTACCGGTGCATCCTCCGGCATCGGGCGCGATATTGCGCGCGAGCTGAGCCGGCAGGGCTGGCGCCTGCTGCTTGCAGCCCGCCGCCGCGACCGTCTGGAAGCACTCGCCAAAGAATTACAGACGCCGTGCCGCATTTATGTCTGCGATGTCTCGAAAAAAGAAAATTGTATCTGGCTGCACGAGCAGACCCGCGCACAGGGTGTCTCTTTGCTCGTCAATGCGGCGGGATTTGGTCTGTTCGGCAATTTCAGCTCCACAGAGCTTAACCGCGAGCTGGAAATGATTGACGTCAACATCCGCGCGGTGCATATTTTAACCAAGCTGTTTTTGCGCGATTTCATCAAGCAGGATGCCGGTGCCATCTTAAACGTCGCTTCCTCTGCCGGTTTTTTGGCGGGTCCGATGCTGTCTACCTATTATGCATCCAAAAACTATGTGGTTCGCCTGAGCGAAGCGATTTATGAAGAACTGCGTGCCTCCGGCAGCCATGTCACCATCAGCTGCCTGTGTCCCGGCCCCGTTGACACGGAATTCAATGCCGCCGCAGGCATCAGCAAATTTTCGGTCAAGGCAATGAACAGCCGCCGCGTCGCGCGCATCGCCGTGCGCCAGACGCTCGCCGGAAAGCTGCTCATCCTTCCGGGCATCTCCACCAAGCTCAGCACGGCATTGTCTCGCTTCGTGCCGGAAAAGCCGCTGCTGCGCATGGTACACGGCATTCAAAAGGGAAAGCAATAACCCTATCCTGACGCACCGCGCAAACGGCACACCTGACGAAAAAGCCCGAAGGCAGAATACCTTCGGGCTTTTCTGGTGTCCCTGAGAGGAGTCGAACCTCCGGCCTGCCGCTTAGGAGGCGGCTGCTCTATCCAACTGAGCTACAGAGACATACATATATATCGCGTAAACACAATATATAGTATATATGATTGCCGGCCAAATTGCAAGCAGATGCCGCCTTCTGCGTTTGGATTGTTCAGGATATGTTTACAAGAGGGCATTGCATTACGGCGAAAAAAGCATTATGATAATGAGATGAACCAAACCGTCGCGGTTTGGTCGCTATGTACGTCAGAGGAGGCACCGCGATGCTCACAGAGAAAAAGCAAAGCCTGATGCTCGTCATCAATCCGACAGCAGGCAAAAATCAGGCGCGGGACAACCTGTTTCCGCTCACCAATTACTTTTTTACGCACAACTACCACGTGACGGTGTTTCCGACACAGGCCAAAGGAGACGCCTGCAACTACGTTGCGGAGTATGCGACGCAATACGATGCCCTCGTCTGCGTCGGCGGCGACGGCACATTAAACGAAGTTGTCACCGGACTGATGATGTGTCCGGCGGACAAACGGCCGCGTCTCGGATACATCCCCGGCGGCTCCACCAACGACTTCGCCAACACGCTCGGCATCAGCAGCGTCATGGAGGAAGCTGCCGAACAGTTTTGCTCCGGCAAACCGTTTTGCTGTGACATCGGCAAGTTTAACGGCAGATATTTCACGTATGTCGCCGCCTTCGGTCTGTTTACCGAGGTCTCCTATGAAACGCCGCAGCCGCTCAAAAATGCGCTCGGTCACGCCGCGTATCTGCTGGAGGGCGCCAAGTCGCTGACCTCTATCAAGAGCTACGCGCTCAAGGTACGCTGCGATGAGGAAGAAATCAACGGCAAATTTATTTATGGTCAGCTGTCCAATTCGACCTCTATCGGCGGTATTTTGAACATCACCCGCACCGGCGTTCAGCTGGACGATGGTTTGTTCGAGGTCATTCTCATTCACATGCCAGAAAATTTATTGGAGCTGAACGACATTGTTGCCAGCCTGATGTCGCAGAAGCTGGCGGAATGCAAGTATATCTTTTTCCGCCGTGCAAAATCCGTAACCGTGCAGGCGGACAGTCCGCTTCCTTGGACGCTGGACGGCGAAGCGGGCGGCAGCTTTACCTATTCCCAGGCGGAAATCATTCCGGGCGCCGTAACATTCAATCTGGATTTGCCGGGCAACAAGCCAGAGATATAAAATATAACAGAATCTGACAGGATGCAGCGTGCTGCATCCTGTTTTTGTGTGCAGGCTGCTCGTTGTCAGCCGCATAGCACTGTGCTATACTTAAACAGATAATCTATGTGAAAAGATCGTGAGGCATTTTATGGAAAACAAACCGCTATTATGGATCGTGATTCCCTGCTATAATGAAGAAGCTGTTCTGCCGGTCACCGCACCGCTGTTTTTAAACAAAATCAACAGCCTTGCCGCGGCCGGAAAAATCAGTGACCAGAGCCGCATCTGCTTCGTCAACGACGGCTCCAAAGACAGCACTTGGCAGCTCATCTGTGATTTTGCACGCAAGGACCCGCATTATATCGGCATCAGCCAGAGCCGCAACCGCGGCCATCAGAACGCCGTTCTCGCCGGTCTGATGGAGGCCAAGGACAAGTGCGACATTACCATTTCGATTGACTGCGACGGTCAGGACGACATCAACGCGATGGATCGCATGGTCGACGAATACCTGAAGGGTGCCGAGGTCGTGTACGGCGTGCGCTCCAAGCGCAAAACAGACACCTTCTTCAAACGGTTTACCGCCGAGGGCTTTTATCATGTCATGAATGCCATGGGCGCAGAGGTCGTATTCAATCATGCGGATTACCGTCTGATCAGCACACGCGTATTGGAAAGCTTTGCGGATTTCCGCGAGGTCAACATCTTCCTGCGCGGCATGGTTCCACTGGTCGGTTTTCCGAGCGCCAAGGTCTATTACGAACGCGCCGAGCGCATCGCAGGCGAAAGCCATTATCCGCTGCGCAAAATGCTTGCGCTCGCGTTTGACGGCATCACCAGCCTGTCCGTCAAGCCCATCCGCATGATTGCCGGTCTGGGCGCTATTGTGAGTCTCATCAGCTTTATCGGCGTCATTTGGGCGATTGTGCAGGCCATTCTCGGCCATTCGGTTGCCGGCTGGGCATCTACTACCTGTATCGTCTGCTTTGTCGGCGGCATTCAGTTGATTTCCCTCGGTGTCATCGGCGAATACATCGGAAAAATCTATATGGAATCCAAGCACCGTCCGCGCTATATCATCAGCGAGCGCACTTGGGCACCGTATGAACGCCATTACCGCGGCTGATAGGAGGAATCTCTTTGCACAACCTGATCACTACCCTGCGCACGCAGTTTTTTGACGCCAAGCTAATAAAATTTGTGCTTGTCGGTGTCGTCAACACCTTGGTCGGCATGGCAATCATGTTCGGCTTATACAACCTCGCCGGATGCAGCTACTGGGTGTCCTCTGCCGCAAACTATATTTTGACGAGTATTTTGAGTTATATTCTCAACAAAACCTTTACGTTTGGCAACAAAGACAACGTTGGTTCCACCGCTGTGCGCTTCGCATTGAACATCGCGGTGTGCTATCTGCTCGCCTATGGCATCGCCAAGCCGGCGGTCAATTGGATGCTGTCCGGCGCATCGGTTTCCCTGCGCGACAACTGCTCGATGTTCGCCGGCATGGTATTGTTCACCGGCTTCAACTATATCGGCCAGCGCTTTTTTGCCTTTCGAGAAACCAAGTAACAAGGAGGTTCCCGCATGACATGTTTTGGCACCGGCCTGCGCAAGCTGTTTTTTGTATGCGTGATTGCCGCTTTCGGTGTGATTGCCGTGAGCAGCGGTTTTGGGTTGGGCATTTTGCTCGCCGCGCTCGCACTCATCGCGCCATACAAATGTAAAATCCCGCATTTTCTGCCGCTTTTGCTCATCCTCAGCACACTCGTGCACGTGATTGCTGTTTTTGCCGTACAGACACCGCTGGAATCTGATTTTGCCATGCTGTATCAGGCAGCACAAAAAGCAGCTGCCGGAGATTTCAGCTTTCAGCATCACGGATATTTTTACCGTTGGGCATATCAGACCGGTTTTGTCCTGTGGGAAGCCGTCATTTTGCGCGTCACCGGCAGCATGGCCGTCATCAAGCTCATCAACGCCCTGTTTTTATCCGGCATCAACGGCTTGATTTATCTGCTTGCCCGCCGGTTTGTTGAGGAACGCGCGGCACAGGCAGCTGCTCTGCTCTATCTCGTGACGCTGTTCCCCACCCTGATGACCTGCGTGCTGACCAATCAGCACATATCCGCGTTCTTTCTGCTGCTCGCCGTGTATGTTTTGACCGGCGGCGGAGACCGCGCCTTTTGCGTGCGGCGGGCACTGTCGGCAGGCTTTTGTCTGTTCATCGGCAATCTCATGCGACCGGAAGGCATTGTCATTCTCGCCGGCTTATTCGGCACCGCACTTTTTGTTTTGATTATGCGCCGTTCTCTGCGCGGCAATCGGCAAATGCTGCTCGGCATTGTCATCACTGCCGCAGTCTATGTTGTGTGCAGCACAGCTGCTTCGTGGGCAATTTCCGCCTCCGGCATCAATCAATACGGCCTGACAAACAATTGGCAGGAGTGGAAATTTATTCTCGGCTTCAATCACGAGACCGGCGGTATGTATTCTGTCGCAGACATGGAGACATTCGGCAAATACCATCAGGTGGATACGGCGCCGGATGTGTTCGCGCAGGCATTGGAAACCGAAAAGCAGGTGGTACACGACCGCATTTTCTGTTCTCCGCACGCATTGTTGTCTCTGATGCTGGCAAAAGTCCAAAATCTTTGGGTCTCTCCCGGTCTGGGATTCTCGCTCGGCTTTGTCAATCGCGCCGGTGTGACATGGCACGGTCTGGTCGGTGTGCATGTATATGAGTACGCGATACATCTGGATCGCGTTGTATTTTTCTTTGCTGTGTGTTTCGCGCTTCTGGGCGCCGGTTCCGGTCTGCGCCGCAAGGAAAATCCCGTTGATTTTTGTGCGGTTTTCCCCTTTATGACGTTGATGGCATTTTTCTGTGTCTTTTTGCTCATCGAGGTACAGCCGCGCTATGCGTATCTGCCGCAAATCTTTTTGTATATTGCGGCGGCCGCGGGCATTTCCGTACTGATGCGCCAAAGACAAGCGACTGCATAACAAACAAGCCCGACTGCGTAACAAGCAGTCGGGCTTTTGCAATCATTTGGTTTTCCACCACATCTGTTCCGCTTCATTGAGCGGCGACAGATGTTTTTTTGCGTCCAGCAGCATCAGAACACCATCCGTCATACCGATCCACGTGTCGTTGTCCAATCGGCTGGCGAACAGCGTCTGTTCTTCAATCGGCATGGTACGGCGTCCGGCGGCATCCTCCGCGACAATGCTGCCGCAGACTGCGCCGTCTTCCGGCACGCCTTCACAGCCGAAATCCGGCTCCTCGACATAGAGCAAATGCAGCAGCGGCTGAAAAATCTTTCCGTCAATTTCTATCGGTTCATTGGAGTACGTCATTGATTTTCTCCTGTGCGGCATCCAGCACGCTGAACATGCGAACGAGCATTTCCCAGCACACGCGCGGCGCCGAAGCCGGTGTGATAATCGCATCCAGCGCAGCTGCCACTTCCTGCTCGCTGTCTATAAAGAAGCGCACCCACGCAAAATCTCCGTTGAGCGCATTGAGTGTCTTGAGCATCGGGCGCACGCGCTCGGTCGGCACCTGTCCCAGCTTATAGCAGCGCATGCCAAACTCCGCGCCGTCAGCGGAAAATACCATGGCGATGTTGTACAGCTTGCCGCTCTTTCCCGCAACTTCGACGGCAACATAATGGCTGCCGTCCGGCTGTGCGTCCTCCATATATCGAATATCTCCGCGCTGTAAGCGCTCAATGAATGCCTGTGCAGATGGATTCATACGTTTTTCCTCTTTTCTGTTACTTTCCGACCCAACGCAGTCCCTTTGGGTAATGATTTTTCATGATACCGCCGGCACATTTGCCCCAGCCCATGACAAAGCCGTCCGCGGCAACCGCCGTCCAGCCCTTCTGTCCGTCATACGGGAAGGTTTCGCCGCGCAAATATGCCTCCGCAGAACCGTCCGCCGCGCTCAGATTGCACACCTGTAAAAAATGCTCCGGCGCGAGCGCATGTGCCAAGGCATGTGCCGGTTCCAGACGGTTCTTTTTGAGCGTGCCGATTTCGATGCCCATGCGCTTGATTTTCAGACCGGTTACATCCAGCTGGCACGCTTCCGGCAGCAGCCACAGCTTATCCTTGCGCAGTACCAGCCTGCCCTCCGGCAGCTGTTTTACCAAATCGGCAATCATCTGCTCGGCTGTCTGAAGCTGCTCCCGTTCTTTTTTGCTGTAGGTTTCTTGTAATACGGGTGCATCGCATCTGCCGCCCGTGTTTTTGTGCAGGACGGCGGCGAAATGCCCCTCCCCGTCCAGCTTATGCGGCCACAGGCGAAACGCATAGCGTGTATCCGGATTTCCGTTTTTCGCCCATTCCGGATGTGCCGGACTGAGTTTTTCCGGCGTCGGCACCTGCTGCACGGAAAATTCCGAATGCCGCTCCAAAAAGCGGGACAGCGTGCCTTCGTCCTCCTCCGGTGCAAATGTACACGTCGAATAAATCAATCTGCCTCCGCCCGCCAGCATGTCTGCGGCGCGGTCTAAAATTTCCGCCTGCCGCGCAGCACAAAATGACGGAAGCTCCGGCGTCCATTCGCTCTGCGCCGGATTGTCGTCTTTCCGGAACATGCCCTCACCGGAGCACGGCGCATCAACAACAATGCAGTCAAAAAATTCCGGAAATCTCCGTGCCAGTCTTTCCGGTGTCTCATTGCACACGATGCAGTTTTGCACGCCCATGCGCTCGATGCTCTGCGCCAAAATTACCGCGCGGCCCGCGTGAATTTCATTTGCCACAAGCAAGCCCTCGCCGTGCATGCGTCCCGCCAGATGGGTAGTCTTTCCGCCCGGCGCGGCACACAGATCCAACACGCGTTCTCCCGGCTTGGCATCTGCGAGCGCACCAACTGCCATTGCGGACGGTTCCTGAATATAGTATACGCCCGCTTCATAATACGGATGCCGTCCCGGCCGCTCCGTATCGGGGTAGAAAAATCCCTCCGGCGCCCATGGAACCGGTGTCAGTGTAAACGGTGCTTGCGCGGCAAACTGTTCCGGCGCAATCTTGAGCGGGCTGACGCGCAGACCGCGTGCCTGCGGGCGCGCCAAGGCATCACGAAATGCCGGATACTCCTCTCCGAGCAATCGCTGCATGCGCTGTTCAAATGCGGCAGGCAATGCCATATATACTCCTCCTTATATTCTATCTTTTTATTTTCTCTGATATGCAACAGCCATGATTGCCGTTGCGGCTGCACTGGCGATGAACACAAGCAGCAGCGCTTTGGGCAGTGCCGCGGTCAAAAAATGCATCATCGGATTAAAATAGTCCAAAATCCACAGCACAAGAAACAAGATGCACAGGACAATGGTGATGTGCGGCAGCAGCGCCTTTAAAATCTTCATGTGTCCTCTCCTCACTTCTCCGCTGGAATATAAATGATATCACTGATGGTTCTGCCAACACCGCCGATCGGCTTGCTCACAGCAGTCCCGTTATAATACATGACCGCCGACTTGCCGCCGTCCAAATTATACGCGGTCAAACAGCCCTCTTCTTTCATGAGCTGGGCGAGCTGCGACATGGTGACACCCGCAGAGTACCCATCCTGTCTGCCATCCACCACGACAAATTTGTAATGCCCCGGCGCGACATATCCAATCGCCGCGCGCGGATTGACTTTATTGAGGTATTCTGTCGAGTGAAATGACTCCGGCACGTTCCCGCTGCCGTCCAGCAGCGCCGGTCCAAACGTCCACGCCTGCCACGCGCCCTGCGCAATCACGGTGTCTGCATCAAACTGCGACGCAGCATATGTTTTCATCGTGCCGTCAGAAAACAGCACGCAGACATCGGAAGTGCCCGGATTCCTGCTGTATACCTCGCCGTTGCGAATGACACACACGCTGTCGCTCTCGCCGTAGGAATCGCCGGAAATCGCCAGCGATGCCTGATTTTGCTTTGCCATGGCACTGACAAAATCCCGAATGTTTTTGCCGTACATGGATTTTGCAAACGCCGTCTTGACATACTGCGTCGATGCGACATAGACATCCGCCGAAAAATAGACAATCGGCTGGTCATCTGCCGTACAGGTAATCTGTTCAATTTTGATCTCTGCACGGTCTGTCTTGTCATCAATCAGCGTTTTTCTCGTCTTTTTCGCCTGCGAAAACGCCCGTATCTCGTCTTGGTTCGCCGCCAGCGAAATGGTGTCCGCATGGCTCCAGTTGTTCTGACTCGCCGCCGGAATGCCAAGTCCGCCCTCCGCGCTCGCCGCGGATTCTCCGCTCCCCTGTGAGGGAAGCGCAAACTGAGCCGGCGCCTCCTGTGTCTCCTGCTCTGACACAGTCGTGCCCTGCGGCAGCACATACAGCACCAGCAAAACCAATCCCACGCACACGGCGCCCGCCGCCAAGTCCATCACGACCAGCGCCCATATCGGCAATTTGTTTTTCTTCATGGCGACCCTTCTTTCCTGCATGTCCTGCTTATTATACCATAGATTGACGCAGATTTTCGTGTAGATTTGGACACGCATGAAAAAACGCTGAACGGATTTTTACCCCGTCAGCGCAATTCCTGTTCTAGATGGTAAAACAAATCCGATTCGAAAAATTCTTGAATCGTGATTCCCAATCCATCACATATTTTCTGTATGGTGCCAATGGTCGTGCTCCGATTTCTTCCACTGATGATGTTATTGAGTGTGGATTGTGTAATGCCGCTCATCGTAGCCAATTTATTCACCGTAATCTCGTTCTCCCGACACAATTCTTCAATTCGCAACCGAACTGCCTCTCCGCTTGTCATGTTTTATTCACCTCATACCTTTGTCGATTCCCCCTATTCAGAATAACGGTTTTGAGTTGAAAAAATTACCTCTTTTCAGTTAACCGATGTGAAGACCCCGCACGCCCTCTTTTTCGTTTTCCCTCTTGTCAAGACAGAATCCCTGATGTATGCTATATTTATTTGATATTTTTAGAAAGGATGAAATCATTTTGAAAGAAACACATGGCCGAACCCGCTCCACTGCTGAGCTGTTTCGCCGCTTTGCTCCGTATTTTAAGCCGTATGTTCCCACGCTGATTTTGGACTTGTTCTGTGCCTCGCTGACGACAATCTGCGAGCTGGCACTTCCGGTCATCGTGCGATACGTCATGAATCTCGCCCAGTACAATCTTTCCGCACTGACAGCGAATCTGATTGTCCGCTTGGGCGTGCTGTATTTTGTCTTGCGCGTCATTGACACCGCAGGCTCCTATTATATGGCAAACATCGGTCACGTCATGGGTGCGAAAATTGAAACCGACATGCGCACCACCCTGTTCCGCCACCTGCAAAAGCTGTCGTTCCGGTACTATGCCAACGCCAAGGTCGGTCAGCTCATGGCGCGCATCACCTCCGACTTATTTGACGTCACGGAATTTGCTCATCATTGTCCGGAGGAATTTTTCATTGCCGGTGTCAAAATCGTTGTATCGTTCGCCATTCTGCTGTCGGTCAACGTGCCGCTGACGCTGTTCACCTTTGCCGTTTTGCCGATTATGCTTGTCTGCTGTTATAAGTTTAACCGCCGCATGCGCGAAACATTCAAAGAATCGCGCTGGCAGGTCGGTGAAATCAATGCACAGGTCGAAGATTCTCTGCTCGGCATCCGCGTGGTCAAATCCTTTGCCCGCGAAGAAGCAGAAGAACAAAAATTTGCCGAAGGCAATGAGCGCTGGCTCGCCATCAAAAAGCGCAATTACTTCTGGATGGGCGGCTTTCAGGCAACCACGCGCGCGTTTGACGGCCTGATGAATCTCGTCGTTCTAGTGCTCGGCTGTGTCTTTCTGCTGCACGGCGCGATTCATCCGGGTGATTTTGTCGCGTATCTGCTGTACGTCCAGACACTGCTGACGTCAATTCGCCGCATTGTCGAGTTCATGGAGCAGTTCCAGCGCGGCATGACCGGCATTGACCGCTTTCTGGAAATCATGGACGAACAGCCGGACATCATCAACGCGCCGGACGCCATTCCCTGCGAACATGTGCGCGGCGAAGTGGATTTTGAAGATGTCTCGTTTTCTTACGAGGACGACGCGGGCGAGGTGCTCGGTCATATCAACCTGCACGTAGATGCCGGTCAGAACATCGCGATTGTCGGCCCGTCCGGCGGCGGCAAAACTACTCTCTGTAATTTAATTCCACGATTTTACGATGTGTCTAGTGGCTGTGTCAAGCTGGACGGCGTTGACGTGCGCAAGCTCCAGCTGCATTCGCTGCGCTCTCACATCGGTGTCGTACAGCAGGACAACTATCTGTTCTCCGGCACCGTTCTGCACAACATCGCCTATGGCAGACCCGAAGCAACGCGCGAGCAAATCATCGAGGCATCCAAGCTCGCCGGCGCACACGAGTTTATCTCCTCTCTGCCCAACGGATACGACACATTTATCGGTGAGCGCGGCGTCAAGCTGTCCGGCGGTCAGAAGCAGCGCATTTCCATCGCGCGCGTGTTCCTGAAAGACCCTCCGGTGCTGATTTTGGACGAAGCCACCAGTGCCCTCGACAACGAGAGCGAACGCCTTGTCCAGCAGTCGTTGGAAAAGCTCGCGCACGGCAGAACCGTGTTTACGATTGCGCACCGCTTGACGACCATCCGCGGCGCGGATAAAATCCTCGTTCTCACCGAGGACGGCATCGCCGAACAGGGTTCTCACGAGGAATTGATTGCGAAGGGCGGAATTTATAAAGAATTATACAGTATGTATTCAGACATGCGGTGATGTGCCGTTTCCTGTGCGCATCCGGTATCACATTTCATACATAATTTCCGAACTTGTTTTTTTTGGTAACAGGTATATACTATATCCTATCATCGAATATTTGTACAAAACAAAGGAGACCAGTATCATGAAGAGAAAGCTATTCTGTCAGATTTCTCCGACTACCTATCGAATTTCTGTCCAGAAATGCCGCTGCATGCGGCATCTGCGCGATTGGACAAGCGGAAAAACATTTGCTGCCGAAAAATCTGACGAGCCATTGCCGATGCTCATCTATCGGCACAAGTCCTTGATTCGCCGCAAGCTGGGCAATGTCCACATGGATTTGCAGGAAAACAAAGCGGTCAATCTGTCTCTTGCCGCGCCAAAGGTCACCGGCATCCTGATCCGTCCCGGCGAAACCTTTTCCTTTTGGCATCTCGTCGGTTCGCTCAGTCCGAAAAAGGGATATCTTGAGGGACTTGCCATTTCCAACGGAGAACCGAAACGCGGCACAGGCGGCGGTATGTGCCAGTTTACCAACCTCATCCATTGGATGATTCTACATACCCCGCTGCAAATTGTAGAGCACCATCACCATGACGGTCTGGATTTATTTCCGGATTTCAATCGGCAGATTCCATTTGGCACGGGCACATCGATTGTATATAACTATCTGGATTACCGCTTTTACAATCCAACCGATGCGACCTATCAGCTGATTGTCTATGTGACGGACAAATATCTGTGCGGCGAGCTCCGCGCAGACAAAGCGCAGAAATATACCTATCACATTCTCTCCGAAGATGAGCATTTTGTCGAAGAAAACGGCATTGTCTATCGTTGCGGTGAGGTCTATCGCCGCATCATTGATCCAAAGACAGGAAATTGTATCGAAAAACAACTGATTCGCAGCAATCACGCGCGTGTTCTATACGATACCAGCCATTTGACAATCACCAGCCGGTCTTAAAAAAAGCCAGCCTGTTCCCTCCCGAACGGGCTGGCTTTTTGATTGTTGCGGTTCGGCTGTCTTTTGGGAGATTTGCCCAAAATTTCACAATAAATTTTGTACAAAATACCTATTCCATTTTTTCGAAAACCTGTATAATTTTCTGCTTACATTTTGGTTATATTCTGTGATACAATCGCTTACGGTTTGAAAAGAGATCATCTCCGTTTTGCAAAGAGGTAAGGAAAAATATGATTACAGACATGACAAAAGGCTCGCCTTTTAAAATTCTGATTAAGTTTGTCATTCCGCTGCTGCTGAGCATGGTGTTCCAGCAGCTGTACAATTTGGCAGACAGTGTGATTGCCGGCCGTTTTCTCGGCGTAGACGCTCTGGCGGCAACCGGCGCGGCGTATCCGATCACGGTTTTGTTCATCGCCGTTGCAACCGGCGCAAGTGTCGGCTGTTCGGTTGTCATTTCCCAGTTGTTCGGCGCCCATGACATCGTGCGCATGCGCACCGCGGTTAGCACCGCTGTGATTTCTCTGATTACGCTGGCATTGACCCTGACCGCAATCGGCGAGATTGCTTGTCCGGCTCTGATGCAGCTCATCAGCACGCCGGAAAATATTTTTGAGCCGACCATGGTGTATCTGCGCATTTACATTGCCGGTCTGTTGTTCCTGTTTTTGTACAATACCGCAACCGCCATTTTCAATGGTCTGGGCGACAGCCGCACGCCGCTGTATTTCCTCGCATTCTCTACGACATTCAATGTCATTTTGGATATTTTCTTTGTCAGCAAGCTGAACATGGGTATCTCCGGTGTCGCTTGGGCAACGCTGATTGCGCAGGGCATTTCTTCTCTGCTCGCCGTTGTCACGCTGGTGCGCCGCCTGTCCCGCATTCACACGGCGGAAAAGCCAAAGCGCTTTGACCGTCATCTGCTCGGCCGCATGGCAATGATTGCGATTCCGTCTATCTGCCAGCAGTCGTTTGTATCTGTCGGTGTTTTCTGTGTACAGGGTCTGGTCAATCCGCTCGGTTCCAACACGGTTGCCGGCTTCTCCGCAGCACTCAAGGTTTCCACCTTTGCCATCATGGTTATGAATGCGCTGCCGAACGCACTGTCCAGCTTCGCCGCACAGAACATTGGCGCGCAGGACATCAAGCGTGTGCGTCAGGGCGTGCGCGACTGCATCATCATGTCTGAGCTGGTCATTGGCTCGATTATCGTTTTGTTTTTTGTTGCCGGTCAGCCGATTTTACAGCTGTTCCTCGGCAGCAGCTCCAATGGCACGGTTATCAGTGTCGGCATTGAGTATCTTCTCATTGTCGCTCCGTTCTACCCGCTCGTCGGCATCAAGAATTGCTGCGACAGCGCTTTGCGCGGCGGCGGCGCCATGGGTCCGTTTATGATTACCACTCTTGTCGATCTGGCTCTGCGCGTGGCTCTGGCTTATATCATGGTTCCGATGATGGGCTTTGCCGGTGTATGCTATGCATATCCGCTCGGCTGGGTTATTGGCACCTCTATCTCTATCATTTTCTATATCTGCAACGTTTGGGTGCCGAAATACATGCGCGATGCGCAAAAGGCCGGCATTCATCTGCCAAAGATTCACCGTCCGGCAGTTGCAGAGCCGCAGCAGCGCACCGCTGCACCGCGCGCACGTCACGGACATTTCTTCCACAAGCGCGCAAACTAACCTTGTTTTTCCTACTTTTAAATCTCTCTTTTTCTGGCAGGGCTGGCATCTTCGGATGCCAGCCTTTTTACTTGTTCCATATCTCGGCTGTTTGCTTTGTTTTTGCACAGTATCTTGCAAAATATGCTGGGTATGATATAATGACAGCACTCACAAAGAAAATTATTTAGAAGGAGTTGACTCTATCATGGGTTGTAATCACGATTGCGACAGCTGCGGAGGAAGCTGCGGCGAGCCGGAATCTTTGCTCAAGGCACCGCATCCGCTTTCTAAAATCAAGAAAGTCATCGGCGTTGTCAGCGGCAAGGGCGGCGTAGGCAAGAGCATGGTCACTTCTCTGCTCGCCGTTGCCATGCAGCGTCAGGGCGCACACTGCGGCATTCTGGATGCCGATATCACCGGCCCGTCTATCCCAAAGGGCTTTGGTCTGACCGGCACACTGGGTGCAACAGAGGAAGGCGTTTACCCGATGGCTACCAAGACCGGCATTGACGTTTGCTCCATCAATTTGCTGATGGAAAACGCTTCTGATCCGGTTATCTGGAGAGGTCCGGTTATCGCCGGCGCTGTTCAGCAGTTCTGGACGGATATTATCTGGAAGGATATTGACTTTATGTTTGTCGATATGCCGCCAGGAACCGGTGACGTTCCGCTGACGGTCTTTCAGTCCCTGCCGGTCGACGGCATTATCGTCATGACCTCTCCGCAGGAGCTGGTATCCATGGTTGTTACCAAGGCAGTTAAGATGGCTGAAATGATGAACATCCCGATTCTGGGCGTCATCGAAAACTACAGCTATGTAGTATGTCCGGACTGCGGCAAGCACATCTCTGTATTCGGCGAAAGCCATGTGGATGAGATTGCCAAGGAACACAATCTGGACGTTCTCGCCAAGCTGCCGATGAATCCGGCTCTGGCATCCGCCTGCGATGCCGGTGCACTCGAAGATGTCGAGCTGCCGGATCTGTCCAAGGCGTGCGACAAAATCGCCGCACTGTAAGCATTTCAAAAGCCTCCGTATGCACATGCGGGGGCTTTTTGGCGGTTCTATGTCTTGCGGCAAAACCCGCGCTATGCTATACTGATAGGTACGAATGGACTGTATTTGCGTCCGATTTTACTTTGCACACATCCGCCGCGGCAAAAGGCGGTGGAAAGGAGATATGCATGAAAGATCAATCCCTAATCCGTAATTTCTCCATCGTCGCGCACATCGACCACGGCAAGTCCACGCTGGCAGACCGCCTGCTGGAAAAATGCCATACTGTCACCCAGCGCGAAATGGAAAGCCAGCTGCTGGACAGTATGGATCTGGAGCGCGAGCGCGGCATTACCATCAAGGCGCGCGCGGTTCGCATGGACTATGATGCCTCGGACGGCAAGACCTATCAGATGAATCTGATTGACACCCCGGGTCATGTCGATTTTAACTACGAGGTATCTCGCTCTCTGGCAGCTTGTGAAGGTGCTGTGCTCGTTGTCGATGCCACACAGGGCATCGAAGCACAGACGCTCGCAAACACCTATCTCGCAATCGAGAACAATCTGGAGGTTCTGCCGGTTGTCAACAAGATTGACCTGCCGAGCGCAGACCCGCAGCGCGCCAAGCACGAAATTGAGGATGTCATCGGCATTCCGGCGCAGGACGCGCCGGAAGTTTCCGCGAAAATGGGCACCAACATTGAAGAAGTCCTCGAGCGCATTGTGACAGATATTCCGGCACCGGACGGAGACCCGCATGCACCGCTGCAGGCACTGATTTTTGACAGCCAGTACGACTCCTATCGCGGCGTCATCGTTTATATTCGCGTCATGCAGGGCACGATCCGTCCGAGCATGAAGGTAAAAATGATGGCAACTGGCGCAGAATTTCAGGTTGTAGAGACCGGTTATATGCGCCCGCTGACACTGGAGGCAACCGCTGACGGTCTGACCGCCGGTGAAGTCGGCTATTTTACCGCATCCATCAAAAACGTCACGGATACCCGTGTGGGTGATACCGTCACGGGTGTTGAGAATCCGGCTCCCAAAGCGCTGCCGGGCTATCGCAAGGTTCAGCCTATGGTATTTTCCGGTATTTATCCCGCAGACGGCTCCAAATATCCGGATCTGCGCGATGCACTGGAAAAACTTCAGCTCAACGATGCTTCGCTGACCTTTGAGCCGGAAAGCTCGGTTGCGCTGGGCTTTGGCTTCCGCTGCGGCTTCCTCGGACTCCTGCACATGGAAATTATTCAGGAGCGTCTGGAGCGCGAATACGATCTCGATCTCATCACGACGGCACCGAGCGTTATCTACAAAATCAAGCGCACAGACGGTGAAGAAGAATATATCGACAATCCGCTCAACTATCCGGACCCGACAACGCTGGACTACGCAGAAGAGCCGTATGTCAAGGCAAGCATCATGACGCCGAGCGAATACGTCGGCAACATCATGGAGCTGTGTCAGGAGCGCCGCGGCATCTATAAAGACATGGAGTATATCGACTCCGACCGCGTGGAAATGCACTACGAACTGCCGCTCGGCGAAATTATTTATGACTTTTTCGATGCGCTCAAGTCGCGCACCCGCGGCTACGCTTCGCTGGACTACGAACTGATCGGCTATCGCAAGTCGGAGCTGGTCAAGCTGGATCTGCTGCTCAACGGCGATCCGGTCGATGCGCTGTCGTTTATCGTTCACACGGACAAGGCGTATGCGCGCGCGCGCAAGATTGTCGAAAAGCTCAAGGAGAACATTCCGCGTCAGATGTTCGAAATTCCGGTACAGGCAGCCATTGGCAACAAGATTATTGCCCGCGAAACCATCAAGGCGATGCGCAAGGACGTTCTCGCCAAGTGCTACGGCGGCGATATTACGCGAAAGAAAAAGCTGCTGGAGAAGCAAAAGGAAGGCAAAAAGCGCATGCGTGCGCTCGGCTCGGTACAGGTGCCGCAGGAAGCCTTCATGGCCGTACTCAAGCTGGATGAAGAATAAGCTCGGCATTTATATTCACGTGCCGTTTTGCGCGGCAAAATGCAGCTATTGCGACTTTTACTCGCTGTCCGGCAAATTGGAACAGCGCGATGCCTATGTGGAGCGGCTGCTGACCGAATTGGTTCAGCAGCCCTCCGCCTGTCAGGATTACACGGTCGATACGGTCTATTTGGGCGGCGGCACACCGAGTTTGCTCGGCGGTGCACGCATCGCCCGTATTGTCGATACCGTTCGCGCACACTACGCGCTGGAACCGGATGCGGAGATTACAGCAGAGGCCAATCCCGACTCGATGACGGATGATTTTCTCACAGTTTCCCGTGCATCTGGCGTCAATCGGCTGTCCATGGGCATCCAGTCCGCAAATGACCGCGAACTGCGCGCCATCGGCCGCATTCACACGTTTGCGCAGGCGCAGGACGCCTTTTTCCGCGCAAGACGCGCAGGATTTGCCAATCTCAGCGTCGATCTCATGTATGCCCTGCCCAACCAGCGCATGGAGCAGCTATGCGCGTCGCTGGATGCCCTGCTGGATTTACAGCCCGAGCATCTCTCATGCTACGGGCTGACGCTGGAAGCACACACGCCGCTCGGCAGACAGCATCCGATTTTGCCGGATGAGGACACACAGGCGGACATGTATCTGGCGGTCTGTGACCGGATGCGCCGCGCGGGCTTTGAACACTATGAAATTTCCAATTTTGCCAAGCCCGGCTTTGCCAGCCGGCACAACAGTCGTTACTGGAAGCAAAGCCCCTATCTCGGCTTTGGTCCCGGCGCACACGGCGATTTTGCCGGTCAGCGATATGAGATTCCGCGCGATTTATCCGCGTGGCTGCGCGGCGAAGCGCAGCCGGAACGCGAGGACGAACACGAGATTGACCGCACCGCGGAATACATCATGTTGTCACTCCGGACTTCTGCCGGTTTTGACGCGGAGTTTTACACCAAACAATTTTCGGCAGACCCCGCCCCTGTTGAACGGGCGCTGTCGCGTCTGCCCAAACAATATGTCCATCATACCGGCTCTCGATGGTCGCTCACCGAGGACGGTTTTCTCATTTCCAATGCCGTGATTGTATCGGTATTGGAGGAGATCTGATAGAAAATACCTTTCCATTACCCAAATTTAGGAGGAAAACACATGCGTGCAATGTTAACTGTAGCGGGCAAGGACCGCACCGGCGTAATTGCCAAGATTTCCAACACTCTGTTTGAACACAACGTCAACATCGTTGACGTGCGCCAGAACATCATGGGCGGCGATCTGTTTGCCATGATTATGCTGGTTGAGCTGAAGGACTGCGACATCAGCTTCCCGTCTCTGACCGCTCAGCTGGAAGCCGCAGGCGTGGAACTTGGCATGAAGGTGCACCTGATGCATGAGGACATCTTCAACGCGATGCACCGCATTTAAGGAGAGCATATCCCATGTTAAATAGCTTTGATATTTTAGAAACCATCAAAATGATCGAGGATGAACATCTGGATATTCGTACCATCACGATGGGCATTTCTCTGCTCGACTGCATCACCGGCGACATCAACACCACCTGCGACAAGGTTTATGACAAAATCACCCGCAAAGCGGAGCATCTGGTGGAAACCGGCGAGCGAATCGAGGCAGAACTGGGTATCCCGATCATCCACAAGCGCATTTCCGTCACACCGATGGCAATGATCGGCGCGGCAACCGACGCGACTTCTTATGTGCCGCTCGCACAGACGCTGGATCGCGCAGCGGCTGCCTGCGGTGTCAACTTTGTCGGCGGATTCTCCGCGCTTGTACAGAAGGGCTTTGCCAAGGGCGATGAAATTTTGATTCGCTCGATTCCGGAAGCGCTGGCAACCACAGATCTGGTGTGCTCCTCGGTCAACGTCGCTTCGACCAAGGCAGGCACAAACTTGGATGCAATCCGCATGATGGGTGAGATCATCCGTCAGACCGCTGAATTGACCGCTGACCGCCAGTGCATCGGCGCCGGCAAGCTGGTTGTATTTGCCAACGCGGTAGAGGACAATCCGTTCATGGCAGGCGCCTTCCACGGTGTCGGCGAGGCGGACTGCGTGCTCAATGTCGGTGTATCCGGCCCGGGCGTTGTACATTCTGCCATTCAGCGCGCCGGTACCGAGTGTTCCATGAATGAAATCGCGGATATCATCAAGAAAACGGCATTTAAGATCACCCGTATGGGTCAGCTCGTCGGCTCGATTGCATCCGAGCGCCTGAACGTTCCGTTTGGCATTGTCGACCTGTCTCTGGCACCGACACCGGCAGTCGGTGACTCGGTTGCTCGTATTCTGGAAGAAGTCGGTCTGGAGTGCTGCGGCACCCACGGCACCACAGCCATTTTGGCTATGCTCAACGACGCTGTCAAAAAGGGCGGCGTGATGGCATCCGCCGCTGTCGGCGGTCTGTCCGGTGCATTTATTCCGGTATCTGAGGATGAGGGCATGATTCACGCCGTCAACGCAGGCAGCCTGCATCTGGACAAGCTGGAAGCCATGACCGCTGTTTGCTCGGTTGGTCTGGATATGATTGCCATCCCGGGCGACACCTCCGCAGAAACCATTTCTGCCATCATCGCAGATGAAGCAGCAATCGGTGTTGTCAACAACAAGACCACTGCTGTCCGTGTCATTCCGGCAATCGGCAAGGAAGTCGGCGAGGATCTGGAATTTGGCGGTCTGCTCGGCTCGGCTCCGGTTATGGAGATCCATCCGTTCTCCTCTGCACGCTTCATTCATCGCGGCGGACGCATTCCGGCTCCGATGCATTCGCTGAAAAACTGATGCGCCGGTTGTTTCGGCGGTTCCGCGCCGGTTTTGCCTGCGGGCTGATCGGAACCATGGGACTGCTTGGGCTCATCGGACGCAAGAGAAAATGACAAAACCAGCTGTTGCCCTCGGGCAAACAGCTGGTTTTTACTTTCCTCCCCAGCGCTCCAGCTGCCGCTGCAGCTCGCTGATATGTGCCTCTGCATTGCCGGAAGTAATCAAGGTGACATCGGTATATACCGAATCCTCTACTTCCTCTCCGTTGCATTTTTTGACCGCGTAGTCAATGCATTGTTTTCCCATTTCATACGGATCTTGCGCAAAAACTGCGTCGATTTCTCCGACGCGCACCAGCTCGGAAACGTCAATCATGCCGTCAAACGATACGATATGAATGTCATCTCTGCCCAGCTCTGCGATGGCGCGCTGTGCGCCGACCGCCATGCTGTCGGATGTCGTGCACACAACCTGAATGTTGTCATCCTCTTTCAGCAGGGCTTCCATGGTCTCCTCTGCCTTTTCCTCGCTGCAGTCGCAGTATTCTACTGCGGAAACCGTAACATGCCCGTCTTTCAAACCATCCTCAATGCCGTATTCCCGCAGCATATGCGTTTTATCGCCGTCCGCGCCGCGCAAAATCACGGCGTTTGCATTGTTTTGTTCTTTGACCAGCTTTGCGGCATACGCCCCCTGTTTATACGCCGCCAAATACTGATTGGTGCCGATGTACCCATCACAGTCCGCAAAATCCGAGGAAGTATCGACGGTCAGGACAAGTTTGCCGCTTTTCTTTGCGTTTTCCAGCTCCTGTGTGATGCGCTGCTCATTGCTCGGCGCAACAATAATCACATCCGTCTTGAGCTTTGTCATCGCAGCCACCAGCTGCGCCTGTTCCTTAACATTGCTCTCTTTTTCCGGAGACACGATGGCAACCTGCACACCGAGCTTGTCCGCTTCGTATTCCGCACCCGCCTTGATGAGGGCGAAATACGGATTTTCCGTTGATTTCAGCACCATACCGATATATGGCGTATGGGTCGGATCCATTTGGTTATATCCCGAACCATCCGATGACAGCTCCTGTTCGCCGCACGCACAGCAAAGCAGCACTGTGCTGAGCGTCAGACAGAGCAGGCGGCGCAGGTTTCTCCATGACATCATGTGTCTCCTCCTTTCCGTGCACAAATTGATAATAGTTAATTATAACATTGCCCTATGGTGGGAACAATAGCGGGAATCACCAAAAATCCATTCGCCGCATCTGCAAATTGCGTCTGCTTGACAGCAAACCGGAGACAGCGTAAGATGATATTATCTGCTTATATCTCAATTTATCGGGAGGATTCGTTATGCTTGAAAAAAAAGGTGTATTTATATATATCGGCATATTGTGCATCGCCCTTGCCGCCGTGCTGTTCGCCGCCTATCATTTCTTTTTTGGGCAGGTGCAGCCGGACGATACGATGCAGTCGCTGGCCTCTGCGCAGGCGTCCGGCAGCGCGGAGCGTTCCGACCCGTATGACTGTGTGGCTCTGCTCGGCATCGACACGCAGCAGGGCACGCAGGGCAGAGCAGACGCCATTCTCCTCGCCTCTATCGACAGAGAAAAAAATGCCATCAAGCTGTGTTCGATTGCACGCGATACCAAAGCAGAAATCGCGAATCACGGCACACACAAACTCAATGCCGCTTTTGCATACGGCGGCGGAGACCTCATGCTTCAAACCATCAATGAAAATTTTAATTTGCATGTAACCAGCTATATTGCCGTCAATTTCTCGGAAATGGCGGACATTGTTGACCAACTGGGTGGCGTAGAAGTGGAGCTGTCGGATGGAGAGCGGCAGGCACTGGGGGCTCTGGCAGATGGTCTGACGGCCGGTTCTCAAGTTCATCTCAACGGCGCACAAGCCGTGGCATACAGCCGCATCCGCCACTTAGACAACGATGATGTGCGCACCTCCCGCCAGCGCGAAGTTTTGAGCAGTCTATTGGAGCGCGTGCGCAGCATGGACGCAGATACCTATCCGGATGTCATGGATCAGCTGCTGCGCACCTGTACAAGCAATCTTTCACAGTCCGATCTCATGGCACTGCTCGCGCAGTTTACTCCCCGAGACACCACGATTTCACAATACGCCATTCCCTCTGCGAACACCAAGGCAGAGGGCAAGACGATAGACGGTGCTTGGTACTACGTCTACGACACCCAGAAGGCAGGCAAGGAAATCCGCTCGTTTTTGGGCATTGCTTAACCGACAAAAAAGCCGGAAATCGGAGAAATTCTCCCGATTTTCGGCTTTTCTTTGCCTATATTATCTGTGTCTTATCCCTTCATCAGTTCGTCGGCCATTGCCTCGATCTGTGCGTCATTTGCTGCATTCATTGCAGACTTGATGGTAACCGTCGTGTCCAGCCACGTGATGTTCTTGCTCTTTTCAAATGCGGACTTGATAATGCGGCCTGCTGTCGGCGCCCAAGTGCCGTTTTCAATCACGCCAAGGGTGCGGTTCTGATAGCTTCTCTCGGTCAGGCCATGCAGGAAGGCATGCATGAACGGGAATACATCTCCGTTGTATGTAATGGAAGCCAGCACCAGCTTGCCGTAACGGAACGCATCCTCAATGTTTTCCGACATATCGCTGCGTGCCAGATCTCTCAGAACAACCTTCGGGCAGCCCTTTGCCTTCAGTGTCTCTGCCAGCTTTTCTGCCGCCTTCTTGGTGTTGCCGTAAACCGATGCATAGGCGATCATCACGCCCTCGGATTCTACCTTGTAGGAGGACCAGATGTCATACTTTTCAATGTAGTGACCCAGATTCTCAGTCAGCACCGGGCCGTGCAGCGGACAGATAATCTGAATATCCAGCGTTGCTGCCACCTTGAGCAGAGCCTGCACCTGCGCACCGTACTTGCCAACGATGCCGATGTAATAGCGGCGTGCCTCACAGTCCCAATCTTCCTCTACATCCAGTGCGCCAAACTTGCCGAAGCCGTCTGCAGAGAACAGAACCTTATCGGCAGCATCATATGTGACCATAACTTCCGGCCAATGTACCATCGGAGCGAAAACAAACGTCAGCGTATGGCTGCCCAGCTCCAAGGTTCCCTTATTGGCAACAACCTCGCGGTTCGGCGCAACGTCCGCCCCGAAGAACTGCTGCATCATCACAAAGGTCTTTGCATTGCCCACAACAATTGCGTCCGGATACACCTTCAAAAATTCTGCGATGCTTGCAGAATGATCCGGCTCCATGTGCTGTACTACGAGATAGGTCGGCTTCTTGCCGTCCAGCGCCTCTGCGATATTGTTCAGCCACTCCTGTGCGAAATGGATGTCTACCGTGTCCATGACGGCAATCTTGTCGTCCAGAATCACATAGGAATTGTACGCCATGCCATTCGGTACCACATACTGTCCCTCGAACAGATCTACCTCGTGGTCGTTGACACCGACATACAGAATGCTGTCTGTTACCTTACGAAATGCCATTGTAGTTTCCTCCCATCGTAAGACTGCGAATGATTCTTATTTTCTGCTCTCATTGTACCCTAGACAGTCGGAGTTTGTCAATGGACGAACGTCTCTGCTGGATAAATTTAATATTTGTTCCAATACGCGGCAGCCAAAAATCCGGCTCCGGCAAGCAGCAGGACATTGTGCGGCACCGTCGGCAGATACCTCCAGACGCTCGTATACCAGTTTCCCCACAAATGCTGGTCGAACATCTGATGCAGCGGCAAAAGCGCAACTGCCAGCACAAGACACAGCACACCGGCAAGCAGACACAAGTGCATTCGTTTCCTTCGTTTCGCTTTTGCGTTTTCCACAGGCTGTGCAGAATGTTGTGGAATCTCTTGCCTGTTTTGCGTTTTCCCCAGAACCAGTTCGTCCAGCGAAACACCGAACAGCTCGCTGAGCCGAATCATGTTATCTAAATCCGGTTTGGCTGTTCCCAGCTCCCACTTGGAAATGGACTGGCGCGATACATGCAGCCGCTCTGCCAGTTCCTGCTGGGACAGGTTTGCCTGTCGGCGCAATGCTTGCAGTCTTGCTCCCAGTTCGTTCATATAGAATCCTCCTCTCATATCCATCTGTTCTTTGGTATATTCACTATAGCATAGATACCCTGTGCATGCCACCGCTCCGGCGTGGCAGTTGCGCAACCGCCGGTTGCATTGGTCATACCGTTTGCATCTATGCGCATTTGCTGGTATACTAATAGT
This sequence comes from Butyricicoccus intestinisimiae, assembly GCF_018918345.1. Lineage (NCBI taxonomy): Bacteria > Bacillati > Bacillota > Clostridia > Eubacteriales > Butyricicoccaceae > Butyricicoccus > Butyricicoccus intestinisimiae. The sequence continues at coordinate 334,755 of NZ_JAHLQI010000003.1, forward strand.
AAAGTTTTGCAAGTATAAAAGGGGATTCTATGAAAAAGCGACACAATTTTTTATGGGTTATCACAGCGATGGTACTGGTCGCCTTTGCATTCAGCAAGGAATTTTTACCTGCCACCCATCCCGATAATACCCTCTCCAACACACTCGCAGGCACATCTGCCGCCGATGCAACCAACCTGCATTTTATCAATGTCGGGCAGGGCGATGCGGAACTCATTGTCTGCGGAGAGAATGCCGTCCTCATTGACGGCGGCAAGGCATCCGCAGGAAGCACTGTGGTCGATTATCTGTCTCGGCAGGGCATTGCCGAGCTGGATGCCGTCATCGCCACCCATCCGCACGAAGATCATATCGGCGGCCTCATCAATGTATTGGATGCGTTTCAAGTCGATGCCTTCTACATGTCAGATGAAGCCATGGACACGGACATTTACGAAAATTTGCTCGATGCCATTGACGACGAAGGCATTCAGCCGCAGTTCCCCGACATCGGCGATGTCATTCCGATTGGTGACAGCGGTGCCAAGCTGACCGTTCTCGCCCCGGGACCGGACAGCGCAGACACATACAGCAAAAACGACCCGAATACCTGGTCTCTGGTCTGTCGGCTGGACGCGAACGGATGCAGCGCCCTCTTTACCGGCGATACCACCGCCGCTGTTGAGAAAACCATGCTGCGTACCGAGCCCCATCTGCTGAACTGCGATGTCTTAAAGGTCGCACATCACGGCTCGCGCACCGCATCTTCCAAGGATTTTATACAGGCTGTCTCTCCGTCCTACGCCGTAATTTCTTATGCGCAGGGCAATTCATACGGCCTGCCAAACAACGAAGTATTTGAATATTTGAAACCGCTCGGCACAAAAATCTATGAGACCGCCAAGGACGGCACGGTGGTTCTCCAGCTGAAAAACGGACAGGTGAGTGTTGCATCATGAAGGGCATTGTAGACCGCATCGAGAACGGCATTGCCGTCGTTGAGACCAAGTCCGGCATGCTGGACCTTCCCGCACCGGACGGCTTACAAGACGGAGATTTTGTCGAGCTGGAAAACGGAAAAATTGTCTCGATAGATCGGGACGCCGCGCAGGCGCGCCGCGCCAAGCTGCAGGAGCGGCTTGACCGCATGATGAAGAAAAAGTAAACGCCCTCTCTGCCCAAAAGCCGTGACGGAAGGAGCGGCACGCGAACAAGTCTGAATCTAAACTGCCCTTCATTCGTCAATTGTACAGCTCGTACCGGCTTCTTGGCTCTCCCCTTGGGAGAGCTGGCATTTGCGAAGCAAATGACTGAGAGGGCAGCACGCGAACAAATTCGTATCAGGATAGACCTCCAGCTAGCTGGTATTAGCCCTCTCTGTCGCTGCGCGACATCTCTCCCAAAGGGAGAGACAAGTTTGGTCTGTGCGTAAGAGAGAGACAGATTATCATGTGAAGTGCAACAGCAAAAAAAGCGTCAGTTCCGGAAAAGACCGGTTCTGACGCTTTTTCTATCTCTATTTATCCAATTATCCGCGCTCGGCAATCGGAATATAGCTCGCACGGGAAATAATCGGCTTGTACGCCGGACGAATAATCTTGCCGCCGGTGGTAACTTCCTCGATGCGGTGTGCCAGCCAGCCGACAATGCGGGCGGTGGCAAACAGCGGAGTGTACATCTCCTGCGGAATGCCCAGCATCTCGTAAACCAGACCGGAATACATATCGACATTCGCACACATGATGTTGTGTTCGCCGCGCACGCGATAGAATGCCTCCGGTGCCAGACGCTCGGTCAGCTCAATGAGATTGAACTCGCGCTCAAAGCCCTTCTGCGCTGCCAGCGGGCGCGCGGTATTTTTCAGTGCAACGGCACGCGGGTCAGACAGCGTGTAGACCGCATGTCCCATACCGTAAATCAGGCCGGAGCCGTCACCAGCTTCCTTGCGCATGATTTTGCACAGATATTCCAGAACTTCATCTTCATCTTCCCAATTGGAAATGTTTGCCTTCATTTCATCAAACTGCTTGCAGACACGCAGGTTTGCGCCGCCGTGACGCGGGCCCTTCAGCGAGCCGATTGCCGCAGCGATTGCCGAATACGTATCCGTTGCGGAAGAAGACACAACTCGGGTGGTAAATGCGGAGTTGTTACCGCCGCCGTGCTCTGCATGGATAATCAAGCAGCGGTCAAGCAGCATGGCTTCCTCGCGGGTGAACATGCCATCCGGACGAATCAGACTCAAAATGTTTTCTGCCGTGGTGTAATTGCGATCCGGCATGTGCAGGAACATCGACGCATTGTCATAATATCTGCGCTTGGACTGATATGCATGGGAAATAATAACCGGAAACTTTGCGATCAGATTGACTGCCTGACGCACAATGTTTTGCAGGCTGGTGTCATCCGGATTCGGGTCATAAGAATACAGCGCCAGCGTAGACACTGCCAGTTTGTTCATAATATCGCGGCTCGGCGCACGCATAATGACGTCCTCGGTAAAGTTATCCGGCAGGGAACAGGCATCCGCCAGCATCTCCGTAAAGTCGTCCAGCTGTTCCTGTGTCGGCAGGGCGCCGCACAACAACAAATATGCGGTCTCCGGAAAGCCAAAGCGGTCTTCTGCATCAAAGCCGTCCAGCAGATCGTACAGGTTATGGCCTCGGTAGGTCAGGCGGCCTTCAATCGGCTCGACTTCGCCCTCGTTTACCATATAACCGTGTACATTGGATACGCAGGTGATGCCGGCAAGTACGCCGGTGCCGTCTGCATTTCGCAGACCACGCTTGACTGCGTATTTGGAGAACATCTTCGGTCGGATCAGGTTATGATCCTCAAAGTTACTGCATAGATTGTCAATGACGGAGGGTCTCATATCTTTCATCATGTCAACCATTTGGAATCACCTCATCAATCAGATCTCCGCCCCTCCGCGCAGCGCAGAAAAGCCGCAGAAGGCAGAACATGTTACTTCATATGAATTATATATTACATCAATCCTGCAAATATGTCAAACCAACGCTTGCCCGCAAAACAGAAGGAATGAATTATGAAACGTATACTTTTCCGTGTGTTTTTCATCATTTTTTTGGCATTTGTTCTGCCTGTAGCGGCAGCACACTACAAAAATATGGCAGAAACTACTGAAAAAATTCATATTGTAAACAATGTGGAAAATAATTTGGACGTGCAGAATTCTGACACAAAGAATGCAAAAAATGACGAACCTCCAGCATCCCCAGCAAAAAATGACGGTACACCCAGCAGAACCATCACCGTTCTCATTCATGGAGATGTGCACGAGATGACCTTGGAGGATTACACCGCCGGTGCGCTGGCGGCGGAGATGCCCGCCTCGTTTCCCGAAGAAGCCCTCAAAGCGCAGGCGGTCGCCGCGCGCACATTTGCCGTCTATAAACAATCGCTGGGCACGGACACGCAGCATCCCAACGCAGCAGTCTGCGCCGATTACACGCACTGTGCCGCCTTTGTCGATCTGGACACCGAAGCCAAACAGCAGTGGGGCAGCAATGCCGCGGCGTGGACGGAGAAAATCAAAACCGCCGTGCGGGAGACAAACGGACAGGTCGTGACGTACAACGGCACGCCAATCGCCGCCGTGTTCCACTCGGCAGCCGCCAAGCAGACCGAAGCCGCGGTCAGCGTCTGGGGAACGGATATTCCGTATCTCACAACCGTGGACAGCGACGGCGACGCCGATTGTCCCAAGTATGACGCCTCTGTCACATTCGGTGCGGAGGAATTTCGGCAGATCATGCTGTCTAAATTTCCCGACATCAATTTGACGGGTCTGCCGAAAACTTGGTTCACCGACATCGACACCTCGGAAGCAGGCGGCGTGCGCACCTGTAAAATCGGCGAACAAGAGCTGAAGGGAACCGAAGTCCGCGCGCTGTTCGGCTTAAATTCTACGCACTTTACCATCAAAACCACAGACACCTCGCTCACCTTTCACACGCAGGGCTACGGGCACGGCGTCGGCATGAGCCAGTACGGTGCGCGAAACATGGCGGAAAACGGAAAGAGCTATCGAGAGATTTTGACCCATTATTATACCGACACGCAAATCACCGCGCTCGGCGCTCAATAATCGTATATTTTATATTATATTGTACAAATAGTTTTATTTGGAACGATTTCTGTAATTGACGGAACCAGCTCCGCGCGTTACAATAGGCGGTAGATGTTTTTTAGATGTGGAGGAAATTGTATGAAATTTGACAATGCCGCATGGTTCCGTCGCGGCATTCAAAACGGCGTACCGATCGCGCTCGGATACCTCGCAGTATCGTTTACGCTGGGCATCGCGGCGCGCAATGCCGGTCTGACCGCTTGGCAGGGCGCAGCAGCCAGTGTGACGACGGTTGCTTCCGCGGGCGAATATGCCGGCTTCAATGTCATTCAGGCAGGAGCCGGATACATAGAGATGGCGATTATGATGTTCGTCATCAACGCGCGGTATTTATTGATGTCCTGCTCCCTGAGCCAAAAGCTCGCGCCGGATCTGCCGCTCGTGCACCGTCTGCTCATCGGCTGGGGCATTACCGATGAAATTTTCGGCGTGGCAAGCGTTGTGCCGGACAAGCTCAATCCATGGTACAATTACGGCATGATGGCAATCTCCATTCCGGCTTGGACCATCGGCACTGCAGTCGGCATTGCCGTCGGCAATATTCTGCCGCACCACGTTGTCAGTGCACTCGGTGTCGGTCTGTACGGCATGTTTTTGGCTATTATCATCCCGCCCGGACGCAAAAACAAGGTCATCGCCGGTCTCGTTGCCATCTCGATGGCGGCCAGTCTCGCCATGTCGGTCTTGCCGGTCGTATCGCACATTTCATCCGGCATGCGCACCATTATTCTGACGGTTGTAATCGCAGGCATCGCCGCTGTTGCGTTCCCGATCAAGGAGGAAGAACATGCTCAATAATGCTTGGATTTACATCGCCGTCATGGCAGGCGTCACCTATTTGATTCGTGTTTTGCCGTTGACGCTCATTCGCAAGGAAATCAAAAACCAAACCATCCGCTCGTTTTTGTTCTACGTGCCATATGTGACGCTCGCCGTCATGACGTTTCCCGCCATCATACAGGCAACCGACAGCATGTGGGCAGGTCTTGCCGCGCTGATTGCGGGCATTGCGCTCGCTTGGTTTGGCGGCAGTCTGTTTCAGGTCGCCGTGGCTGCGTGCGCTGTGGTATTTGTGTTGGAGTTATTTTTGTGACAAGATTCGCACAGATTTCTCGGCTCTCCCTCTGGGAGAGCTGGCATTTGCAAAGCAAATGACTGAGAGGGCTGAGAAAATGAACTGATTCGCATCAGGTAAATTTGAGAAAATTTATAGCAAACACCTGCCCTCTCTGTCGCTGCGCGACATCTCTCCCAGAGGGAGAGACAAGTTGAGTCTGTGCGTAAGAGCAAACAGCACCTTGACACGCTGCACCGCGCCATGCTATAGTGTATTCACACAATAAAAATCTCCGTGAGGGAGTAGTTTGCGGCACATGCCGTGAAAATATCAACAATCGCGTCGATGTCCCATCGACTGGTATTTTCTTAAAAAATGAGACTCATAGACGAACGTACAGCAGGGAATCCTATTTCTTGCTATGCCATCGTCTATGAGTCTTTTTTTGTCCTCTTCGCGGAGTGTATGCTGTTTTGGAGGAAGAAATCTATGATTTATCTGTTGTACCTGCTCGTCGCTGCGGGCGTCGTGCTGTTTTCGGTCAAGGCATCCGAATATGTGGATCTGCTGGACAAGAAAACCAGTCTGTCCGGCGCCTTTATCGGCGGCATCATGCTGTCCGCTGTCACCAGTCTGCCGGAACTGTTCACCAGCATTTCCGCCACCGTGCTCATTCACCAGCCGGGGCTTTGTCTGGGCAATATCTTGGGCAGTGATCTGTTCAACATGGCGATGCTGTCGTTTTTCCTGCTGATTTTCGCGCGGACATTTCGAGAGGGCAAGCTGTCCTCCAGCCATCGCATGGTGACGGTTTTTGTCTTGATTTGTTATGTCGTGATGATTCTCAACTGGCTGGGTATTGTGCGCATGCAGATGTTCAACATCAGCCTGTCTTCGGTCATCATTGTCCTGATGTATCTGCTGAGCATTCGGTATCTGTCCGCAGAGGACGGCAGCACGGAGGAAGAAGAAACCGTCAGCCCGCTGACCATTCCGCAGATCACCGTTCGTTTTGTCCTCGTCAGCGTTGGCATTGTCGTGCTCAGCATTGTCATCACCTATATTACCGATGCCATTTCCCTGCGCCTGCATCTGGGACAGGGCATGGCCGGTGCGCTGTTCCTCGGCATTGCGACCAGTCTGCCGGAGGCCGCCTCTACGGTCTCGCTGCTGCGCATGAAAAATGTGGACATCGCGTTCGGCAACATTGTCGGCAGCAATATTTTCAACTTCATCATCATGGCAGTGGTCGATATTCTGTATCGCGGCTCTGTCTATGACTTCAGCGATCCGCAGACAGTGGTTCTCATGCTGTGCGGCACTGCAGCACTGCCTATTCTATGGATTATGATGAAATTCCGCAACAAGGCGACGCAAATCATTTGTCCGCTGGGCATCATCGCCTGCTATGTGGCTTTCTTGATGGGATGAGGCGTTTTCTTCGCCTTCTCCCATAATTCTTCGGATTTTTTGTGCGTTTCCCCATAAAATTCCCAATATCGCTTGAACATATCAACCAAAAAGTTGTATAATGGTTATATCATCCAACGAGAGGCGCGTTCTCTCCGCGGAAAAGAATGTGTAAATTTATTTTTGGAGGGAAAACCAATGTTTGAGAATCTGATTGCTGCTCTGAAGGCAGAGCGCAGAACTATCGTTTTCACAGAGGGTCCGGACGCTCGTATTCTGGAGGCAACTGCTCGTCTGCTCAAGGATGACCTGATGGACGTTATCCTTATCGGCGGCGTTGACGAAGTAAAGGCTGCTGCTGCACAGGGCGGTTTTGACATCGAGAAGGCTACCATCATTGATCCGGCAAACTACGCTGAATTCGATGAGATGGCACAGAAGATGTTCGAGCTGCGCAAGGGCAAGATGGACATGGATACCGTCAAGGCAAATCTGGCAAAGGGCAACTACTTCGGCACCATGCTGGTAAAGATGGGCAAGGCTGACGCTCTGCTGGGCGGCGCTACCTACTCCACCGCTGATACCGTTCGTCCGGCTCTGCAGCTGGTTAAGACCAAGCCGGGTGCACATCTCGTAAGCTCCTGCTTTATTCTGAGCCGTCCGGCTAAGGATGGCGGCGAAGAGATGTACGCAATGGGTGACTGCGCAATCAACATCTCCTATGAGGACACCGTTGACAAGAAGACCGGTGAGGTTACACTGACTGCTGCTCAGAAGATCGCTGAGGTTGCTATCGAGACCGCAAAGACCGGCGCTGCTTTCGGCATCGACCCGAAGGTTGCTATGCTGTCCTACTCCACCATGGGCTCCGGCAAGGGTCCGACCGTTACCATGATGCGTGACGCTACCGCTGCTGCAAAGGAGCTGGCTCCGGAGCTGGCAGTTGACGGCGAGCTGCAGTTTGACGCTGCATTCTCTCCGGTTGTTGCTAAGACCAAGGCAAAGGGTTCTCCGGTTGCTGGTCAGGCAAACACCTTTATCTTCCCGGACATCAACGCAGGCAACATCGGCTACAAGATCGCACAGCGTCTGGGCGGCTTCGAAGCTTACGGCCCGATTCTGCAGGGTCTGAACGCTCCGATCAACGACCTGTCCCGTGGCTGCAATGCGGACGAGGTTTACCAGATGGCTATCATCACCGCTGGCCTGAAGTAATTTTACACAGAACGGATTTGTACAGCCGCTGTCTCCGGACAGCGGCTGTCTTTCTCTCACCGATTTACGACACAACATATGGGAATTCAAACGCATCACATCCGCAAGCGGATTTATGAAATCGTCGAAAAAGATCGGCAGCACGACAAAATCAGCGCACTATATGATCGGTACATCCTCGTTCTGGTGTGTCTGAGCGCCGTCCCGCTGCTGTTTAAAATATGGAATCAGCCAATCTTTTGGCTGGATCGCATCGTCACCGCGCTGTTCATTCTGGATTATTTCCTGCGCTGGATCACCGCGGACTTTTCGCCGCGCATGAAAGGTCTGTGCTTGCGTCAGTCCATGCTGCGGTATCCCGTCACGCCGATGGCAATTATCGACCTGCTTGCCATTTTGCCGGTCATCACGACATTTCCCGCTGTCATGCAGCTGCTTCCTGACATGCCGCTGACAAGATACATTCAGGTGCTGCGCATCATGCGCGTCTTTCGCTGCGTGCGCTTTCTCAAGACCATGCGCTATGCGCGCAGCTTTATTTATATTTATCGCGCCGTGCGGCGCGAGCGCAAGCTGCTCATTATGGTTTTGATGCTGTCCATGGTATACAGCTTTGTTTCCGCTGTCGTCATGTTCTCGGTCGAACCGAACTCGTTTGAAAGTTTTTTTGAGGCGCTGTACTGGGCATTCGCCATGCTGACAACGGTTGGCTACGGCGATATTTATCCGGTGACGCGCATCGGCAGACTGGTCAGCATGGTGTCCTCCGTCTTTGGCACAGCAGTCATCGCCATGCCCGCCGGCATTTTAACCGCCGGATTCATGGAGGAAATCAACAAAGTGCGCTTCAAGGATGAGCGCAAGCTGGAACAGGAGGTTTCCGAGCTGCTGGATGAAATCAAGCAGCTGCGCAAAGAACAGGCCGAGCGCGGATTAGAAGAAAAAATCGAAAAAATTGCCGCACAGGTCGAACAGGTACAGGAGCACCGCGATCAGGACGCCGTATTATTGCAGGATCTGTCAGAGGATTTGAAAAATGCGCTGGCACGTGGTACAATAAATGAGATTAAAGAAGAAGCGGAGCAAGTGTAATAGAAGAAGTTAGTCAAGATGGAGGAGTTTATCAACAATGGCAGTTTATAGTTCCATGAAGGAATATCATACCCGCGCACACATGGGTATGATTGATGTTACCGGAGATTTTCAGGAGGCTGTTACCGAGGCTTGCCACAAGTACGGCATCAAGAGCGGTACTGTCACCGGCTTCACAACCGGAGGCGTTGCCGGCCTGACGACACTGGAATTTGAACCGGGCATGGTTCACCATGATCTCAAGGCAGCAATGGACGTCTTTTCCCCGTATACAGACGAAAAGGGTCGTGTGATTCACTACGAGCACCACAACACGTGGCACGATGACAACGGCTCCAGCCACATCAAGTCTGCCCTGCTCAGCCCATTTATCACGGTTCCGTTTATCGACGGCCGCATCACGGTCGGCCCGTGGCAGAACCTGACGCTGGTTGAGTGCGACACCCGCGATCGCCATCGCGAAATTGTATTTCAGGTCATGGGTGAATAATTGCATACACAAACTGGAAAACCGGCATCTTTCGATGCCGGTTTTTGCTGTACTGCCTGTATTGTGTTGTTTCTTCAACGCTTGTCGGTGGTGTACTTCGCGGAGATATAACCGGTCTTGCCGTTATACGCAATGCTGTACCAGCCGTTCTTCAGCGTGATGGTTTTTACTTCTGTGCCCTTTTTCAGAACACCCAGCTTCTTTGCGTTTTTGTTCGGTTCTGCGCGAACATTCAAGTCGGAAGTGGTATATACGGTCTTGGTTGCCGGTGTTGTCGGCTTCTCGGTTCCCGGCTTGACTTCCGTGGTGTACTTAGCGCAGATATAAGCGGTCTTGCCGTTGTACTTGATGGTATACCAGCCATTTTTCAGACCGAGGGTCTCGACTGCGGTTCCCTTCTTGAGAACGCCCAGCTTCTTGCCTTCCGTTGTTGCCTTGTCGCGTACATTCAGGTTCGCAGTGGTGTACACAATCGTTGTCTCTGCGGTTCCCGGCTTGGTGGTGGTTACATATTTTCCGGAAATATAACCGGTCTTGCCTTTATAGGTAATCTTGTACCAGCCGTCCTTCATGCCGGTGGTTTCAACCGCGGTTCCCTTTTTGAGAACGCCGAGCTTTTCGCTGTTCTTGGTCGGCTTTGCGCGAACATACAAATCGCCCGTGGTGTAAACGGTCTTGGTGGTTTCCGGCTTGGTCTCGGTCGTATACTTTGCAGAGATGTAACCGGTCTTGCCGTTGTACTTGATGGTATACCAGCCGTTTTTCAGGCCGGTGGTCTCAACCGCGGTTCCCTTTTTGAGAACGCCGAGCTTTTCGCTGTTCTTGGTCGGCTTTGCGCGAACATGCAGATCGCCCGTGGTGTAAACGGTCTTGGTGGTCGGCTTTGCTTCCGGCTTGGTCTCGGTCGTATACTTTGCGGAGATGTAACCGGTCTTGCCGTTGTACTTGATGGTATACCAGCCGTTTTTCAGACCGGTGGTCTCAACCGCAGTTCCCTTCTTGAGAACGCCCAGCTTCTTGCCAGCTTTATCCGGTGTTGCACGAACGTTGAGATCTGCCGTGGTGTAAACGGTCTTGGTCTCTGTCGCCGGTGCTGCTTCGGTGTCCTTGATATACTTCTTATATACATAGCCATCCTTGTCTTTATAGGACAGATGATACCAGTTGCCTTCCATTCCCAGCTTTTCCGCCTCTGCATTCTTCGGCAGAATGCACAGAACGGCGGACGCGTTATCCGGCTTTGCTCTCATATTTACATCGGTGGTTGTGCGAACGCTCGCAGCGAATGCGCCGCCGCATGCCATCACAGCCGCCAGTGTGCCCGAAATCAGGCTCATCACGATTTTTTTCGTTTTCATGGAAATCCCTCCTTACGTTCTGTGCTCACTGTTTTTCTTGTTTCTTTATGTATTTAGTGTAGCATCTTTGTTTGTTACTTGCAACAACATGTGTATAACAGTTCGACCACAAAACGGTTACATCTCTTAAGATCTTTCTTAAGAAATAAAAAAAGCAGCCCGTGCGCATTGCACGGGCTGCCGCATACTGTGGAAGTTTGGGGGATGATAAAAACACAGCATGCAGAATTGGGGATGATATAAAGCACTATCTGGGGGATGATAATTGTGCTTTAAACAAAATTGGGATTTTGTCTGGCTCATGTGTCTCCACATAAGCTTGCGTTTATTATAACGCATCTTATAGAAAGTTGTCAATACCCACCGGATTGGTTCGGCCGAAATTTTCTATTTTATTTACTTTTTCTTAAATTTTATAGCAAAATAGAATCTTTTATTTGCTAAAATAACTCAATAGAGTTCTTTCGGATTTTTTGCTTTGTCATTTTCGGACACGGAGAAATGCAGATGTGTGCCCTGTTTTTCCTCCAAGGGCATCGGTTCTCCCAGCACGGCAATCTTCTGCCCCTGTTTTACCGCATCTCCCTCCGCGACACACGGGTCGGCAAGTCCCGCGTACAGGCTCGTCAATCCCTGCGCGTGACTGATGGTCATATACACGCCGAGAACCGGATCCTCCCCCACAGCAAGGACGGTTCCCGCCGCTGCAGCCTGCACCGCATCGCCGGATTTCCCCTCATAATCCACCGCTTCATGCGTCCGCCAATCACCGGTTGTCTCGTTATACAGCAACGTGTTTTGTGAAAAATCCTGCGTAATCTTGCTGTCCATCGGCGGCGCAAAGGACAGCGCGTCCGCCGGCTGCTGTTCCGGCTGTTCGGCTGGGTCTGCGGTATCGGTTTCCTGTTGTGTTTCCTGCTGTTCGGGCGCCGGCTGCGGATCCATCGCCGGAATGCGCTCCAGCGCTTCAGAGGCCGTCACGCTGTCATCCGCCTGATATTCCTGCGCCTGCATGGTGTCATCATCGCTCGTTCCGTTTGGGAAAGCGAACAGCAAATACGCCGCCACGGCAATTGCCGCGAGGCACAGCATCAGCGCCAAATAAAAACTCTTATCTTCCGACCACCATTGTGCACCGCCGTTCGTTCGTTTCATTCGCTCATCTCCCTGCTTTCATTTTCCTGTACAGGAAGTATGGGCAGCTTTTCGCGAATTTATACCGAGGATGCGGACGCGGCATAGAAAAAACAACAAAAAAATTGCGCCGCTTCCGCGCACATTGCAACAGGATATGGAAATTTTTGCATTTTTTCACAACCATGAAAAAATCTATTGCAAGCCAAAAAAAGAGGTGTATAATAGTGTCTGTAGTTTTATAAACTGCAATAAAAAGTTTAGTATTTGTAAAGAAAACAAGAAGGAGGTCTCGCGCCGGAATTTCCGGCCCAGTATGAAAATCGGTTCCAAGATCAAACGAATGCGCATCCAGCAGGAATTGACGCTGGAAGAACTTGCTTCCCGCTGTGAGCTGACCAAGGGCTTTCTCTCGCAGCTGGAGCGAGACCTGACCAGTCCATCTATTGCGACGCTCTCGGATATTCTCGAGGCGCTGGGGTCTTCCCTGTCTGAATTTTTCACCGATTCGCCGGAGGAACAAATCGTGTTCCGACAGGCGGATTTTTTTGAGGACACCCGCGACAGCTGCACCATTCGATGGATCGTTCCCAACACACAGAAAAACCAGATGGAGCCTGTGCTTGTCGAAATTCCGACCGGCGGAGAGTCGTTTTCCTCCGGTCCGCACAACGGGGAGGAATTCGGCTATGTCCTGACCGGCTCCGTCGTTCTTGTCACGGATACCGCGTCATATCCTGTCCGCAAAGGGGAAACCTTTTATTTGGATGGGAAATCGACACATTACATCCGCAACGACAACAAACAAACCGCGCAGGTGCTGTGGGTTTGCACCCCGCCGCTGTTTTAAAAATCCACCCAATAGGAGAACATATGAAAAAGCTCATTGAAATCAAGAATATCGTCAAGGATTTTGACGGTCAGCGCGTGCTCAACGGCATTTCGCTGGACATTCATGAAAACGAATTTGTCACGCTGCTCGGCCCGTCCGGCTGCGGCAAAACCACGCTGCTGCGCATCATTGCGGGCTTTCTCGACGCCGATGACGGTCAGGTGCTGTTTGACGGCAAGGATATTTCCGGTCTGCCGCCGTACAAGCGCGAAGTCAACACGGTATTCCAGAAATACGCGCTGTTTCCGCATCTGAACGTTTATGACAACATTGCTTTCGGTCTCAATCTCAAAAAGCAGCCGAAGGACATCATCGAGCAGAAGGTCAAGCGTATGCTGCGTCTGGTCGGTCTGAGCGGCTTTGACAAGCGCCGCATCACCCAGATGTCCGGCGGTCAGCAGCAGCGTGTTGCCATTGCCCGCGCGCTGGTCAACGAACCGAAGGTTCTGCTGCTCGACGAGCCGCTCGGCGCACTGGATCTCAAGCTGCGCAAGGAAATGCAGCGCGAGCTGAAAAATATCCAGCAGGAAGTCGGCATCACGTTTATCTTTGTCACCCACGATCAGGAAGAAGCGCTGACCATGTCCGACACGATTGTTGTCATGAAGGGTGGCAACATCGAACAAATCGGCTCTCCGGTCGACATTTACAACGAGCCGGTCAACCGTTATGTTGCCAACTTCATCGGCGAGAGCAACATCACAGACGGTGTGATGCCATGCGACAACCGCGTTATTTTTGACGGCCATCCGTTTGACTGCGTGGACGGCGGTTTCGCGCCGAACGAAGAAGTCGATGTGGTGATTCGTCCGGAGGATTTGGATATTGTCGCACCGGAGGACGGCTTGCTGCGCGGCCGCGTCAAGTCGGTGCTGTTCAAGGGCGTACACTACGACACCATTGTAGAAACCCGTCAGGGCACGTCTATCACGGTCAAAATGAACATCACAGAGGAAAAGCCGGTCATCAACGAGGAAGCCGGCGAGCTGATGGACGCAGACAGCTTCTATCTGGACAAGGAGGACGTTGCAGAGCTGACCGAGTCCATGATTATCGCCCGCGCCAACGCGCAGGCTTGGAAAAAAGACACCGAGGAATGGGTCTCGATTTCTAAAATTTCCTATGACATCAAGCCGGAAAACGGCAGATATCCGGTTACGTTCTCGACGGCATCCGGCACAACCGTCACCGTTGACATGATTGTAGAGGACGCCAACCGTGTCCAGTCGGAAGAATATCAGGAAGAAATTTACGCGGTAAACTTCTCCAAGTCTGTCGACGATATTCGAGAGTCTATGACGCTGGACAACGACCTGATGATTTGGGCGGATGCCTCCGCATGGAGTCTGGCTCCGCAGGACGAGGGCGCCCGCATCAAGATTACCGATGTCATCTATGATTTTGATTGGGAAAACATCACGCCGGGTGTATACGACATCACGTTTGCCACCAAGGGCTCCGAGTACAAGGTCGCAACAACCGACCGCACCGAGCCGGGCGATCTGGTCGGTCTGCGCTTTACGCCGGATGATATCCATATCATGAGAAAGGGAGACTGAGCACATGAAACGTTTCCGTTCCATGGCATATCCCTATGTCTTTTGGATTGCCATTTTCATCGTGATTCCGATGCTGCTCATCATCGCGTATGCATTCACGGTTGAAGGCACAGCCTTCTTTCAGGGACAATTCACGCTGGACAATTTCGCACGCTTTTTCCGCGACGCCGTATTCATGCAGGTGCTTCTCCGCTCCATGCGCATTGCGATTTTGACCACGCTTGTCTGTCTGCTGCTCGGTTATCCGTCCGCCTATGCCATCGCCCGCGCAGGTGTCAAGAGCACTACACTGATTCTCGTCATCACGCTGCCGACTTGGATCAACATGCTCGTGCGCACCTATGCTTGGGTCGGTATCTTGCAGGACAACGGTATTTTGAACAACTTGCTCGGTTTATTGCACATCGGCCCGTTTCCGTTCATGTACACGGATTTCGCTGTGGTTCTCGGCATGGTTTACAACTTCCTGCCGTTCATGATTTTGGAGATTCACACGTCGCTGTCCAAAATGGATCCGTCTTTCTTGGAAGCGGCGAGCGATCTCGGCGCGAACCGCGCGCAGGCGTTCCGCCGCGTGACGCTGCCGTTGAGCATTCCGGGCATTATCTCAGGCATCACGCTGGTATTTCTGCCCGCTGTGTCCTCTTTCTTCATTCCGAAGCTGCTGGGCGGCGGACAGTACGTCCTGATCGGCAATGTCATCGAATCGCAGTTCCTGACATCCGGCAACTGGAGCTTTGGCTCTGCCCTTTCGCTCATCATGGTCATTATCATCATGATTTCTATGTATTTGACCCGCAAAATCGACCGCAATGGAGGTGACGAGATTTGAAGCAGAAGAAATCCTTTCACTGGACACGCGTTGTTCTCGCCGCTGTCATCGTGTTCTTTTACATTCCGATTGCATACACCATTTTGTTTTCGTTTAATGCCTCGCGTTCGCTGACGACATTTTCCGGCTTTTCTCTGCGCTGGTACGAGAAGATGTTCTCCTCGTCCGTGACGATGGGCGCCATCGGCACTACTTTTGCCATTGCCATCTTGGCAACGATTATTTCCACTTGTATCGGAACCATTACCGTCATCGGTCTGTCCCGATGCAGCAAGCCGCTGCGCAGGGCGGTTCGCACGGCAAATGACCTGCCGATTATGAATCCTGACATTGTCACTGCGATTGGCCTGCTCATGTTCTTCGCCACGCTGGAAGTGAGCAAGGGCTTTTTGACGCTGCTGCTGGCGCACATCGCGTTTTGCACGCCGTATGTCATGTTGTCCATCACGCCGCGTCTGCGCACGCTGGACCCGAATTTGGCGGACGCAGCACTGGATTTGGGCGCAAACCCTTGGCAGGCGCTGTGGCATGCGATTATTCCGCAGCTGTCTCCGGGTATTTTTGCCGGTGCGCTGATTGCATTTACCATGTCCTTTGACGACTTCGTCATTTCCTACTTCGTCACGGGCAACGGCGTACAGAACATCTCGATTCTGGTCTACACGATGTCCAAGCGCGTCAATCCGTCCATCAATGCGATTTCCACGCTGGTTATCGTTATTATCACGGTGGTGCTGCTGCTCGTCAATCTGATTCCGCGCATTGCAGAGCGCACGCGGAAAAAGCACAAGGAGGAACCTGCATCATGAAGCTGAAAAAACTGTTCGCTGCCTGCTGTGCAGGTGCCGTACTCGCCGGTGCGCTGACCGGCTGCGGCGGTCCGGGCACAGATTTTGACGGCACCAACAAGTCTTCCGGCAATTCCAACACGTTGAAACTCTATCTGCCGGGCGAATATATCTCAGACTCCGTTATTTCGGATTTTGAGGACGAATACGGCTGTCATGTCATCGTGGAAAACTTTGATTCCAACGAGATGATGTACACCAAGGTCAGCTCCGGCGATTCGTATGACGTACTCATTCCGTCCGACTATATGATTGAGCGTCTGATGAAGGAAAAGCGTCTGCAAAAAATTGACCGCAGTGCCATCACAAACTTTGACCATCTGGATCCCGCCTGTGTCGGCATGGATTTTGACCCGAACAACGACTACTCCATTCCGTATTTCTGGGGCACTGTCGGTCTGGTGTACAACAAAAACAATGTCTCCAAGCAGGATCTCGAAAAAGAGGGCTGGAACATTTTGCTCGACCAAAAATACAACAACCGCATTTATATCTACGACTCTGAGCGCGACTCGTTTATGATGGCGTTCAAGGCGTTGGGGTACTCGATGAATACCAACGACGAAAAGGAAATTGACGCAGCATACAAGTGGCTGTGCAAGGTCAACAACACCATGCGTCCGGTTTACGTCACCGATGAAATCATCGACAACATGGTAAACGGCGTGAAGGATATCGGTCAGGTGTACAGCGGCGACGCCGCATATATCCTGTCGGAAAATCCGGACATGGGCTATTACTGCCCCAAGCAGGGCACCAATATTTGGAGTGATGCAATGGTCATTCCAAAAAATGCCGCCAATCCGGAGTTGGCGCACAAGTTTATCAACTATATGATTTCGTATGATCCGGCATACACCAATGCGGAGGAGTACGGCTATACCTCACCGAATCTGGAGGTTTCCCGCGATTTGACTGCGGAGGGCGGTCTGTTCTGCGGAAACGAGGCGTACACACCGCGCACCGGTTACGACAAGGACGAAATCTTTCACGATAACGAATTCCTGCGTCAGCGTCTGTCCGAGCTTTGGATTAAGGTCAAAGCCGGCGGAGATGGCTCGTAATTCTATCTGATTTTCGAAAAAAACACCGAAATTCATCGCGATTTCGGTGTTTTTTCTTTGCGTGCACGGGAACACTTGCATTTTTTAACATTTTTAAAGTGAAAAGCAGCTTCTTTCGATAAATATACAGTTTTTTGTGATTTTTTACTCAAAAAATGATGCAGAACGATTGACAAGTATGCGTGCAGACGGTATACTAAAAATAACAACAGATTGCATACTGTCTTTCCATACCATATATATAGTAAAACGCCGCTTTTAGCGGCGTTTTGCTTTTTTGTCACTCTTCCAGATGTTCTAATCCTTGGCTCATAATCGTGTGCACATGGTCATCTGCCAGCGAATACACGATGTTCTTTCCCTCTCGGCGGAATCGCACCAGACGGCTCTGCTTGAGCACGCGCAGCTGATGGGAAATCGAACTCTGTGTCATATTGAGCGCCTGCGCAATGTCTCCGACACTCATGTCGCTCTCAACAAGAACATACAGAATCTTGATGCGCGTGGAATCGCCAAATACTTTGAACAGCTCTGCCAAATCATACAGTTCTTCTTCTGTAGGAACCTGATCGCTCAGGGAAAACACATCGGTTCCCTGCGGCATGTTCTCCAATTCTTCCTTGTCCAGATGCACCGCTTATTCCTCCTCGTCATCATCATCGACCGGATGTGCGTGCACATCAATAACTTTGGTTTTCTTGTGTCTCTGCCCTTTTTTCTTCGGCTCCGGCGGATTGTCGCGCTCATAAATCAATCGCGCATGATTCATGCGATACAGCACGAGGAAATCCGAAATGCCGCTGTAAATCAGTGCAGCGCCGATTATACGCAGCGTGAACTTTGCCGTTCCATACGGATGTATCAGAACAATCGCACCGAGCACAACCGTGATGATGCCGACAATGATAACCGACAGAAAGCCCGGATCGCCAAACTTTTTGAGTCCGATACCGTGCCGCAAATTCAAAATGCCATCGAGCAGCAAAATCAAACCGAAAATAATAGGCAGCACAGCAGTAAATGCCTTGGGCTGTGCGATGACGAAAATACCGACGGCGATGGTCAAAATACCAATAAAAATTTTTGCCATGCGTATGGTTCGGTTCTTCCAGCACATCAGCATGCCGATGACGCCGTAGGCGATGAGCAGCGCGCCGATAACATAGCAGACAACTGCCAAAAACTGATCGGGAATAAACAGCATCACAGCGCCGACAGCAATATAGCCAAGCGCTGCCAACAGCAAATGAAACCGAATGCTGCGGAATGTTTCAAACATATTGTTTCAGCCTCCCTGCGGGGTGGTTCTCCGCATGTATTTCTGTTTTCATTGTACGGTATCTAGCTTGCAATGTCAATGTTTCCGATTTTATCCTGTTTGTGCCGCGTATCCCTCTGTTCACGGTTCTTTTACACGAGAAACTCTTGAAAACTCTCCTGTTTTGGTGTACGATAGCTTAGAAAGCCTTTTGCTTTCATCCACTTGTAAACTATATCTTATAGAAGGTGTTTGATATGACGAAAATCGACATTATTTCCGGTTTCCTGGGCGCCGGCAAGACGACCCTGATTCGCAAACTGCTGGAGGGCCCGCTCAAGGGTCAGAAGGTGGTTCTGATCGAAAACGAGTTCGGTGAAATCGGCATTGACGGCGGTTTCCTGAAGGATTCCGGCATTCAAATCAACGAAATGAACTCCGGCTGCATCTGCTGCACTTTGGTCGGCGACTTTGAAAAGGCACTGGGCGACGTCCTGAGCCAGTACGCACCGGATCGCATCATCATTGAGCCGTCCGGCGTCGGCAAGCTGTCCGACGTTGCTGCCGCTGTACAGCCGGTTCTGCGCGAAGGCGAAGTGGAAATGGGCTGCATGACCACCGTATGCGACGCTTCCAAGTGCCGCATGTATATCAAGAACTTCGGTGAGTTCTATGTCAATCAGCTGGAAAGCGCCGGCACCATTGTGCTGAGCCGCACCCAGAATGTCAGCGACAAGCGTTTGGACGAGGCTCTCAAGCTGATTCGTGAGCACTGCGGCGAAAACACCAGCATCATCACCACCCCGTGGGATGAGCTGACCGGCGAGCAGATCTATGATGTCATGTGCGCAGACGGCCACAAGGCACTGCTGGATGCTGCGGAGCTGTACGAGCATGAGGAGCATCATCATCACCATCATCATGACGGCGAAACCTGCTCCTGCGGCCATCATCATCACGATCATGACGAGCATGAACATGAACATGAGCATCATCATCACGACGGCGAGACCTGCTCCTGCGGCCATCACCATCATGACCACGACGAGCATGAGGAGCATGAGCATCATCATCACGACGGCGAGACCTGCTCCTGCGGCCATCACCATCATGACCATGACGAGCACGAGCACCATCATGAACATCATTATGATGAGAACGGCGTGTGCTCCTGCGGCCATCATCATCACGGTCACGATGCCGACGAAGTATTCACGAGCTGGGGCATCGAGACAGCACGCAAGTTCACCGAGGACGATCTGCGTGCCCGCCTGAGTCAGCTGGACGATCAGGAGCTGTATGGTATTGTTCTGCGCGCAAAGGGCATCGTTCCGGAGCAGGACGGCACTTGGCTGCACTTTGATATGGTTCCGGGCGAAATCGAGCTGCGCCACGGTGCGGCGGATTACACCGGCCGTCTGTGTGTCATCGGCTCCGGCATCAAAGAAGATGCACTGGCTGCACTGTTCGCATAAGGAGGACTGTCTGTGGAAATTCCTGTATATTTTTTCACCGGTTTTCTGGACAGCGGCAAGACAACGTTTATCGAATCTATCCTGCGCGATCCGAATTTTTCCGAGGGCGAAAAGACCCTGATGATTGTGTGCGAGGACGGCGAAACCGAATTTGATTACGGTCTGCTCATGGAATCCAACTGCATCGTCAAGGCCATTGAAGATCAGGAAGATTTTAACCGCATGTTCTTGGAAGAATGCAGCCGGAAATACAAGCCAGAACGCGTCATCGTAGAATGGAACGGCATGTGGAAGCTGACTGACCTTGCGCCGGATACCTTCCCGAAGGGATGGATGGTATATCAGACGGTAACCACCGTGGATGCACGCACGTTTGACAACTATTTTCAGAATATGGGCGGCTTTATGTTCCCGATGCTGCAGGCGACCGATATGATTGTCTTTAATCGCTGCGATGCCGGCACCAAGGACATCATCAAAAACCGCCGCGTCCGCATGATTAACCGCCGCGCAGATATTTTTATGGACTATCCGGACGGCAGAAGCGAAGTCTATCAGGAATCCTTGGAAGCCAATCTGGATCTTTCGAAGGACATCGTAGATATTTCCGATGCCGATTACGCGATGTGGTATTTCGATGCGATGGAACATCCGGAAAAATATGCCGGTCATACGGTTCGTTTCTTGTGCCAGACCTATCGTCCAAACGGCATGGGCAAAAATAATTTTGCCGCCGGTCGGTTTGTCATGACCTGCTGCGCAGAGGATATCTCATTTGCAGCTGTCGTATGCAAGCATCCTTCCGCTGCCAAGCTCAAGGACCGCGATTGGTACACCATCACTGCAGAGGTCAAGCACGAATTTTTCCCGGAATATCAAGGCATGGGACCTGTACTCTATGTCAAGTCTCTGGAGCCTGCGAAAAAGCCGGACGACGACATTTGCTATGTAAAATAATCGAAGATTTTTTTATCCTCCCGATTCTTTTCGAATCGGGAGGTTTTTTTGTCTAATTTTTTATCGAAAATTTCCAGTATTATACCATGTAATATTCAGATAATCAAGGTTGATTTTATCCGTTTTATGTCTTATTATGGAATTGTAAAGAAAAGAATATCAGAGATTCTTCGGTATTTCTCAACGTTTTTACAAAATTCTACATTTTCTTCTATAATCCGAATATTTGTGCTAAATTGCGAGGTAACGCCATATGTGCTCATTGCAAAACCTATCTGAAGAGTATCTCTGCGACGCGCTCCGACTGGAACAGCGCATCGCCCTGCTCGAATCACAGGCTTCACGCACCATCTCTTTGGAGGTGCGCCGAAAGCTCCGACGCCGCATCAACGCACTATACACCATGGCGTGCGAGAGCCGCCAAACCGCTTTTCTCTTAGAACATTACTATGACAAGCCAAAGGAGGCTGTATTTTATGTCCCATGTTCGACGCAATCTCACCGCTCTGGAAAACGCTTCAGCCGCCACGGATATGGCGCTGCGTCGCCAGCTCTTATCATGCATGGCCGAAACGCTGACAAGACACCAGTATCAGGTCTGCGTACTGAACTTACTCGAGGGTATGACGCAAAAAGAAATCGCTGAAATTTTTGGAATTTCTCCGTCCGCTGTCTCCCGCTCTATTTCCTCCGGTCAGCGCCGTTTGCGCAAGGCGCTAGGTTATCATTTCGAACAAGCCGATCCGATGGAGGACTTTTGGGAGGAGCAGCCGTATTTATAATACCTGCTGATTCCATCCGGCTGACACACCATACACATCCCTATTCTTTATTCCCCTCTTTTCTCCTATACCTTCCTGCATTCAGCCGGATGAATCATATATAAAAGCGGACGTTCCAACCACTCAGAACGTCCGCTTCCTGTTTTTTCAAAGTAATCCTTAGCCAAATTGTTCTTTTCTTTGTCTGCCCTCTTTGAGCAGCCGGAACAAGGTCTGTTCATCTTCTGCAGCAATCGCATCGCGGTACTCCGTCAAATGATGAATGATTTCGTCAATTTCCGGCACAAGCGCCTGTTTATTCTCGATAAATAATTCTGTCCACATGGTTTCATTGAGATATGCAACGCGCGTCAAATCGCGGTAGCTGCCGCCGGAATAGCCTTTGTGCTCCAGTTCGGATGGACTTTTGATGTACGCACTGGATACGACATGACACAGCTGAGATGTATACGCAATCATGCGGTCATGATGCTCCGGTGTGGTAATCACGAGCTGACCAAATCCAATCTGAGAGAACATTGCTTTGACCTGCTTGACGATCTCCGGCGTAGAAGCCTCTGTCGGCACAAGCAGCATGCTCGCGCCTCTATACAAGTCCGCGTCGGATGCTTTATATCCTGACACTTCTCGTCCTGCCATGGGATGTCCGCCGACAAAATACAGCCCGTGAGCCTGACACAGCGGCGTCAAGCGCTCTACCAGATAACTTTTAATACCGCAGTCATCCGTGATGATACAGCCCGGCTTAAATGCCTCCATGTGCTTCTCTACAAAATCGCAGGAAACTTTCGGATACATGGACAGCAGAACAATATCGACTTCTTTCAAGTCCTCCGGCGTGCCGATGGCATCAATCGCACCATCCGCCAATGCCTTTTCCGCCGTGCTTTGCGTGCGGTTGAATCCAATGACAGTATAATCCGTATATTTCTTAAAGGCACGGGCAAAGGAACCGCCAATCAGTCCCAAGCCGACGATTGCAATTTTTTTCTTCATATGCAGAACCCTTCTTTATCTTTTGAGTACCGTTCTATTGTAGCAAGGGGAAAACGGGAAGTCAATGCTTTTGTTGTTTAAAGTGTAAAATTCATTCTTCGTCACAACTTTTCTGATATAAAAACGAAAAAAGACCAGAACCCTTTCGGATTCCGGTCTTGCTTTGTGTAGGCATCGTCCTATCTTCCCGGGCCGTCACCAGCCAAGTATTGTCAGCGTAAATGAGCTTAACTACCGTGTTCGGAATGGGAACGGGTGTACCCTCATCACAATTAACACCTACTGTGTTCTTCTTTCGAAAAACCTTTGTTATTATAACACCTTTGCGGTATTATGTCAAGAAAAAAATTGGTGACCCGTGGGAGAATCGAACTCCCGTTTACGGCGTGAGAGGCCGTCGTCTTAGCCGCTTGACCAACGGGCCATTTCCACACACCGTTTAACCGGTGTCCAGAAAAAAAGTGGTACACCATCGGGGATTCGAACCCAGGACCCACTGATTAAGAGTCAGTTGCTCTACCAACTGAGCTAATGGTGCATTTCGCAATTTTTTCCTTGTGGGTGTTTTTCCTGCACCCTCAAAACTGAACAACGATGAACTCGACAGAAGCATTTTCCGAGTTTACCCAAATCAAATTTAGGTCAAGCCCTCGACCTATTAGTATCAGTCCGCTGCATACATTGCT